>URRT01000049.1 GCA_900550355.1 uncultured Collinsella sp.
TGAAGTTGAACGTCAGATTGTCCAAATGCGGCCCGCGCAGCGTCGAGCCGTTACGCGGTTCGTAGAACCGCGTAACTAGTTAGTACATCTTTGCGCCGGCGGGAATGGAAGCGTCGAGCTGGATCAGGTTGAGACGCTCCTCACCATCCTCCTCGTGGATAGCGCTGATGAGCATGCCGCAGCTGGGAATGCCCATCATCTTGCGCGGAGGCAGGTTGGTGATGGCGAGCAGGGTCTTGCCGACCAGGTCCTCGGGCTCGTAGTACTCGTGAATGCCGGAAAGGATGGTGCGGTCGGTGCCGGTACCGTCGTCGAGTGTAAAGTTCAGCAGCTTCTTGGACTTCTTGACGGCCTCGCATGCCTTGACCTTCACAGCGCGGAAATCGCTCTTGGAGAAGGTATCGAAGTCGACGAACTCCTCGAACAGCGGCTCAACGGCGATCTTGGAGTAATCGAGCGTGGGCTTAAGCGACGTAACGAACGGACTCGCGGCGTTGCCGGCCTCGGCAGCCTTGGCGGCAGCGGCACCGGACTGGAAACCCTTCTCGGGCTTCATGTGCGGGAACAGCAGCACGTCGCGGATAGAAGCCTGGTTGGTGAGCAGCATGACCACGCGGTCGATACCAATGCCAATGCCGCCCGCGGGAGGCATACCGTACTCGAGGGCGCGCACGTAGTCCTCGTCGTACTCCATGGCCTCGTCGTCACCGCCGGCCTTCTCGGCCATCTGGGCGGCAAAGCGCTCGGCCTGGTCGACCGGGTCGTTGAGCTCGGAGAACGCGTTGGCGTACTCGTGACCGGCAATAACCAGCTCAAAGCGGTGCGTCAGGCGTGGGTCGTCCTCAAAACGCTTGGCAAGCGGGCTGACCTCGATGGGGTAATCGCACACGAACGTCGGGTTGACGATGGTGTCCTCGCCCAGCTCATCGTAAATCTCGGCGATGATCTTGCCAGCAGTCCACTCGGGCTTGATCTCCAGGCCCTTCTCGCGCGCGGCGGCAGCAAGCTCCTCGACTGGCGTGTCAATGGTGACCTGCTTGCCGAGCACGTCGGAGACGATGTCGGTCATGGGACGGCTGGCCCACTCACCAGAAAGGTCGATGGTCTGGCCCTGGTACTCGATGACCTCGGGGTTGCCGATGGCCTTGTTGGCAGCCTTGATGACACCCTGGGCGAGTGCCTTCATGCCCTCGAGGTCGGAGAAGGCACGGTAGGCCTCCATCGTGGTGAACTCGGGGTTATGGGTAAGGTCCATGCCCTCGTTACGGAAGATGCGGCCGATCTCGAACACGCGCTCAAAACCACCGACAATGCAGCGCTTGAGGTGCAGCTCGGTGGCAATACGCAGGTAGCACTCCTGATCGAGCGCGTTGAAGTGGGTAATGAACGGCTTGGCAGTAGCGCCGCCTTGGATGGTCTGCAGGATGGGGGTCTCGACCTCCATGTAGCCGTCGGACTCCATAAAGCGACGGAAGGTGGAGAGAATCTGCGAACGCTTACGGAAGGTCTCGCGAACGTCGTCGTTGGCGATCAGGTCGACATAGCGCTGGCGATAGCGGGTCTCCTTGTCGGAAAGACCGTGGAACTTCTCGGGCAGCGGACGAACGGCCTTGGCAAGCAGGGTCGCGCTCTTAGGGGCAACGGAAAGCTGGCCACGCTGGGTGCGCACGACCACGCCGGTCACGCCCAGGATGTCGCCCAGGTCGAGGGCCTTGAGCGTACTCCAGGCAGCCTCGTCCATGTCGTTGATGCGGCAGAACAGCTGAATCTCGGCAGTCGCATCGCGCACGACGATGAACATGATCTTGCCCTGACCGCGCTTGGCGACCACACGGCCAGCGATCTTCACGACGTCCTCGGTGTCCTCGCCATCGGCAAGCTCGGCGTACTTAGCCTCGATATCGGCGACGTAGTCCTCAAGCTCAGAGTGCTCGGGATAGGGGTTCTGGCCCGCCTCGAACAGGGCGGCGCGCTTGGCCAGGCGGGTGGCGCGCTCGTCGTTGAGCGTCGATGCCTGATCGGCGGCGTTCTGGTTCTCTGCCATAAGTTAGCTCCTCAAACTAAAACGCTCCCCAGGATTCGGTCCCAGGGAGCGAAAACATACCTTTACGCGGGACCGTGGTCTAGCGTGCGATCTTGGCGATGGTGTAGACGCGAGTCTTGCCGGAAGGCGTAACGACCTCGACGGAGTCGCCCTCGCCGTGACCAATGATGGCGTGACCGACCGGAGACTCGTTGGAGATCTTGTGCTCGAGCGAGTTGGTCTCGGTGGTACCGACGAGCGTGACTTCCATGACCTCGCCGTTGGGATCAATCAGCGAAACGGTGGAACCGATGGAGACGGTCAGGTCGCCCGTGGTGGCAGCAACCTGAGCGTTGGCGAGGATGGCCTGGATCTCGGCAATACGAGCGGCGTTCTGGGCCTGCTTGTCCTTAGCGGCGTCGTACTCGGAGTTCTCCGAAAGGTCGCCGAACGCGCGGGCTTCCTTGATGTCCTCGACGATCTCCTTGGCGTAATCGCCCTCACGCCAGGCGAGCTCCTCGACGAGCTTCTGGCGGCCCTCAGCGGTCAGTACGATCTGGCTTGCGTCCATACGGATATCTCCCCAACTCTGATCAAACAATCAACTGTCAACAAAACGAAAAAGACCGGCTAGCCTGCGGGCAAGCCGGTCAGGTGCTCACCCCAAAGGGATGGGACTACTCTGCGTCCGCGTCGCTGTCCTCTGCCTGCTTCTTCTTGGCAGCAGCGAGCTTGGCCTCGAGCTCAGCGATCTCCTTGTCCTCCTCGGACTGCTCGACCACGACCTCCTCGGCCTGCTTGGTCTCGGCATTATCGTCGCCCTCCATACCCTCGCGGATATTCTTGACGGTAGAGCCGAGGGACTTGCCGAGCTTCGGCAGGTTCTTGGGCCCGAAGATAATCAGGACAACGACGAGAATAATGATGAGCTCAGGAGCCCTCAGTCCAAACATGTAGACCTCCACAGTACAGCGAGACAAGCTCGAATGAGTATACCGCGGGTATCGCGGTATCACAACACTAGCTAAAAAAAGGGACCGCAAGAAGCGGTCCCTCCTCATGCTCTGGTCGGGTTGACTGGATTTGAACCAGCGACCCCTGCGTCCCGAACGCAGTGCTCTACCAAACTGAGCCACAACCCGTTAGCTCGACTATAGTAACAAAGATTTTCGCCGCATGCTAGGGAAATTTTTATTTCTTTGGCACTTCGACGCGAACCGTGTTGGGAATGAGCTCCGTCGTGCAGGCCCACCAGCCGTTTTGCTGGGCAGCGTCGGCAAGCCTTTCGGCCGTGGCGGCGGTGTCGCAAATGGCAAACGAGCAGGCACCCGATCCGCACACATCTACAGCAACGGTTCCGTCCTGTTTACGCAGCCAATCGAGAACCGTTTGAATCTGCGGCTCCATCTGTGCGGAAATGACACCCAAGTTGTTATGGATGAGCGCATATGCCGTCTCGGCATCACCAGCACGCAAGGCAGAAGCTATCGCGCCGGGCTTGTCCGCAGGCACCGGGGCCTCGTCAAAACGTCGATAGGCCTCAATTGTCGAAACGCTCGCCTCACGCGGCTTAACCAGCACGACGGGCGTCACGGGCAGCGCGGGGTACTCAGTTGCCAGCACGTCTCCCCCACCTACGTAGAACGCAGGACTCGCGTGCAAAAAGAACGGGACGTCAGCACCAATGCCCCGCGCAATGTCGTCGAGCGCTGGGTCGGTGCGATCAATGCCCCAGAGCTCCGCCAAGGCGACAATGACCGCGGCCGCATCCGTCGAGGGGCCGCCCAAGCCGGCGCACAATGGAATGCGCTTCTCAATCGTCACGCAGATGTTTGCCTCGCGACCATAATGCTCGGCCATAGCAACCGCAGCCCGATACGCCGTATTCTTTTGCATGGGAAAATCTGATGCCGGAACCGTCTGGACGGTCAGCGCCTGCGCCGGCGTGACCGTCACGGTATCGGAAAGACCGACGGCTGCCATCAGGGAATCGACCCTGTGGTAGCCGCGGTCATCGCGCTCGGTATGAACCCCCAGGTAGAGGTTAATCTTTGCCGGCGCGGAAAGAGTCAGGGACCGATCGGTCACCGTTAGTGCTCCTCGAGCTGATTGCCGAGCGGGGTAAAGATATGCTCGCCGCTCTCGGGGTCGAACAGCTCGACCTGACCGGTGAGGACATCGATATACTGGTAGGACTGACGCGACTTGCGGCCACGACGCTCGTCAACCTCGACAATGAAGACGGCGGGGTGGACGCTCTTGATGGTGCCCATGCGCTCGACAACGCGGGTGCGGCCCATGTTGGCCTTCACCTTAACGCGATCGCCCACCATATCGGTCAGCTTCTCGTGGATGTCGTCGACGTGATTGACTTCCATCTCTTCCATGAACAGGGCCTCCAGAAGGTGCAATTCAAAAAGGGGATAATACCCCTAAGATAGACAAAACTCTAATACTATAGCACCCTGCTGCCGTCATACGCAAGTAGCTAAATAAGCCCCGTCCCAAATTGACTACTTAACCGCGTAACCTAAAGGTTGTCGGTGTCCAAGACGATGGTGAATGGGCCGTCGTTGACCAAGTCGACTTTCATATCGGCGCCAAAGATGCCGTGCGCCACGTGTTCGACGTCTTGGCGAACGAGCGTCAGGAAGTACTCGTAGAGCTCGTTGGCGACATCGGGGGCGCCGGCATCCGTAAACGATGGGCGGCGGCCGTGACGGCAATCGGCGAACAACGTGAACTGCGACACCACGAGCACCTCGCCGTCGACATCGGCCAGTGCCAAGTTGGTCTTGCCGTTCTCGTCCTCGTTAATGCGCAAGCCCCGGAGCTTGCCCCACAGCTTGTCGGCCTCGGCACGCGTATCGCCATGGCCCACACCCAGCAGCACCAGGTAGCCTCGTCCAATGCGGCCCACGCACTCGCCATCGACCGTCACGCCGGCGTTGAGTACGCGCTGCACCACCGCACGCACGGCCTACTCCTCGCCCGTCAGTTTGGCGGATAGGTGCTCGAGCGCATGGAATCGATGGCTGATGGCGTTCTTCTCGTCCGCCGTCAGCTCGGCCATGGTCTTGCCCGGCGTGTCGACCGGCAGGAACAGCGGGTCGTAGCCAAAGCCGTGATCGCCGCGGCCCTCGTGTGCGATAGTGCCCTCGCAGGCGCCCTCACCATAGGTGACCAAACCGTCCGTGTCGATGAGCGCAACGACGCTCATAAAACGCGCGGTGCGATCCTCGTCTGCCACGCCTTCCAGGTTAACGAGCAGCTTGGCGTTGTTGGCGGCATCGTCGCCATGCACGCCCGCATAGCGTGCGCTATACACGCCCGGCTCGCCGTCCAAGGCATCAACGACCAAGCCCGAATCATCGGCAATGGCCATGAGCCCCGTCTCTTCGACGGCAGCCTGCGCCTTGATGATGGCGTTCTCCAAAAACGTCGTGCCGTTTTCCTCGGGGTCCTCAAAATCGCCCAGCTGACCGAGCGCCACAAAGCGTACCTCGGGCATGACCTTGCCCAAAATGGCCTCAATCTCGGTGAGCTTATGGGCGTTGCCGGTTGCCACGACGATGGTCGCCGCCGGGTCGAGGGTGTCGATGTCAATCTTCTCAAGTGCCATAGCTGGCCTCCTTGTCTCTATAGCAATGCCGTGTTGAGGACGACGAGGACCTCGGCCTCTCTCCCCTCTCAATCAACGGCAGTCTTATACTTCGACGTTTTCCCAGATAAAACCTACCAAAATAAACCTGTCCCCATTTGGCAGGTTAGGCGATGGCTTGGCGCTGAAGCTCGATGAGCTCGGCGATACCCTTGTCGCCCAGGTCGAGCAGGGCATTGAGGCGTTTGCGGTCGAAGGGCGCCTGCTCGCCGGTGCCCTGGAGCTCGATCATCTCACCGGTTTCGGTGGCGACGAGGTTCATGTCGACCTCGGCATGGCTGTCCTCGGAATAATCGAGGTCAAGCAGCGCGTTGCCGTCGACAACGCCCATGGAGATGGCAGCCACCTGGCCGGTAAGCGGGATGTGCTCGATCTTGCCCGCCTCGACCCACATGGCGAGGGCGTCGTGCAACGCCACCCAGGCGCCGGTGATGCTCGCTGTACGCGTGCCGCCATCGGCCTGAATCACATCGCAGTCAACGGTGACGGTGTACTCGCCGAGCGCCTTCATGTTGACGACGGTACGCAGGCTGCGGCCAATGAGGCGCTCGATCTCCATGGAGCGACCCTTGCGGTTGGCGTGCTCGCGCTTGCAGCGTTTGCCGGTCGACGCCGGCAGCATAGCGTATTCCGCTGTCACCCAGCCGGCCTTAGCCCCCTTGCGCCAGCCCGGCACGCCCTCCTCGATAGTGGCGGCGCACAGCACGTGCGTGTCACCGAACTCGGCCAAACACGAGCCGTGGGCGTGCTTCATGACGCCACGGGTGAGCTTAACGGGGCGCAACTCGTTGGCGGCGCGGCCGTTGGCGCGGTTGACCTGCATGTACTCCATAGAAATATCCTTTCGGCAAAAGATGTGGCGAAGGCTTTGGCGGCTGCCTTACATCTATTTCAGTTCATCGATATCGATATGTTCGATGCTCTTGAGCGGCTGACCAAAGATAAAGCTGCCCGCCACCGCAAACTCGGCAATGTTATCGGCCGTCGTGGCAAAACGATGCTGCGGCTCGGCGGCGTCGCCCGCCAGCTGCTCGCGGCGCGTGAGGATATCGGTCAACTCGCGTGTGGTCTCCTCGGCGGAACTCACGACGCGCACCCCAGGCCCCAGAGCATGGCGGATAGGTCCCACCAACAGCGGAAAATGCGTACAGCCGAGCACCACGGTATCGATACCGTGGTCGCGCAGCGGCTCAACCGTGGCACCCACCAGCGCACGCACGGCAGGCGTATCGAAGATGTCCTCGTTCTCAAGCCACTGTTCCTGCAGATGTGCACCCGAGGCGAGCTCGTGTTCGACAACCTCGACAAAGCTCGAGGCAGGACAGCCATATACATCGACACCGGCATCTAGATCCTGAATGGCGCGCGTGTAGGCGCCCGAGCGAATGGTGAGGTTGGTGGCGAGCACGCCCACGCGACGCGAGCGGGTGCTGTTGATTGCCGCACGGGCACCCGGCGCGATCACGCCGATCACGGGAACGTCGAGCACCTGCTGGGCCAGACGCAAGGCCGCAGCGGTCGCCGTGTTGCAAGCGATGACCATAATCTTGACGTCGTGCTTCGACAGCCAACGGCCCGCCTGCAACGCAAACGAGCGCACCTCATCCTCGGTGCGGGTGCCGTAGGGGCAGCGCTTGGTGTCGCCAAAGTAGTAGACGGACTCGTGCGGCAGCGCCGTCGCAATCGCGCGCGCAACCGTCAGACCGCCCAAACCAGAATCGAACACGCCAATCGGGCGCGTGTCGCCTGCCGGATTCTCGATATCGGACATTACCTCACCAGTCTCTCTCGAAAAGACATGTCCAAGTGCGGCGACGCCGCGCTACGAACGCGCCGCGACCAGCAGCTCTGCCGTCGCCGCCCAACCGTCGACAATTTTGCCGCGCGTAACGAAAGCGTTCTCGCAAGCAGCCAGGAACTCGGGCGCGCCGGCGCTCGTCAGGCCATTCTCGACCAGGCAGAACGTGCCCACGTGATCGGCCATGTAGAAGTCGGACTCGGAATCGCCGAGCGCCAACGTCTCCTCGCGCTCGATCCCCAGGTGCTCGCAGAAGCGCGCAATGGCGACGCCTTTGTTGAGGCCCGCGGGGTTGATGTTGAATGCGCGACCATCCTCGACGCGATCGAGCTCGAGCGCCGTCGGCTTGGACAGATGCGTCAGGTGACCGTTACAGGCCCACACCAGACCGCAGCCGGCCTCGTCCAGGATGGCCTGGACCTCATCGTCGGGCACATCGCCGCGCATGCCGACGGTGACCTCACGGTATTTGTAGCCGGTCGACATGTCGTTGTGGTACTCGATCTTGTGCGGCCAGCGGGCAAGGATCTTCTCGCACACGCCGGTCTGCTCGATCACCTGGTGCGGAGTAAGGCCGCAGGCGGGGTCGTAAGGCATGTCACCGGTCAGATACTCCCAATCGTTGGCTTTGAGGTCGTACATAACCAGGCCGCCCATCTCACCAATGTAGGAGTTGAGGCCGAGCACGCGCGCGTCCTCGTGGATCATGGTACGGTTGCGGCCCGAGGTGGGAACCACCTGAATACCAGCGCGAGCGAGCGCCACGACGGCCTCGACAAGTTTGGTCGAAGGGTTGCCGTCGTTGTCGCGCAGCACGCACGAGCCGGGCGCGAGCATCGTGGCATCCAGGTCGGTAAAGACGTACTTGACCTTGGCCAAGCGCTCGCGCATCTCGCCCGAAAGCTCGGCAACGGTCGGCAGGGTGTTGTGGGACATGGTTACTCCGTTTACGTAGAAGGGTTTGGACTTGGACGGCATGTTTTGATTGAGGGAACACGCTTATGGCGACAGCGCACTCAGGGCGCCGCTGCCATCATGGTTCATTAGTCAAACTGGGTAACATCGATCAGGCGATTGGCCAGCGAAAGGTCGCTCTCGATGGGCACGAACTCGTCGCCCACGTGCATGAGCTCCTCGTCACCCTTTGCCAGCAGCAAGACAATGGTAGGAGCATCGGGGTTGACGTACTCCTCGCGCGCCGCCTTGAACGCCGCATGCACAGCGGCTTCGCGATCGAGGATGATCTTGTTCGGCGTATCGTCGGGAACATGCTCGGCAAGCTCGCGACAGACCTTCATCGGGTCCTCGTGAGCCGGATCCTCGTTCGTAAAGATCATCAGGTCGGAATACGGTGCGGCCTCGCGCGGAAGCTGCTCGCGGCGCTCCTGCGCCTTGCCGCCGGCAGCGCCAAACACCGCAATGACTGGACTAGCGGGAAACGCGCGCTTCACCGACGAGAAAAGCGAACGGAACGAAAGCTGGTTGTGCGCATAGTCGACGACGCAGATCACGCGGCCGTCCTTCGACTCCACGACCTCCATACGGCCCGGCACACGCAGTTTGGAGAGGCCCTTCTTGATGGCATCGATACCGATGCCGATCTCGCGCGCAGCGGCGATAGCGACCAGCGCGTTCTCCACGTTAAAGTCTCCCGCGATGCCCAGCAGGACCTTCTCCCCCGCCTCGGACTCGTCGGCACACAGGCCATGCAAGTTGAACTCGATGCTAAAGCCGACCATGCGTACGTCGCTCGCCCACAGGCTTGCCTCGGGATGCTCGACGCCAACGGTCACCAAGCGCTCGGCCGTCGACGCTGCCTCCAGCACGCGGTCGACCTCTTCGGTGCCCAGATTCACCACGGCGGTCTTTGCCTGGTCAAAGATCCTGAGTTTGCTCTCAAAATAATCCTCAAACGTGGGGTGTTCGATCGGCGAGATATGGTCGCGGCCGATGTTGAGGAAGCACGCCACGTCAAACGGCAGATTCTCGACGCGTTGGTACTTGAGCGCCTGGCTCGAGACCTCCATGACCATGGACTGGCGACCGGACGTGCGGCAGTTGGCGATATGGCGCCAAACCTCGGGGGCCTCGGGCGTGGTGTTGGTGCTCTCGTAGCACTCGATACCATCGTCGGTACTCACCGAGCCGATCATGCCGCAGGACTCGCCCGCCGCCTTGATGATGGACTGGAGCATAAAAGCGGCCGTGGTCTTTCCCTTGGTGCCGGTGATGCCCACGATCTTGACGTCGTGGTCGGGACGGTCGTAGACCTCCGGCGGCAACAGGGCCATGGCCGTGCGAACACTATCAACAACCAGCATCGCAGCACCGCTCTCCTGCGCCAGCGGCTCCAGAGACTCGACCAGCGACTCCTCGCACACAAATGCGACGGCGCCCGCATCGAGCGCCATGCTCAAAAACGCGGGCTTAAAGGCAGCACCTTTGCAGAAGAACACGTCACCTGCCGAGACCGCGCGCGAATCAAACGAGCAGCCGGTCACGGCACGCTCGTCAACCTGCTCCGATGCGCGCAGCTCGCCGCACACATCGAGAAGCTTGGCAAGCGTATCGACCGTGGTCACGGTCGCGGAATCCGAATGGTGCATCTTTCACCTTTCTCAGCCATTTGGCAGGGACGGTTTTTATAGTAACTGAAACGCACCCACGCAAAAACGGCTCCCGGAGGAGCCGTTACGCGCAGGCGTTCGTAAGCCGAGACTAGGCAGCCTGAACAGAAGGCTGGCCCTCGTCGATAAAGAAGCGCTTGTACCACACCAGGAACACGAGCGGCGTATAGATCTTGCGCTGGAAATCGCCCTTGCCCGCAAAGTGCAGATCGAGCAGGTGCATGAGCTCGTCGGTATCGAAGAACTCGCTTGCCCACGGCGCGGTGAAGTACTCCTTGACATAGTCGTACCACTTTTGCTCGCGCAGCCAGTAGACAATCGGCACCGGGAAGCCCACCTTGGGACGGGTGGCCCACTCATCGGGCAGCGACTTGTTGGCAGCGTGGCGGAGTACCTGTTTGTTGCCGTTCTCGTTGATGCGGTAGCGGTCGGGAATGTGCTCGGCGAACTCCATGACTTTGCGGTCCAGGAAGGGCACGCGCAGCTCCAGCGAGTGCGCCATGCACATCTTGTCGGCCTTGAGCAGAATGTCGCCCGGGAGCCACATGTTCATGTCCAGGTACTGCTTCTTGACCAGCTCGGGCTGACCCTTCACGCGTGCGTAGATGGGTGCAGCGAGCTCAAAGGCGCCGTCGCCGGTGTTGTACTCGGGCTTGAGCACGCCGTCGACCTCGCGCTCCGGCCATACCAGAGCCTGTCCCAGGAACGACTTCTCGGGGATCTCGGCACCCTTGACCAGGAAGTTATGTCCCTTGAAGTACGGCATATGCAGCGCCAGGTTACCGAGCGCGCGACGGATGGGCAGCGGCACCATCTTTTTGTACTTGCGCACCGGGACCGTATCCTCGTAGTAGGCGTAGCCGCCAAAGAGTTCGTCGGCGCCTTCGCCCGAAAGCACGACGGTAACGTCCTTGCGGGCCATCTCGGCCAAGAACCACAGCGGCACGGAAGACAGGTTGGACTGCGGCTCGTCCATGTGATACTGGATGTCCTCGAGCGCACCGAAGAACTCGTCGGCGGTAATCATCTTGCGAACGTTCTCGACGCCGAGCTTATCGGAAAGCTCCTTGGCGTAGTTGGTCTCGTTGAAGTTCTTGTAGTCAAAGCCCACCGAGAAGGTCTTGTCGGGCATGAGGCAAGCGGCGATGTAGCTGGAGTCGACGCCACCGGAGAGGAACGACGCGACCTTGACGTCGGCGATGCGATGGGCCTCGACGCTCTCGTGCACGACCTCGTCCAGCTCATCGACATACTCTTCGAACGGCTTCTCGACGGCAGAGTAATCGCAATCCCAGTAGCGCTCGATGTTCATCTTGCCGGTCGGGATATCGACGGTAAAGTAGTGCGCCGGCGGCAGCTTGTAGACACCCTCGAAGAAGGTCTCCTCAGTCGCCGAATACTGCAGCGTCATGTACGGACGCAGAGCCTTTTTGTTGACCGCCTTGTGGAAGTGCGGGTAGTCCAGGAAGCTCTTGATCTCGGAACCAAAAAGCACGCCCGGAGCGCCGTCACCCGCATCGGCCATGGGATAGTAGTAAAGCGGCTTGATGCCAAAGATGTCGCGGGCGCCAAAAAGTTTGTTCTTCTTTTTGTCCCAGATGACGAAGGCGTACATACCGCGCAAGCGATCGAGTACGGCCTCGCCCCACTCCTCGTAGCCGTGCAGGAGGCTCTCGGTGTCGGCGCCGCAGTGGAACTTGTAGCCCTTGGCCTCGAGCTCGGAACGGAGTTCTTGGAAGTTGTAGATCTCGCCGTTGAAGACAATGACGACGCTACCGTCCTCGTTGGCCATGGGTTGGGCGCCAGCCTCGGTCAGGTCGAGGATCGACAGGCGGCGGAAGCCGAGG
>URRT01000050.1 GCA_900550355.1 uncultured Collinsella sp.
TGGCGGCGTGCTCTTTTTGGACGAGCTTGCCGAGTTTCCCACGGGTGTGCTGCAGACGCTGCGTCAGCCCATCGAACGCGGCTACGTCAGGATCGTACGCGTCGACGGGGCCTTTACCTTCCCGTCGCGCTTTCAGCTGCTGGCTGCGAGCAATCCCTGCCCCTGCGGTTTTTTGGGCGACCGTGAGGTGCCATGCCGCTGCTCGGCATCGATGGTGGAGCGCTATCGGGCAAAGCTGCGCGGTCCTTTGGCGGACCGTATCGACATGATGATCGATGTGACCCGTCCCGACCCTCAGGTGATTATCGAGGGCGCGGAGGGTATGTCGTCGGCCGAGTTACGTGACTACGTTGTGCGCGGTCGCGCTTTTCGCGCTTGGCGCGAATCCCGTATGGACGATGCGGATGCCGAGGCCGAGGATGACGAGACGCGGTCCATTGACGGCGTCGTTTCGACCTTTGAGCTCGATGATGCTGCCGAGAAATGCGTACTCGGCCTGTCCAAACGCACACATCTCACGGGGCGTGGCATCGTGCGCTTGGTTCGCATTGCGCGCACGATCGCCGATGTCGCCGAGAGCGAGCAAGTGACGCAGGATCACGTGCTCGAGGCGGCGATGTACCAGGGAAGGAGGGACCAATGATGGCCGAGGGGACCTTTGAGCTGCATCCAGGTGATGCGTTGTATCCCGAGTCCGTTTTGGAGCTTTCTGATGTACCCCAGACGCTTTATGTGCGCGGCAACCCCGAGGTGCTTTCGACGCCCGCGCTCTCCATCATCGGCGCGCGCAAGGCCTCGCCGTATGGTCTTGCCGTGGCAGAGCTTGCCGCAAAGGTGGCGGTCGAGGCGGGCGTGACGGTAGTTTCGGGCGGCGCGGTCGGTTGTGACCAGGCCTCGGGTTGGGCTGCGGTCAACGCCGGCGGCAAACACGTTGTGGTGCTGGGGACGGGCGCCGACGTGGTCTACCCGCGTTCGAGCGCGGGGCTAATTACGCGCACGCTCGATACGGGTGGCGCGGTCGTGTCGATCTCTCCGTGGGGAATGGGTCCGCGCAAGTTTGCCTTTCCGCGCCGGAATCGCGTGATCGCGGCCCTGTCGCAAGCCCTCTTTGTATCCGAGGCGGGTATGCCTTCCGGGACGTTTTCCACAGCCGAGGCTGCTATGGATTTGGGGCGCGAGCTGCTTGCCGTGCCGGGGTCGATTTTGTCTCCCGAGTCGCGCGGTACCAACTATCTCATCGCCAACGGGGCCTGCTGCATTGTCGACGAGGAGTCCATCGAGATGGCTATCTCTCGCATCTACGGCACCCTGCGCTACTCGCGCCCCGATGCTCCCGGCATTGCCGACCTGAATCCAACACAGCAGACCGTGATGCATGCGCTCATCGCTTCTCCGCTCAAGGTCGACGACATCGCGGCGCTCGTCTCACTCGATGCTGTCGGCGTACTCAAACTCTTAGGTTCGCTTGAACTCGAGGGCCTTATCGAGCGCATGATGGATGGAAGGTATGCGCCCTCCAAGTTTGCCCTTCACGCCCAGACGCCCTTCGGTCACAATGGAAAACGTGTCAATTAGAAAGGTGTTTGCAGATGCAGTTCGATCAGGTGACGGTTATCGGTGGCGGTCTGGCGGGTTCGGAATGCGCGATCCAGCTGGCAGACCGCGGGTTTGCCGTAAAGCTGTGCGAGATGCGCCCCCAGGTGAGCTCCCCGGCTCACCATACCGATCACCTGGCAGAGCTCGTCTGCTCCAATTCGTTTAAGTCGACCCGTCCAGATTCCGCTGCTGGCCTACTAAAAGCCGAGCTCGAGCGCATAGGTTCGGTGCTGCTCGATTGCGCCCATCGCGCGGCTGTTCCCGCCGGTGGCGCCCTGGCGGTCGACCGCGTCAAGTTTTCCGAGCTTGTCGAGGCCGAGGTTGCCGCCCGTCCCAATATCGAGATCATTCACGGCGAGGTTACGCAGATTCCCGAGGGTCACGTGGTCATTGCCGCGGGCCCCTTGTGCTCGCCGGCGCTGAGCGAAGAGGTCATGAAGCTCGTCGGCGGCGACGCCCTTGCGTTCTTCGATGCCGCGGCTCCGATCGTCGATGCCTCCACGCTCGATATGGACGTGCTGTTCTCGCAGTCGCGCTACGAGGAGCAGGGGAGCGGCGACTATCTCAACGCCCCGCTCAACAAGGAGGAGTACGAGGCCTTTATCGAGGCGCTCACCACGGCCGACCGCGTGGTGCTCAAGGACTTTGAGGGCGGCGATCTGTTCCAGGCCTGCCAGCCTGCCGAGGAGGTTGCGCGCACCGGCAAGGACGCTATTCGCTTTGGCGCCATGAAGCCCGTCGGCCTCACCGACCCGCGTACCGGACGTCGCCCTTGGGCGGCGATTCAGCTGCGTGCCGAGAACAAGGAGAAGACCGCCTATAACCTGGTGGGCTTCCAGACCAATCTGACCTTTGGCGAGCAGAAGCGCGTCTTCCATATGGTGCCGGGCCTGGAGAACGCTGAGTTCTTCCGCTACGGTGTCATGCACCGCAATACCTTTGTCGACGCCCCGCACGTGCTCGATGGCACCTTTGCCGTGCCCGGTACCGGTGTGCGCCTGGCCGGTCAGATCACCGGCACCGAAGGCTATATGGAGGCCGTGGCGACCGGTCTGCTCGCTGCGCTCAACACCTATGCCGAGGCTATCTGTGCGGCTCCTGTCGAGCTGCCGCGCGTGGGCGCTCTGGGCGCGCTCGTGAGCTATGCGACCGATCCTGCCACCGTGGGTTATCAGCCTATGCATGTCAACTTTGGCCTGGTGCCGCCACTCGAGGATGGTAAGCGCCGCAGCAAACGCGACCGCTACCAGGCTTATGCGGATCGCGCCCTCGAGGCCCTTGATGCCTATCTGACCACTCGCCCCGATCTGTTTGGAGGCGACCGGTCATAGCCTGTGACCTGTACGACACCGTCGACTCGTTTATCGCCTATATCGCACGTGTCGAGGGACTTTCTCCCAACACGGTGACGGCCTATGGCTCGAGGCTGGAGCGCTTTGCTGCCTGGTGCGAGCGCGAGGATATCGATGCCTTCGCTGCCGACGTGCGCACCATTCGTCGCTATCTTGCCGAGCTTTCGCGTGAGCAGGTGGCTTCCCGAACGCTTGCGGCGCATCTGTCGGCTATCCGATCTCTCTATCGCTGGATGGCTGCCGAGGGGATTGTCGAGGGCGATGCGGTGTCGGCGATCGCATCGCCTAAGCTGCCGCGTGACCTGCCGGGCGTCCTTACGACTCAGCAGGTCGAGGTGCTCCTCAAAGCCCCCGATACCTCAACACCAGCGGGACTGCGCGATGCGGCGATGCTCGAGCTGCTTTATGCATCCGGCGCCCGTATCTCTGAGCTCGCAGCACTCAATGTGGAGTCCATCGCTTGGTCCGAACGCACGCTGCGCCTGTGGGGCAAGGGGAGCAAGGAGCGCATCGTTCCTCTGTATCGTCGCGCACTCGAGGCGACGCGTCTCTATATTGAGGAGGGGAGGCCGGAGTTGCTCGCTCAGGCAAAGCACCGTGACCTCGCTACCGGGCCGCATCCGCTGCTTTTATCGGCGCGCGGCAATCGCATGAGCGCCGCCATGCTCAGGCGGCGGTTCCATACGCTGGCGACGCTCGCCGGCATTCCGGCCGACATTGCCCCGCATGCGATGCGCCATACCTTTGCGACCGACTTGCTCGAGGGCGGTGCGGACCTGCGCTCGGTTCAAGAGCTGCTGGGTCATGCGAGCCTGTCCACGACGCAAATCTACACGCATCTCACGCCCGATCGGCTCAAACGTGCCGTGGCTCAAGCCCATCCCCGCGGCGAATAGTGGCTGGGACGTCCAGCGCCACACTCAGGTGTGTGGTTTTGATTGCGGGTTGGCAGGAAGATGCATTCCTGCTATCATTCATCGGGTTGCTTCACGGCAACATGTTTTTATCACGCACGCGCGGCTACTTCATACCGTGGTGCCCGGGCTTTGGTAGCACATGTCCGGGTTGGTTTTGGAGGATGACCCCGCGCGGAGGCAAACCACAGGAGGTTTAACATGGCTACCAAGATTAATATCCGCACCCTGCTCGAGGCCGGCTGCCACTTCGGTCACCAGACCCGTCGCTGGAACCCCAAGATGAAGCCGTTCATCTTCGGTGAGCGCAACGGCATCTACATCCTTGACCTCAAGCAGACCATCCTCGACGCCGACCAGGCCTACACCTTCGTCAAGAACGTCGCCAAGGGTGGCAACGTGCTGTTCGTCGGCACCAAGAAGCAGGCTCAGGAGGCCGTCAAGAACGCTGCTGAGCGCGCCAACATGCCTTACATCAACCAGCGTTGGCTCGGCGGTATGCTGACCAACTTCGTCACCATCCGCTCCCGCATCAACCGCATGGAGGAGCTCGAGGCCATGGTCGAGGACGGCCGCATGGCAGTGCTCCCCAAGAAGGAGCAGGCTGTGCTCGGTAAGGAGCTCACCAAGCTCCAGACCAACCTCGGTGGCGCCCGCGACATGAAGGGTCTGCCCCAGGCTCTCTTCGTCATCGACACCAAGCGCGAGGAGAACGCCATCAAGGAGGCCCAGCGCCTGAACATCCCCGTCGTCGCTCTGATCGACACCAACTCCGATCCCGACGAGGTCGAGTACGGCATCCCCTGCAACGATGACGCTATCTCCGCTGTCACCCTTATGTGCGAGCTCATGGCTGACGCCTGCCTCGCTGGCTCCGGCAAGGAGCAGGTCTCCGAGGCCGAGATGGCCGCTGAGCCCAAGGCCGAGTAAATCAGTCTTAGTTAATTCTTTTTCATCTCTTTGAAAGGAACCACAATGGCCCAGATTACCGCCGCTATGGTCAAGCAGCTCCGCGAGATGACCGACTCCCCGATGATGGAGTGCAAGAAGGCTCTCGTCGAGGCTGACGGCGACATGGACGCCGCTGTCGACGTTCTGCGTAAGAACGGCCTTGCCAAGGCTGCCAAGAAGGCTGGCCGTGAGACCAACGAGGGCGCTGTTGCCGCGTTCGTCTCCGAGGATGGCAAGACCGGCGCTCTGCTCGAGCTCTCCTGCGAGACCGACTTCGTTGGCTCCAACGCCAAGTTCACCGGCTTTGCTTCCAAGGTCGCTGAGGTTGTCGCTACCACCGAGCCTGCTGACGTCGACGCTCTGCTCGAGAAGCCGATGGGCGAGGAGACTGTTTCCTCCGAGCTCACCGAGATGATTCACATCATGGGCGAGAACATGAAGATCTCCCGCTTCGCTGCCCGTAAGGCTGAGAACGGCGCGCTCGCTTCTTACATCCACATGGGTGGTAAGATCGGCGTCCTCGTCGAGTTTGCTTTCGAGAAGGTCGAGACCGCTCAGGCTGAGTCCTTCAAGACCTTCGCTCACGACGTTGCCCTTCAGGTTGCCGCCGTTGCCCCGATCTGCGCTACCCGCGATCAGGTTCCGGCCGAGACCGTCGAGCACGAGAAGCAGATCTACATGGCTCAGGCTGCCGAGTCCGGCAAGCCCGAGGCCATTCAGGAGAAGATGGCTGTCGGCCGTCTGGAGAAGTTCTACAAGCAGTCCGTGCTCACCGAGCAGGAGTTCATCAAGGACAGCTCCCTCACCATCAAGAAGTACGCTGAGCAGGTCTCCAAGGAGCTCGGCGACACCATTACCGTCGTTGCCTTTGACCGTCTGGTCCGTGGCGAGTAAATAAGCTCTTGTAGCTGGTAATGAGCAGGCTGTGGGTTTTACTCACAGCCTGCTTTTTCATGGCTCTTCTTAGAGCCTTTGATAGAATGTTGAGAGTTCAATCTAAAGGAGGATCGCTTTGTCCGACATCCGATATAAACGCGTGCTTCTTAAGCTTTCTGGCGAAGCACTGATGGGCGACGGCCAATATGGCATCGACCCCAAGGTTACCGACCATCTTGCCAAGCAGGTCAAGGAGCTGCTCGCCGTTGGTCATGAGGTCGGCGTCGTTGTCGGCGGCGGCAATATTTTCCGCGGCATGGCCGGCGCTGCCGGTGGCATGGAGCGTGCTCAGGCCGACTACATGGGCATGCTGGCAACCGTTATGAACGCGCTCGCCCTGCAGGATGCCTTCGAGCATAACGATGTTCCCTGCCGCGTGATGAGCGCTATCCAGATGAACGAGATCTGCGAGCCCTATATTCGCCGTCGCGCCATCAACCCCCTTTCCAAGGGCAACGTCGTTATTTTTGCCGCCGGTTCGGGCAATCCGTACTTTACGACCGACACCGCCGCGGCTCTTCGTGCGTGCGAGATCGGCGCCGAGATTCTGATTAAAGCCACCAAGGTTGACGGCATCTACGACAAGGATCCCGTCAAGTGCGCTGATGCCGTCCGTTTTGACAAGATTACCTATCACGAGGTTCTCGTCCGCGGCCTGCAGGTTATGGATTCCACGGCTACGGCACTGTGCCAGGACAACCGTATGCCGATTTTGGTCCTCAACATCGATGGCGAGGACACCGTCAAGCGCGCGCTTTCGGGTGAGCCCGTCGGCACGCTCGTCTATCAGGAGGATTAAGCATGGCAGAGAACATCACCGCCCACATGGACAAGTCGCTCGAGTCCCTCAAGCATAACTTCTCCAAGGTCCGTACCGGCCGCGCCAATGCCAACATTCTGTCCGACATCACCGTCGATTATTACGGTGTTCCCACGCCGGTCACGCAGGTTGCCGCCGTCAAGACCCCCGAGGCCCACATGCTGCTCATCGAGCCGTGGGACAAGGCACTCATCAACGCTATCGTCAAGGCCATCGGCGCTTCCGATCTGGGTATTACCCCCAACTCCGATGGCACCGTCGTTCGTCTGCCGTTCCCGGCTCCCACCGAGGAACGCCGTCGCGAGCTCGTCAAGGAGTGCCGCGAGTACGCCGAGCAGGCCAAGGTGTCTATCCGTAACATCCGTCGTGACTTCAACAACAAGCTCGAGCGCGATGAGGAGCTCACCGAGGACGATGTCCGTCGCGAGCAGGCCAAGGTCCAGAAGCACACCGATGAGTATGTCGCCAAGGTCGAGGAGCTTCTGAAGGAAAAAGAAGCCGAGGTCATGGAGATCTAAGGTGCAATACGACGAGCATAAACTGGTCGAGTACTTTGCCGACGCCCCTGCGGGCGTCGGTTTTTCCGACCTTGACCTCAATAACATTCCGCACCATATCTCGTGCATTATGGACGGCAACGGTCGTTGGGCCACATCGCGCGGTCTTGCACGCACCGAGGGCCACAAGGCGGGTATCGTCTCCCTTCGCGAGATTATTACCGCTTGCGTGCGTCTGGGCGTCGACGTGCTTTCTGCCTATGCGTTTTCTACCGAAAACTGGAACCGCCCGCAGCATGAGGTCAACGTCTTGATGCACCTGTTTGCCAAGACGTTTATCGACGAGCTGCCGCTTCTGAAGCGCGAAAACGTGCGCGTTGTCTTTTTGGGTGACATTTCCGCGCTGCCCAAGAAGACCCGCGACGTTTTTGAACGCGGTCTTGCCGAGTGCGCCAATCACACCGGCATGACGCTGGCGCTTGCCGTCAACTACGGCGCGCGTGCCGAGATTACCCGCGCTGTCCGTCAGATCGCACTCGACGCTGCCGCCGGTAAGATCGATCCTGCCGCAATTGATGACGACATGGTGGCTTCCCACCTCTATACCGCCGGCCTTCCCGATCCTGAGCTTGTGATTCGCACCTCTGGTGAGCTGCGCCTTTCGAACTATCTGCTGTGGCAGGTGGCTTATTCCGAATTCTACGTCACCGATACCTATTGGCCCGACTTTGATCGTTGGGGCCTTGTCGACGCCATTTTGGCCTATCAGGGCCGTGACCGTAGGTTTGGTGGTCTGAGCAAGACCGAGGAGGCTTAATCGTGTCCGATCGTCCCAAGGCAACTGCTCCCAAGACATCTGAGCGCAAGGCTGTCGCTGCGGGAGCGCCTGCAGCGAAGAATGGCACCGGTTCGTGGCTTGCGGGCTTTATTACCCGTGCCGCCCCCGGTATCGTCTACGCCGTTGTCTTTATCCTGTGCCTGGTTTTGGGTATCGTGCCCACGGCCATCTTTGTTTCTGTCATGAGCGGTCTGTGCTGCTATGAGTTTTTCCGTATGACAAGGCTCGATGGCAAGATGGCTAACGAGCGCATGGGTATCGCTGCCGCCGTACTCTTTCCGCTGTCGGCGTTGGGCGATTCGATGTTGCTGAATGCCCTGCTTTTTGCCCTGATGCTCGCTGTGGGCATTTGGTATGTCTGGTCGCCGCGTACCCGCATCTCTGATGTGGCCGTGACGCTCATGGGTCCCATCTACACTGGCTTTATGCTGTCGGCTATCGTGCTGCTGCGCGATGCCGTTCCCGGTTTTGCCGGCGCCCTGCTTTCGGTGGGCGTTTGCGCGTCACTTTGGGTCTCTGACTCGTTTGCCTACATCGTGGGTAGCCGTATCGGCAAGCACAAGATGGTTCCTAAGATCTCTCCCAAAAAGAGCTGGGAGGGGTTTGCCGGCGGCATCCTGGGCTCGGTTTTGATTTGGCTCATCCTGTGGGCGACGCATTTCTACAAGCTCAGCCTGCCCTATGCGCTGCTGTGCGGCGTGGTCGTGTCCATTCTGGGCGTTATCGGCGACCTTATCGAGTCGCGCATCAAGCGCGGTGTGGGCGTCAAGGATTCCGGCAACCTTATCCCGGGCCACGGCGGCATGCTCGATCGTAGCGATTCGCTTATCTTCGGCTGCATCACCGCGCAGCTGATGCTGATGATCGGAGGCGTGCTGTAATGTCCTTCCAGACGACGTATGGCTCCGATGGACGTCTCCGTGTTGCCATCCTGGGCTGTACGGGCTCTATCGGCACCCAGGCGCTCGATGTGTGCCGTCAGCATGCCGATCGACTACAGGTGACGGCGCTGTCCGTTAACTCCAGTACCTCCGAGCTCGTTGCCGCTGCCCGCGAGTTCTCGGTTCCGGCGGTTGCCGTGGCCGATGTCGCTCATGGCGATGACGCCGTGCTGCAGGAGTTGCCCGAGGGAACGAAGCTCGGTGTAGGCGCGCAAGCGGTTTGCGAGCTCGCATGTCGCGATGATGTCGACTGTGTGCTTGTCGCTATTGTGGGCGCCGCCGGTCTCGAGGCGAGCCATGTGGCCTTGACCTCAAATAAGCGCCTTGCCCTTGCCAACAAGGAGTCCCTCGTCGTCGGTGGCGACTTGCTTATGCCGTTGGCGCAACCGGGCCAGCTTATTCCAGTCGACTCTGAGCACTCCGCCATCTTCCAGTGCTATCTGGGGGAGAATCCGCGCGAGGCTCATTGTATTTGGCTCACCTGCTCGGGCGGTCCGTTCTTTGGCCGCACGCGCGACGAGCTCGACCGCGTGACGCGTGCCGATGCCCTCGCACATCCCACGTGGGCCATGGGTGCCAAGATCACCATCGACTCCGCCACCCTCATGAACAAGGGCCTGGAGCGCATTGAGGCCATGCATCTGTTTAACTGCGACCTCGATTTCATTAACGTGGTCGTGCAGCGTCAGTCCAAGATTCACTCTATGGTCGAGTTCGCCGACGGCTCTGTGATGGCGCATCTCGGTGCTTCCGACATGCGTATTCCCATCCAGTTCGCGTTCTCGTATCCCGAGCGTTGGGATACCCCGGCGCCTCGTATCGATTTTCGCGAGCTGGGGCAGCTCACGTTTGATGCTGCCGACATGGATACCTTCCGCTGTCTGGCACTGGCCGAGCGTGCCGGCAAGACGGGTGGCACCATGCCGTGCGTGCTCAATGCCGCCAACGAGGTCGCCGTCGATGCCTTCCTGCACGATGGCTGCAGCTTTACCGATATCGATCGTATTGTGGAATCCTGCATGGATGCCCACGATATGCAGGCAGTCGATTCGTTTGAGCAGCTTCGTGAAATCGATGCGTGGGCGCGTGAAAAGGCCTCGCAGGTGCTCGCCGCAGCCCGTTCTTAACCCATAAGGATTGCTTTTTCGTTTTATGGATACTGTTCTGAGCGTTCTCTCATCGGTCTTTTGGGGCCTGCTGATGCTTTCCGTCCTCGTGTTTTTGCACGAGGGCGGCCACTTTTTGGCGGCGCGTGCCTGTGGCGTCCGGGTAACCGAGTTCTTTTTGGGCCTGCCGTGTCGCTTTGATATCCACCACACGTCGCGTCGTATCGGCACCAAGTTTGGCGTGACCCCGCTGCTGCTGGGTGGCTACGCTGCCATCTGCGGTATGGATCCGACCGATGTCTCGTGCGCCGATCGCGTGCTCGCGGCGATCTATCGTCATGGTCGCGTGACCGTGGCCGACCTTGCCGCCGAGCTCGAACTGTCCGAGGAGGATGTGCTCGAGACATGTGCCTTGCTCTTGGGTTGGGGCTCCATCGCGCCCTGGTATGAGGAAGGGGAGCAGCCCTCGCCGAGCTACTATCCCACCAAGTATCAGACGCTGCCGCGAGACGCGGCGGGCTACACCACTTTTGATGGCCGTCGTTTCGATCGCGAACATGCGACTGCCGAGGGCGATGTGTGGGAGCTGCCGTGCGGCGAGGCCGAGTTCCTTGCGCAAGAACGTTCGCACACCTATCTTGGCCAGGGCTTTCTCAAGCGCGCCTTTATGCTGCTCGCGGGCATTATTGTCAATATCTTGACGGGCTTTTTGCTCCTTATGAGTATCTATTCCATTGCGGGTGTCACCGTGCCGATGGATACCAACGTGATCGGTCAGGTTGACGAGGGGTCTATTGCCGCCAAGGCGGGTATCGAGGCCGGTGATGCGATCCTTTCGGTTGACGGTGTCTCATGTTCCACTTGGATGGACGTCTACGATGCTATTGGCAAGGCCGCCGGTAAGGACGATATCGCCATCGAGTATGAGCGCGACGGCAAGCAGCATTCGACCTCGGTTGCGCTCAAAGAGGATGAGCGCCTAGGTGTGTATGCCTCTACGCAGGTGGTCCGTTTAGACCCCATCACGTCGGCTCGCCTGTCCTTCTCCTATGTCGCGCAGACGGCGGAGGGCGTGCTACGCCTACTCCAGCCGCAGCATACGATGGAGATTCTCGACCAGTCCTCCTCGATCGTGGGCATCAGCGTCATGTCCTCTCAGGCGGCTGCTGCCGGCCCCGTAACGTTCCTGTCGTTTGCCGCGCTCATCTCCTTCTCGCTGGGTTTTATGAACTTGCTACCCATCCCCCCGCTCGACGGCGGCAAGCTGGTCATCGAGATCATTCAAAAGATTGCGGGTCGCGAGCTACCTCTCAAGGTTCAGACGATTGTGAGCTATGTGGGCATCGCGCTCTTCGCACTGCTGTTTGTCTATATGCTTCGTTCCGACATCCTTCGATTTATTCTGTAGGGGAGTGTTTGGATTGTCTTTATCCCATTCTTTGCCGCGCGAGCTGACGCGCCCCGTGCATGTGGGCGGCGTGCAGATCGGCGGCGGCGCGCCGGTCGTGGTTCAGTCCATGACCTGCACCGATACCGCCGATGCCCAGGCGACGCTTGCGCAAGTGTGTGCGCTTGCCCAGGCGGGTTGCGATGTTGTTCGCGTGAGCGTGCCTACCGAGGCTGCGCTCGAGGGCTTTCGCACGATTTGTGCCGAGTCTCCGGTGCCGATCGTCGCCGA
>URRT01000051.1 GCA_900550355.1 uncultured Collinsella sp.
GATTAATGGATGGAAACGGGTGTTCTATCGGGACACACATTTTGTCCTATAAGCCTATGTGCCAAAAAGGCCGCCTAGGACGTATGCTTGGTCCTAGGCGGCCTTTTTTATTAGAAGGCTTATATAGGGCGTGGTGGCGTCGTTCCGTAGGTTGGATTTGCCGGGCGCGCCACGCCCTGTGGGTGCGTCTGTTACTGAAGCGCCTGCGCGCCCAGGGCCAGGCAGCCCATGATGCCCTGCTTGCCCTCGAGGCTGTTGTTGACAATGTAGGAATCGATGTCGTTGACCTCGGGCGTGACGATATAGCCGTTGAGCATCTCGGCGCACTTTTTACGTGCGAGCGGCACGATGGGGGTGTGGTCGGCCACGCCGCCGCCGATGATGATCTTCTGCGGGGCATAGCACAGCGTGTAGGTCATGAGTGCCTGTGCAAGGTAGCCTGCGAGGAGGTCCATGGCCTCCGGGTCATCGGCCATGTCTCCGGCGCTCTTGCCATCCCAGCGCTTTTTAACGCCAGGGCCGGCGATGAGGCCCTCGAGGCAGTTGTCATGGAAGGGGCAGGCGCTGTGCTCGCCAATGGTGTCGCGCGGGTCGCGCGTGACCAGGATGTGGCCAGCCTCGGGATGCATCATGCCGTGCACGAGCTGACCGCCCGAGAGCACGCCGGCGCCCACGCCGGTGCCGATGGTCAGGTAGACCACGTCGGTGAGGCCCTGGGCGCAACCAAAGGTGACCTCGCCCAGGCAGGCGACGTTGACATCGGTGTCGTAGCCACAGGGAATATTGAGCTCGTTTTGGATGGTGCCCAGCAGGTCGAAGTAGCGCCATGCCGTTTTGGGCGTCTCTAGAATCTTGCCGTATTGGGGCGAGGCGGGGTTGACTGCGGTAGGGCCAAAGGCGCCAATGCCCAGCGCGGCGATGCCCTTGTCGGCAAACCATGCGTTGACGGCCTCGACGGTTTCCTGCGGGGTCGTGGTCGCGATCTGCTCGCGCTCCAGGACCGTACCGTCTGCATAGCCCGTGGCGCAGACCATCTTGGTGCCGCCGGCCTCGAGCGCTCCGATAAGCTGCTGTTCTGCCATAGTATTCCTCTCTCTGGGACGAGTTGCTCCGTGACTAAAGTATAGAGCTCTAAACAATTTAAGAAAGCGTTATAGAAAGAAGCCCCGCAACTCGGTGGGCGGTGCGGGGCTTCTTTGGTTGCTCTAGTTGTCGGGCTGTCCTTACCCGCGCGGCTTGATTTTATCACGTAGCGACTTGAGGTTCTCCAATGCCGCGTTAAGCGTCTCGTCTCGCTTGGCAAAGTGGAAACGAATCAGGTGGTTGACGGGCTCGCGGAAGAAGCTCGAGCCGGGCACGGCGCCCACACCCACCTTAGACGCGAGGTCCTCGCAGAATTCGAGGTCGCTGTCATAGCCAAACTCAGAGATGTCCATCATGACGTAGTAGGCGCCCTGCGGCACGTTATGCTCAAGACCGATGCTGTCGAGTCCCTGGCAGAACAGGTCGCGCTTGGCGGTGTAGAGGTCGAGGACCTCATCGTAATAGCTGTCGTCGAATTTGAGGGCGGTGACGACGGCTTCCTGCAGGGGAGCGGCGGCGCCCACGGTGAGAAAGTCGTGGACCTTTTTGATGCGCTCGGTGATTTCGGCAGGGGCGATAGTGTAGCCCAGACGCCAGCCGGTGATGGAGTAGGTCTTGGACAGCGAGCTGCAGCTGATGGTGCGCTCAAACATGCCGGGCAGCGTGGCCATATAGACGTGCTCGTGGGGCGCGTAGACGATGTGCTCGTAGACCTCGTCGGTGATGCAGTAGGTGTCGTACTTTTTGCAGAGGTCGGCGATAAAGGTGAGCTCATCGCGTGTAAAGACCTTGCCGCAGGGGTTGGAAGGGTTGCACAGGACGATGGCCTTGGGGTCGTTGTCGCGGAAGGCCGCCTCGAGTGTCTCGCGGTCAAAGTCGAATGTGGGCGGGTTGAGCGGCACGTAGATGGGCTCGGCACCCGAAAGGATCGTGTCGGCGCCGTAGTTCTCGTAGAACGGCGAGAAGATGACGACCTTGTCGCCGGGGTTGGTGACCGTCATCATGGCGGCCATCATGGCCTCGGTGGAGCCGCAGGTGACTACGATATTCTGGTTGGGGTCGACCGGCATGCCCATAAAGTGCTCCTGCTTGGCGGCAAGCGCCTCACGCATGGCCTGGGAGCCCCAGGTGATGGAGTACTGGTGGTAAAGCGGCTTGGGGTCGGTGGCGATGGTGCTCAGACTGTTGAGCAGCTGCGCTGAGGGGTCGAAGTCAGGGAAGCCCTGCGACAGGTTGACGGCGCCATACCTGTTGGAGATGCGCGTCATACGGCGGATGACGGAATCGGTAAACGTTGCCGTGCGGTTGGAGAGTTCTTTCATGCCGGTCCTTTCGAGCATTTGCAGTGGGGCAAGTTTACTCCTATGAAACCGGTGGGATTTGCTCGAAATGGTCTCGAAAAACTCTTTTCAAAATTCTTGAAAATTGGGGCTTGCATCGCGTGGCGTTCCTTGCAATAATAGTCGAGCGCGAAGCGCACAGGACACGGTGGGTGTAGCTCAGTTGGCTAGAGCGACGGGTTGTGGTCCCGTAGGTCGAGGGTTCGAGTCCCTTTACCCACCCCAGTTCTTGCTTCGTGTTGATATCGGGTCGTTAGCTCAGTTGGTAGAGCAGGGGACTCTTAATCCCAAGGTCCAGGGTTCGACACCCTGACGGCCCACCACACGATATCTCCTCTAAAGTCCGCCACAACGGACTTTAGCTTTGGGTTGTTAGCTCAGTTGGTAGAGCAGGGGACTCTTAATCCCAAGGTCCAGGGTTCGACCCCCTGACGGCCCACCAAAGTATGTTAAAGCGACTGGCTTAGGCTGGTCGCTTTTTTGTTAACTTCGCATGGGGTCGAACCCGAAAGGGCGCGGAGCTGAGAAATCTGCACCGTGATTCCCTTAGGGAAAACACGGCTAAAGCCCCGTAGGCGTGTTCTCCTTAGAGGAATCATGCTCACAGGGCTCGATGCATGTTGAAAAGTTGTGATCAAACTCAAAGTGAGAATCGATTTAGTCTGCTCGATAGTGTGATCCGAGACTTTCGGTTCGCTTACGCATGGCTTTGATCATTTCCTGTGCTAGTTGAATCTGCGATTGCAGGCGGGCGAGGGCTGCGACTTCGCTGTCCTGGGCTTTCTGTGTGCTCAAGGTCGTTGCCTCCGTCTTTAAGCCCTCAAGCTCGTGTAGTGCCTCGGATAGGCCCGTCTCGGTGCGGTTGATCATGCAATAGGTGCTCATCGTGTGCTTAAGGCCGTGTGTCAGGCGTTCGGCATCTGTTGCGGCTATGCCGTACTGGGGGAGGGCGATATCCGCCTTCAGGGCTGCCTCAGGCTCTTTTTGCGCTGCAAGGGCTGCCGATGCGCCTGCGATGCGTCCGAATACGATGCCGTTGGCGCTTGACAAGCCACCAATGCGGTCGGCGCCGTGCATGCCGCCTGTCGCCTCGCCGCAGGCATAGAGGCCCTCAACGCCCGTGTACGCGGTCTTGTCGATTTTGATGCCGCCATTGGCGGCGTGGGCATACATCGCCACACGCATCTCGTCGGTCGGCGCGATGCCGTGCTCGTCTTGGAGCCAGGTGGCAAAGGTCTGCACAAACTCGGGGACGTCCTCGCGGGGAAAGTCGTAGTGGAGTGCCAGGCCTTCGGCACCCGCTTGATCGATGGCAAGATCGATGGCGCTGGAAGCCAGGCGCGAAGTGAAGGGACCGTATCCGGAGCGCTGTTCAAGCAGATCGTCCAACTTTTCGTTGGCAATATCGACCGGCTGGTCGAACTTGACGTAACGCCAGGTCTTCTCGTTAAAGACCAGGTTGCGTTTGGGCTCAATGAAGCCGGGCATCATCTGCATGAACTCTATATTAGTAAGGGACGCACCGTGCGCCAGCGCGATGGCCTGTGATGAGCTGAGCACGTCAGCGGAAGTGAGGCTTCGCTCGAACAGGCCACCCGTGCCGCCCGCAGCGATGATAGTGGCCTTGGCTGCTATAGACACGAGATGCTCGTTTGCGCGGTCGTAGAGCACGGTTCCGGTTATTCTGCCGTTCGTGTCCTCAAAAAGGTCGATAAGCTCATGGCGGGGGAGCAGGCGAATGCCGAGAGTCTCGATCTGGGCCGTACACGCGTCCTCAAGGGGCTTGCGGGTGAGGCCGCGCCACATTCGCGTCTTATGGTCAAAGCAGGGGATAAATTGCTTTTGCTGGGCGCTCTCGGCGCTTTGCGGATGCTGGAGTTCAACACCCAGATCCTGCTCGAGCCATTGGATGGCCTTAGGAATGCCGTGGACAAACGTCTGGACGAGCGTAGGGTCGGCAACGCCGCCGCCCACGGCCTGGATGGTGTCGATGAGGTCCTGCTCGTCGCCTTCGTCGACGGGGCCAATAAGGCCCAGGCCCCAGGTGCCCGGGAAAAAGCTAGATCCGCTCATGGTCTTGCCGGCGCTTGCGATGGTAACGGTTGCGCCTGCACGAGCTGCCTCTATGGCGGCGCAAAGGCCTGCAATGCCCGATCCAATTACCAGTACATCAGTCGATTCCATCGGATTCCTTTCTCGTCCGGCGCATTGTCGCACGGGTGATCGGCAATGGGGCCGCAAAGACTCGGCAAATCGGTAAAGGGCAAATATGGCAGGTGGGCGTCATGGACGCTCTGACGCTCCATCTCATCACATCTTGTATTTCTCCCCAACTGATATATCGGCATTAGCTACCCTGCGACAGCGCAAACAAAAAGAGCCGCTACCCGGGTGGGTAGCGGCTCCAAAGCTCAACTATATGAGCATCGCGCGGGCGCGACTAGGCCTTGAGGGCCTCCTCGACGGCGACAGCGCAGGCGACGGTGGCACCGACCATGGGGTTGTTGCCCATGCCGATGAGACCCATCATGTCGACGTGCGCAGGCACGGAGGAAGAACCGGCGAACTGGGCGTCGGAGTGCATGCGGCCCATGGTGTCGGTCATGCCGTAAGAGGCAGGGCCGGCGCCCATGTTGTCCGGGTGCAGGGTACGGCCAGTGCCGCCACCAGAAGCAACGGAGAAGTACTTCTTGCCAGCCTCGAGGCGCTCCTTCTTGTAGGTGCCAGCGACGGGGTGCTGGAAGCGCGTGGGGTTGGTGGAGTTACCGGTGATCGAGATGTCGACGTTCTCGTGCCACATGATGGCAACGCCCTCGCGGACGTCGTCGGCGCCGTAGCAGTTGACGGCGGCGCGGGGACCATCGGAGTAGGGGATGGTCTCGACGACCTTGAGCTCGCCCGTGAAGTAGTCGAACTGGGTCTTCACGTAGGTGAAGCCGTTGATGCGGGCGATGATCTGAGCAGCGTCCTTGCCCAGACCGTTGAGGATGACGCGCAGCGGCTTCTTGCGAGCCTTGTTGGCGTTCAGAGCCAGACCGATAGCGCCCTCAGCGGCAGCGAAGGACTCGTGGCCGGCCAGGAAGGCGAAGCACTCGGTGTCGTCGGAGAGTAGCATAGCGCCCAGGTTGCCGTGGCCCAGACCGACCTTGCGGTCCTCAGCGACGGAGCCGGGGACGGTGAAGGCCTGGATGCCCTCGCCGATGATGGCGGCAGCCTCAGAAGCGGACTTGGCGCCACGCTTGACAGCGAGAGCGCAACCGAGGGTGTAGGCCCACTCGGCGTTCTGGAAGGCGATGGACTGGGTGTTGTTGACGATCTCACGCGGGTTGAAGCCCTTGTCGGTGCAGATCTGCAGAGCTTCCTCGAGGGAGGCGATGCCGTTGTCGGCGAGGCACTTGTTGATCTTGTCAGCGCGGCGCTCGTAACCTTCGAACGTAACAGTCATAGTTATTTCCCTCCCTTTCTACTCGTGAACCGGGAACACGCTGGCGACGGAGTGAGTCTCCTCGTCGGTGCGCGGGTCGATGTACTTGGCGGCGTTCTCCCACTGGCCATAGTGACCCATGGCGCCGGAGATGGCCTCCTCGGGGGTCTTGCCGGCCTTGACGGCGTCGGTGAACTTACCGAGGTTCAGGAACTCGAACGCGATGATCTCGTTCTTGTCGTTGAGAGCCATGCGGGTGACGTAGCCCTGAGCGAGCTCGAGGTAACGAGCGCCCTTGGCCTTGGTGCCGAACATGGTGCCGACCTGAGAGCGAAGGCCCTTGCCGAGGTCGTCGAGGGAGGCGCCCACGGGCAGGCCGCCCTCGGAGAACGCGGTCTGGCTGCGGCCGTAAACGATCTGCAGGAAGATCTCGCGCATGGCAACGTTGATAGCGTCGCAGACGAGGTCGGTGTTGAGGGCCTCGAGGATGGTCTTACCGGGAAGGATCTCGGAAGCCATGGCGGCAGAGTGGGTCATGCCCGAGCAGCCGATGGTCTCAACGAGGGCCTCCTCGATGATGCCGTCCTTGACGTTCAGCGTGAGCTTGCAGGCGCCCTGCTGAGGTGCGCACCAACCCACACCGTGCGTAAGACCGGAGATGTCGGAAATCTCCTTGGCCTGGACCCACTTGCCCTCCTCGGGGATGGGTGCGGGGCCGTGGTATGCACCCTTGGCAACGGGGCACATGTTCTCCACTTCCTGTGAGTACTGCATGCCTCTCCTCTCTATCGTGTTGGCGTCCCGTCTGGGGTCGTGGCTGGCGATTGCCGGTTGAACCCAAAAAGGGACATGACATGCAGCCCCTATAATACCGCGAAATGCATGGAATATTCGGCGAACGGCTCAGTTTTCGTAGCGAGAAGTCCGGAAGTTTTAATTGAAACGGTTTAACTCTATGTTCTGTGGTCGCGAACTTCCGTAGAGGGGGTCCGTCTTGGGCAAGCTATTGGTCGGCTCTTGTAAGTGTTGCAGGGGTTGACCTGTTGCAACGGTGCCGTTCGCCGCCTGTTTACTGCCTTTGGCCGCGCGAGCGAATTGTTTTGCGTGAATGTTTTGATGGCACGCTTCAATCGTGCTGTATTGGATGGCAAGCAGATCCCGGCGAAGGGAGCGCCATGCAGCGCGTTTGGAGAACGGTTACCGGCTTTTACCGTGTCTGTGCCCGCGGTACGGGCAAGCGGCTCATCTTTGAGGGCGATGACGACCGGTGGGAGTTTTTGGAGCTGATGCGCGAGTGCTGCCGCGAGGAGGGTGTGACGGTTATCGCCTGGTGCCTTATGGGCAATCACGTGCATTTGGTGCTTGCAGATTACGAGGACAGGATGAGCGCGGCGATGCACCGGCTGCTTTTGACGTACGCGCGGCGGTTCAATAAGCGCATGGGGCGCACAGGCCATCTGTTCCAGAACCGTTTTGACCGGCGTTCGCTCGATACCGATTGGCAGGTGATGGAGGCTATTCGCTCTGTACACGCTGATCCGCAGGAGGTGGGCGTTAGCCTAATCGAGCGTTATCCCTGGAGCAGCTTTGCGGAGCATCTGCGCGCTTACGACAGTGATGCGGCAGATGCCACGAGGGGATTTTGCGATCCTTCTTGCGTGCTTGAGCTTTTTGGTTCTGCCGAGGCCTTTGCTGCCTATTCGCTTTCGACGCCCGACGGTAGCGAGCCGGCGCTGTGCGATATGAAAGAGACAGAGTGGGAACGCCACGCCTTTGCCGACAAGATGGCGAAGAGCCTCGGGGTTCCGCTCAATGGGGTTAAAACTGCACCGCCGGCGCAGCGCGATACCGTTATTGTTGGATTGAACAATGCCGGCTTTACGGTGCGCCAGATTGAGCGGTATACCGGGATTGGCAAAAGTACCGTCTCTCGTATCGTGCGCGCCCGCGCGCGAACGGCGATGCGGGCTGGCGGAAACGTGATGTAAGGTCGCCTGTTCACCGCAGCTGGGGTCGTCCATACGCCGCAACCAGCGTTCAAAAGCTTGGTACGGTAACTGCACTTCTTAATATGCATAGAACAATCGTCATCTTGCATAAAATAACAACTCAGTCCGGGTTTGCCCGTGCCTACCCCCGTCTGCGCCGTGCAAAAAACGGAGTTTTCAGCATCGTGGTGCTGTCGGCACTGCCGCAATCTTGCAACATACGGGTTCCGAAGCTATTTATGCCTTCCGATGCGCCTCCGAAGCGCATGTATGTGATCCCTGAGACCGCGATGCTTGCTCTAAAACACAATATATATGCGCCTGGAGACGTTGATTAACGCTTTCGATGCGTATACATACAGCTTGGCGTGCTGAATACTCGCAAAAATGCACGCCGCATCCTATGGGACCCTTCTGCTGCAGGCGCGAAGCGAGTCGGAGCTCAGCAGAACGGGACTTGGCGTTTTGCTTGGCGGGTCCGGGGCCCTGCCGCAGGCCTTTGGTGCTGTGGAAAACGCCCGTGTTCGCGTCTGCTGTGTGGTAAATGACAGACGGGGCGCCGGACGCGATGATTTTGTGTGTTCGTGCTCATTAGGAAAAACAGAGCCGCCCGTATCGGGCGGCTCGGCAATCAAAAACCTTGGATTCGGAGCATACGCTATTGGTTAGCTTGTCCCTCGAGCATGCCGTCGAGGGTGCGCCAGGCGAGCTCGGCGCACTTGACGCGGGCGGGCATGTGCGAGATGTCCTGGAGCTGGGCGGCTTCGTCCAGGTCTTCCAGGTCCTCCTCGGAGAGCTTCTCGCCACGTATCATGGCGAGGAAGAGCTCTGCCAGGCGGTGAGCTTCCTCGACGGTCTCGCCGGTGATGAGGTCGGCCATGATGTCGGCACTGGCCTGACTGATGGCGCAGCCGTGGCCGGTAAAGGAGGCCTCCTCGATGACGCCGTTCTCGACGCGCAGCTGCAAGGTGAGCTCGTCGCCGCAGCTGGGGTTGATGCCGTCGTGCTCGTGCGTGGGAGCATCCATCTCGTACTTATAGTCGGGGTGCGAGTTGTGCTCCATAAACGTGGTGGAGGTGTACAGATTACCCATTGAACGTGCTCCAAACGTGATGCAGGCCGGCGATGAACTTGTCGATATCGGCCTTGTCGTTGTAGAAGGCTACACTGGCTCGGCAGCAGGCAAGGTTCTCGACGCCCAGCCAGGTGAGCAACGGCTGCGCGCAGTGGTGACCGGCGCGGATGCATACGCTGTCCATGTCCATGATGCTCGCGACATCGTGCGGGTGGATGCCCTTGACGTTAAAGCTCACAACGCCGTGGTGGTTGTCCCAATAGATGGAGCCGATGATCTGGACAAAGTCGAGCTGCATGAGCTCGCCCATCAGGTAGTGGACGAGTGCCTTCTCACGGATCTGGATGTTTTCGTAGCCTACCGTGTTGACCAGGTAGTCAAGCGCCGCGCCCGTGGCGAAGATGCCAGCGGCGTCCTGCGTGCCGGCCTCGAACTTCTCGGGGACGGGCGCCCAGACGGCGTCCTGCTCGGTGACCGAGTCGATCATCTCGCCGCCGGTAAGCATGGGCGGCATGGCGTTGAGCAGGTCCATCTTGCCCCACAGCACGCCGATGCCCATGGGGCCCATGGCCTTGTGCGCGCTAAAGGCAAAGAAGTCGGCGCCCAGATCGGCCACGTTGACCGGCATGTGCGGCAGCGACTGTGCGCCGTCGACGACCAGATAGCCACCGTACTTGTGTACGAGCTTGCCGAGGTTCTTGACCGGGTTCTCGACGCCCAGGACGTTGGAGACCTGACCCACGGCCAAGATCTTGGTCTTGGGGCCCACCTTGGACAGAACCTCCTCGGTGGTGAGCTGGCCGGTCTTGGTGGGGTAGAGGTAGACGAGCTTGGCGCCGGTATCGCGGCAGACCTGCTGCCACGGAATCAGGTTGGAGTGGTGCTCCATGATGGTGATGACGACCTCGTCGCCCGGCTTGAGCACCGTAGGCGCAAAGCTCTTGGCGACCAGGTTGAGCGACTCGCTCGTGTTGCGGGTGAAGACGACCTCGTTGGCCTGGGGGGCGCCGATGAGGTCGGCGATCTGCTGGCGCACCTTCGCGATGGCCTCGGTGGCCTCGACGGAGAGTGAGTACAGGCCGCGCAGAGGGTTGGCATTCATGCGCTGGTAGAAGTCGCGTTCGGCGTCGAGCACGCAGGCGGGACGCTGCGCGGTGGCGGCACTATCGAGGAAGGCGATCTCGGGGTGCTGCTGGAACAGCGGGAACTGCGCCTTGTAGGGATTGGTCTCGATGTCGACGGTAGGCCAGCCGCGCGAGGCCTCGTCGCTGGCGTCGAGCTCCATGGGCTCGGGGGCAGTACAGGTGTCGCATTTAACGTGCTCGGTGTCGATCATGCGAGCTCCTCCTCAAAGTTGTCGATCAGGTTATTGCCCAAGCGGACGACGGCAGCGCGGGTGCGCTCGTCAGTGGCGGAAAGCGCGGCGTCCTCCAGCTTGGCGCGGATGAACAGGTCCTCGGCGGCGTTTTGGTCAAGGCCGCGGCAGGCGAGATAGAACAGCTGTTCGTCACGGACGTGACCGATGGTGGCGCCGTGGTTGCCGGCGACGTCGTCCTCGTCGCAGAGGATGACGGGGACGGTCTTGTTGTCGACGCCCTTGTTGGCCAAGAGCACCGTCTCGCGCTCGGTGCCGACGGCACCTTTGCAGCCGTGCACGAGGTCGATGGTGCCGCGGTAGACCTTCTTGGACATGCCAGTCAGCACGCCGTTGGCGTCGATCTCGCACTCGGTCTTGCGACCGCGGTGGCGCAGCTCGTAGTTAAAGTCACGCACCTGTTCGCGGGCGCCCAGGTAATCGGTATCGATGGTCACCTTGGCGGTGTCGCCCAGCAGGTCGCCGGCAAGGCCGGTGGCGCTGGCGCCGGCACCCAGGACGGTGTGCTGCACGTTGACGCGCGCGCCCTCGTCTAGGAACAGACCGGTGTCATCGAGTGCGATCCAGCTGTCGTCGAGCGTCTGCGTGCAAGTCACGTTGACGGTGGCGTACTCGTGAGCGCACACCCGCAGCACGGAGCCCACGACACCCTCGCCGGCAACGGGGGAATCCAAAGCGATGTGCAGGTCGAGCGTCGCCTGTGGGCGGGCGACGACATCGATAGCGGCGATGGCCGCGGCAGCGTCGACGCCACTCACACGCACGGTGACCGTGGCGTGCTGGTATGCGGGCACGTCGATGACGATGCGCTTGGTGGCGTGGTCGGCCAGGTAGGTGTAGGCGGCCTCGCCCATGCCGGTCTCGAAGGCCTCGGCAGGGGAGAGCTCCTCTTCGAGCTTGATGGCGCCGGCCTGGTAGACAGAGGTGGCGGGCACGTCGAGCTCGGTCTCTGGTGTGATGCGGGCGCGGTCGGCAGCGTCGCCGGGGGCGGAGGCGCGGCGCTCGGGGAAGCGCTCGGCCATGGCGTCCATGGCGGCGTCGAAGGCGTCGGCAGTGCCGCGGAACTGCTCGTCCAGCCCCTCGACCTCGACGGCCTCGGCAGGAGCGACGGTAAGCTCGTCCGAAAGCTCAAGCTTGGTCTGGTTCATGCGCAGCCAACCCCAAGTGGCGGCAGGCATCGCATTTACCCGCTCGAGCGGACGACCAGA
>URRT01000052.1 GCA_900550355.1 uncultured Collinsella sp.
GCTACGTAGAGCACGGTGCCCGGGGCCTCGACGGCGGTGAAGGCGATATGGTGGGCCGCCATGAGCTTGCCGTTGCCCACGAGCACTTCGCGTCCGTCCACGACCGCTTCCACGCCCTGGCCGCTCACCTCGCGGACGTCGCGCACCCGTTCGGCCGTCACTGCGGCGCCGCGATAGGCCCGCACCGATTGCGCGATGGGGTGGGTGGAAAAGGTTTCGGCCGCCGCGGCGATGTCAGCAAGCTCGGCCTTGCTTACGCCGGGGGCACAAACGAGCTCGGTCACGGAGAACGTGCCGTCGGTCAGCGTGCCGGTCTTGTCGAATACGACGGTCTCGGTGGAGCCTAGGGCCTCCAGGTAGTTCGACCCCTTCACCAGAATGCCGAGGCGCGAGGCGCCGCAGGAGGAAGCGCCGCCGATGCCGCCGAAGAACGACAGCGGCACGGAGATGACCAGCGCGCAGGGGCACGACACCACGAGGAAGGTGAGTCCGCGCAGCACCCAGTCAGACCACTGGCCGCCGAACAGCAGCGGCGGCACGACGGCGAGCACGGCGGCCACGCCCACAACGATGGGGGTGTACACGCGGGCGAACCGCGTGATGAAGTTCTCGGTGCGCGCCTTCTTTTCGCTGGCGTTTTCTACGAGCTCCAGGACGCGCGCGACGGTGGACTCGCCAAATGGCTTGGTGGTGCGCACGTGGATGAGACCCGTCATGTTGATACAGCCGCTGATGATATCGTCTCCGGTTTTGGCCGGGCGGGGGACTGACTCGCCCGTGAGCGCGGCGGTGTCGAGTTGCGTCTCGCCCTCGACGATGACGCCGTCGATGGGCACGCGCTCACCGGGCTGGACCACGATCACGGTGCCGACGGCGATGTCATCGGGGAAGACCTGCTCGAGTGTGCCGTCGGGCTGCTCGACGTTAGCGTAGTCGGGCGCGATGTCCATCATGGCACTGATCGACTTGCGGCTCTTGCCCACGGCGTACGCCTGAAACAGCTCGCCGACCTGGTAGAACAGCATGACGGCGGCGCCTTCAGCCATGTGCGGGTCGGTATCGGGGAAGAGCACCATGGCAAACGCGCCGATGGTCGCGACTGCCATAAGGAAGCTCTCATCGAAGGCCTTGCCGCGGCGGATGTTATTGAATGCCTTTTGAAGCACGTCGTAGCCGGCAATCAAAAACGGCACGAGGAACAGCACAAAGCTGGCGTAGATGTCGCCCGGGGTGCCGAATGCGGCGGTGAGGGTGCCGAGCTCATCGAGGGCGTACATCACGGCAAAAATGCCCAGCGCTACCAGGATGCGGTTGCGCTTATGCTCGAGTGACTCTTTTTTCTTGCGCTTCTTCTTTTTCTTCTTGGGGTCGGCGGTGGCCATGACTCGTATCCTCCCATTTGAACGTATGAACACTCGCTCATATAATTTCGCGAGCAAAAGCCGCGGCAAGCGCGGCCTTGCAGGTTGGCGTAACCTGGGCTAGAGAATGATCTCGCAGTCCGGCTCGGCGTCGGCCGTAAACTCTACAACGCGGTTGAGCACCTCGTCGAACTCGGCGTCATCGGCCTCGAGCGTCAACTTCTGGGTCATAAAGTTGACCGAAACGGACTTGACGCCATCGAGCTTGGCCAGCTCGTCCTGAAGCTCACGCGCGCAGTTGGCGCAGTCGATCTCGTCGAGTTTAAACTGCTTTTTCATGGTGGATTCCTTTCCCCGTATTTGCGGCTTGGGTGCAGGCCGCACTGGTACCGTGGTTGGTCGCTATTCGCAGATGTGGCTCATGCCCTGGTTGAGCATGGTGTAGACGTGATCGTCGGCGAGCGAGTATAGGATATTGCGCCCGTCGCGCCGGAATTTAACCAGGTGCGACTGCTTGAGTGTGCGCAGCTGGTGCGACACCGCGGACTGCGAGGTTTCGGTCGCTTCGGCGATGTCGGCCACGCAGAGCTCGCGGCCCATGAGGGCATAGAGGATCTTGATGCGCGTGGTGTCGCTGAAGACCTTGAACAGGTCGGCGAGGTCGTAGAGAAGCTCCTCGTCGGGAAGGTCTTCGGGCGAGCAGGTGGTCGGGATCGCGGGTTCGGTGGCCTCGATGTCGAGTTTCGTTTCATCAACGCGGATGCTCATTGCAATATCCTTTCATATGAACATGCGCTCATATAATTTACTTTCGATTATATGAGTGCATGTTCATATGTCAATGACGTTCAGGTAATTCGTTGTACAAAATGATGGGGAATAGTGGACGAGATCCCGGACTGAGCGTTTTTTGATAGTCGATGCCAAGGTGGGTACCCTCGTGCCGTGCAAAAAATGGAGTATTCTGCAACTATAGGGGGTCCGCTAATTTATTGCAGGTCATATAATGCAGTTCAAGAGTTATCTTAGGGTGTTAATCCGATGAGTTCTTCCTCAAATGTTACCTAACGCTCTCACGCAAGAGTGATTTCGCTTCACATTTGGATCCACTCGAGGGTGATAGACACCCGACCCTGCTGAATACTCGCAATTTTGCACGTCGCTAGGGTACCCACCTTGTTAGCCGGCCTAGTCTCCGGCCCCGAAGACCCTGCCCTCGGGCGCGAGGCTGCTTGTTTGGGCAAATGATGGGCTGTCGGATTCGACAGTCTGCATGTCATCGATTGCCGGAACTTCATTAATTGTCGGGTCATCCAGCGTGATGCCTTCGAGTGTTGCTTTTTCGAGGTCGATTCGTTGACGATCTTCGGAATCCTGGCGAAGCTGCTTCTGAATTCGCTTTTTCTCTTCTATAAACCTTCTGAGCACAAACTGTCTCAGGTCCTCTTGCATGATTTGAAAGTCTTTTGGCAGACGCGAGGGGCGTACGCCCTCTTTCCGCTGGATTGCTTCCATGACCCTAACAAAAGAGCTGGCATGCATAAAGGAATAACGGCTGACGGTGATGATTCCGTACCCCATGGACGCAAGTGCATTCTTGCGCTCTTCATCGATGGCGCGGTCTTCTTCCGCGTCATGATAAAAACCGTTGTATTCAATGTCTGTGCGAGATTTCTTTAGATACGCATCCATAAAGAACTTCTTGCGTCTCGTGAGATTCTTTGCGGCGGCGGTGACCTGCACCTCGTAATCGGTCTCAATTCCCTTAATACCAAGCCCTCCTTCGCTTTTGGGCAGCGTTAGCATCATGACAAATGCCGTTTCCATGGGAGACCGGCATCCGTCGCGTACACATTGAATCGCCTTTCGGGCAAGGGCCAAACCGTCGCATCTGGTAATGGAATTAAAGAACTGCTTTAACCTCTCGGTCGAGGTGAGCGCGAAACGCTCGGTATAGGAGGTGGAAGAGTCGGTTCCAAGGGAATAAGCGCCGCACAGTTCAAAGTAGTACTCCACTAGTTCGCGAAAAGAAAGATAGGTGGCGGCCTGAAGTGCGCAAAGCTCAACGCCAACAATGAAGATGCCATCTTTGAGCTCTATAAAGCGTGAGTTCGAGAATCGTTTTGACGAAACGTGGCATTGACAGTTCATTGCATAGCGCGCATTCCTGCGATCAAACACCATTACTTCGAGGCAATCATTTGCGTCAAGGGAAACATCGTGTTTGGTGAGCCATTCTGCGGCTGCGTCAAGGAGCGTTCCGGTGGGACATGATCCGTAAATCGCGGCAGGGTTACAGGGCTCGGTGTCTTTCGTAGACGCCGAATGCGCGGCCTGGTAGACCGCTTTTGCAGTGGTATGTGACAATACGATACTCATGGTATATATCGTGTCAGCTAATGCCGTGCTGATGGCGCTGAGTGGGAAAGTCGTTTTAGGGGCCTAACCAAATGCTGTCCAAAAGCTTGACGCAATTATGGGTTGGCATGCCTAAAATCAATGTTATCGCAGCTTAGCTATAGCATATAAAAACTCAATTGCTGCACATTTGATATCGATGCATCACCATCCGACAACGAATTACGTGTCGGGAATTGGCCGAAATCGTTCAAAATGAGGGTTCAGAATTTGTGATGGCAGATCTATCTGTGGAACATAGGGCGGCCCCGCTGCGGTGTTTCCCGCTGCGAGGCCGCTCGTGAGCAAGTAGTGTTTGTCGCAGGCGTTGCTATTTCGCGAATAGGTTCTTGAGGTTGAACTCGGCCTGTACCGTGCGGAGCATGAGGTCGGTGTCGTCCAGACCCAGATGCTGCTCGTTGGCGTCGGGCGCGAGGGTGCCGCGACGGCGTGCCCAGTTCTCGAGCGCGGCGGGGGCGGACTCGCGGGGGAGCGAGCGCACGTCGGCGTCCAGGCTGCGGCAGATCTGGCGCGAGTCGATGACGATGATCTTGCCGGCGCGGCGTGCCTCGGCGTAGCCGTCCAGGTGGATCTTGAACCAGCTGTCCTCAAAGGCGGCGTTGTGTGCCATGTACGGGTACTTCTTCATAAGCTTGAGCAGCTGCTTTTGCAGCTCTTTGTTCTCGCGGAACGGCTTTTTGCCGTCGATGTCGTCCCAGGTGATGTGGTGGATATTCGACAACGGCACATCCTCGCCGCGGTAGATGTCGGGCAGGCCGCAGTAGTGTGCCTCGGCGTCATGCGGGACGGCGTCGCTGGTGAGCTCCATGATCTCCCAGCCCACGTTGATGATATAGCCGCGCTCGGGTGCACGTCCGGTGGTCTCGATGTCGATACCGAGCACGGTGCCCTGGATGGGCTTGCGGGCGTAGGCCACGCCGAGCGCGTCGCGGTCGCCGCGGATTTCGCGCATAACGGACGCGGCGGTGCGCTTTTGCATCTTGCCGATGGCGGCGCAGGTGTCGGCATCGGACAGGCCGCGCGAGAGCGTCGCGGGCGTCACGTTGCGCAGACGCGCCTCGCCAATCTGGTCGCACAGGTCGCGGTTGCGGTCGGCCAGGTCGCGCACGGTGGCAAAGTCGAAGCCGGGGGCGCCCTCGGCGGTAAAGTACTCGGTCTCGAGCACCTTGAGGGCCTCCTCGCCCTTCTGGCGCTCGGACTCCATGGCGCCGTGGTCGCCGTAGATAAACATGGGGATAAACGGCTGGCGCTCGTATTCGAGTGCTTGCGATACGTTCATATGCTACTCCTTGGACGGGCCGCGTTGTGCGGCTCGAGGTTACTGAGTTATGGCGAGATGATAGTTTACCATAGGCAACTATTGGCACCGCGCCCGGGACAACTACAATACCCTAGTTGACCGCTAGGACTTTTACAATGCTGCCGAAAGACACGAAAGGTTCCATCCGTCATGGATTTACTGATTGATATTCTGCTCGACGCCGGCAAGGACACGCTGTCGCTGGTGCCGTTTTTGTTGGTGACGTATCTTGCTCTCGAGACACTTGAGCACGTTGCGGGCGACCGCGTCAACGGCGCTATCAAGCGCGCCGGCGCTGCGGGTCCCGTGGTTGGCTCGCTGCTGGGCATGGTGCCGCAGTGCGGATTTTCGGCCATGGCAGCAACGCTGTACGCCGGCCGTGTCGTGACCTTGGGCACGTTGGTGGCGGTGTTCCTTTCGACCTCCGATGAGATGCTGCCGCTGTTGCTTGCCGAGCAGGTTCCCGTGCAGACTATGGCGATGCTTTTGGCTTCGAAAGCGCTGATCGCACTGGTCACGGGTTTTATCGTGGACGCTGCCATTCGCGGCCTGCGCCGTAACGCCCGCGCGCACGCGGCGATTCGCCGTACCGTGCTGGGAACCGCGGCCAACCCGGCCCACGTGAGCTGCGCGCACGACGACCACAGCGGCGGTGACATCATCGACGAGGTGGCCGAGGCAGGCGTGAGCGCCGACCACATCCACGAGCTGTGCGAGCGCGACCATTGCGGTTGTGATGAAGACGAGGACGAGCACGAACACGGACATGGCCACGATCACGGTCATGAGGGCGAACATGAACACCATGATGGTCACGGTCACTCTCACTCCCACGAAGGGACGCCTGTCCTGTCGATCATCCGCAGTGCGATCTCGCACACCGTGCAGGTCTCGGTATTCATTTTTCTGGTGACGCTGATTCTGGTCGCCGTGCTCGAGACGTTCGGCGAGTCCGCGATCGAGCAGTTCCTGCGCGGCAACGAGACACTCGCTGTCCTGGGTTCGGCGCTTGTCGGGCTGATTCCCAATTGCTCGGCGAGCGTGGTCATTACACAGCTGTATCTGGAAGGCGCGCTGCAACTGGCGCCGATGCTCGCCGGCACGCTCATTTCCGCCGGCGTGGGTTATCTGGTGCTGTTCCGCACCAACCGCAGCGCCCGCGAAAATGCCGTGTTCCTGATCATGATGTACGTCATCGGCGCTGGCTGGGGCCTCATCCTCTCCGCCGTTGGCCTCTAAGTAGGCCTAAAAAATGGGCTTCAAATAGCCATGCTCAGCGCCTGCGCAATGCGGCGACGCATGGCATTTTGAAGCCCGTTTTTTGTTGAGCCATGGATTCCGAGCGCTCACACCGCTCAAAACAAAAAGGTAGATTTTAGGCATGTCTCAAAAATCTACCTTGGTTAGTGCAGCAACTCGGTGAGGTTGCGTTTAAAGCGGGCGCGGTCTTCGCTGGTAAATGCTGCCGGACCGCGAGTGCGTCCGCCGGCGCGGCGTACCTTCTTTTCCTCGTGGCGAATAAACAGCTGCATGTCGATAGTCGCCTTGTCGTACACGCGCCCGCGCACACCGATGGCGGCGGCATCGCGCCCGAGCACCATGCTCGCCAAGCCAATGTCCTGCGTCACGACCACGTCGCCCGCCTGCAGGCGTTCGACAATGGCAAAGTCGGCGCTGTCGGCGCCCACGCTCACGTCGAGCGTCGTGACCCAAAAGCCGCGTCGCGCGTGCTCGGCATCGCGCGGGTCGTCGCGGCGAATGTGCCGTTCCAGGTTTTGCGTGCTGTTGCCGGCGATAACAACGGCGACGCCCGCCCGCCGCGCGCAGTCAATCGACTCGCGCGTGACCGGGCAGGCGTCGGCATCAATAAAGAGCGTCTTTGGCATCTAGCGCACCAGTTTGCCAAACTGAATGGCGCGAACAATGAGCGTCACGCCAAACACCAGCAGCGCGGCACCGCTAAAGATGACGAGCATCTTGGCCGACCACAGCGGATAGATAAACACGAACATGCCGGCGATGATGGAAAGTGCGCCGCTCAGGATAGCGAGGGCGCGGTTGGACGAAAGCTCGGACTCCAGAATGGACATGACACCTTCGACAATCCAGCCAAAGCCGGCCACGATAACCACCATCGTGGTGAGCGTCGCGGTCGAGAAGGCCTGGTTGCGCAGGATTATGACGCCGCCCAAGATAATGAGTAGGTTGGAGATGATGCTCGTCACGCGCCAGCCGGTGGGCAGCAGCGGCTCAAAAATGGCAGTGAATAGTCTGATGGCAGCAGTGATTACAAAGTAAAAACCCAGGACAGTCGTCAAAAAGACGAGGGACTTGGCAGGTGCAAAAAGCAGCGCGATACCAGCAATGAGTGCTAAGACGCCCGTGATGGCGTAGATCCAGCGTACGGCCTTGACGGCTTTGCCCGCCATGCTTTTCTCGTCAAATCCAAACTGGCTCGGTTTTTGATCATCGTTCTTAAAGATGCCCATAAGTCTCCTTTCCGTGCGGCGTAAGCCTTGATCGTTACAACCAGTATCCCCTAAGGGCGCTGACGTATGGGTCGGGGAGGGCGAAACGTAACCCAAAGGCCCCGAATTGTTTCCGTTGTTCCCCACGTCGCGATTTTCTATTCAACAGGTGTAGAACATTGCAGCCCTGTTCGTTATTGCCTACGTTTTAGGTTAGATTTTCCTAAGGACAATTGGCTTGTATTGGGGGTCCCTATGAACGAAGCAGTTCCCGAGGCACCGTCGAGTGTCGAATCGATGGCAAAGCAAGGTTGCGAAAAGCTTGGCCTGGACACGTTTGACGCGCTGGTCCGCCGCGCCCGTACGTGCCGCCGTTTTGACGAGTCCATGCGCGTGCCGCGCGAGTTTTTGCTCGAGCTGGCGGAACTGGCGCACCTGGCTCCCTGCGGCGCCAATGCTTAGCGTCTGCGTTTTCATGTGGTGAGCGGTGCCGAGGATTGCGCGCGTGTATTTGATGAGCTTGCATGGGCCGGCGCGCTTAAGGATTGGTCGGGTCCTGCCGAGGGCGAGCGTCCGACCGGCTACATCGCGATTCTTGCCGAGCGCGCTGTTCCGGGTAAGCCCGCCGCGCCCATCACCGAGGTCGACACGGGCATTGCCGCGCAGACGATGATGCTCGCCGCCCGCAGCGCCACGCCCGAGGTGGCAGCCTGCATGTTCAAGGCCTTTACGCCCCACGCGATCGATGCTATGGGGCTCGATAACGACAAGTATGAGCTCAAGCTGATCATGGCTTTTGGCGTGCCGGCCGAGACGCAGATGATCGATGCGATCGATTCCAACCCCGACGGCTCAATTAATTACTGGCGTGACGATGCGCAGGTGCACCACGTACCCAAGCGCCCGCTCGCCGACGTGCTGGTGTAGCTGAGCGTCACCGCGGCGTGATCAGACGGTAAACCACCACAAAGGTGCCTGTCCCCTTTGTGGTGGTACGAGGGGAGAGCGTGTGGCAGATCTGTATTTGGTGCGGCATGGGCAGACTGAGCTCAATGTGCAGAGCATTTTGCAGGGCTGGCACGATTCGCCGCTTACGGCGCGCGGGCGCGAGCAGGCGCTGACGGCGCGTACGGCGTTTGCGGCGCGTGGCGTGGCCTTTGATCATGTGTATTCCTCGCCGTTGGGCCGGGCGCGGCATACGGCCGAGCTTATCGTTGGCGAGGGCCGTTCCATTGAGCTGGTCGATGACCTGCGTGAGTGGCATTTTGGCTCGCTGGAGGGCACATCAAATCGCGAGATGCCGCCGCAGCCCTGGGGCGATTATCCGGTGGCCTTTGGCGGCGAGTCGGAAGTGCAGCTTCAGTCGCGCATGGTCGCGGCGCTGTCCCGTATTATGGCCCGGCCGCAGCACGACTGCGTGCTGGCGGTTTCCCACGGCTCAGCCTGCCAGGAGTTTCTTGAGTATGTGACTGGCGGGGGAGAGCTACCCGACAACGGTGCCGTGCTTCATTTTGGCTATTGCGACGGGGCGTTTTCGCTCTTGGGTTGGTAACGAACGAAAGGACCCCTATGAATAAAGATCTGTATCTGGTCCGTCATGGACAGACGATATTCAACCTTAAGCGTATCATTCAGGGGTGGAGTGACTCGCCGCTTACGCAGTTGGGTTGCGACCAGGCGGCGCGCGCCGGCATGTTTTTACGTGCGCGCGGCATTGAGCCCGATCATGCCTACACCTCTACGCTTCATCGCACCGAGCAGACTATCGCCAACTTGTGGCCGGGCTTGGCGTACGAGCGCCTGGACGGCCTGCGTGAGTGGTTCTTTGGCGACTTTGAGGCCGAGCGCGTGATGCTTATGCCCGAGCGCCCGTGGCGCGACTTCTATCGGCAGTTTGGCGGCGAGGGCCAGATCCAGGTGCGCACGCGCATGGTGGCGACGCTGACCGATCTTATGCAGCGTCCGGACCATACGTGCGTGCTCGCGGTAAGTCATGGCTCAGCTATCAAGGAGTTTTTGGACCACGTGCGGGGCGCGGCGGCCGACGAGCGCGAACGCGTGCCGGGCAACTGCTCAGTGCTGCATTTTGCGTTTGACGATGCGGCCGATACGTTTGAACTGGTCGAAGTCTTTACGCAGGAAGACTACGCGCGCGAGCTGGGGCTAGAGCCGCTCGTGGCGGCGGCAGGTCCGCAGCGTGGATAACGCTGACGTTGCGGCCCGGTTTACCGGCGTAATTGTTTGATGCGAAAAGGGCGGAGGTGCATGCGTTTGCTGCATCTCCGCCCCTTGTTTGTTTGGATGCTGGGTTTTCCAGCTTAGCGTTTGAGTTCGCTAGAACCGTGAGACCTGGTGAGTGAGCAGACCCGTCGGAACCTGCGGCGCGCTGCCGCTGACCTGCGCGGCGGGGAACAGCACGGCTACAGCAAAGTTGAACGGCTCTTTGCCAGAGTAGGCGCCGGCAGCGCGGGCCTCGTCGGCCAGAATCTGCGATGCCCCAGCCAGTGCGGCGACATAGGCGGAGTCACCGGCGAACACCGGGTCGGGCGCCTGATCGAGCATGGCACGGATGGCGGCAACGGCGTCCTCGCGCTTGACCTCCCACACGCGATGTGTGACGCCCGCGGGATCGGTGACGGCGTAGAGCGATGCGCCCTCTTTGGCAGCGCTCAAAATGATATCCATGACGGGCGACGCCTCGTAGGCGAGCGACACGGGGCGCGGCTGCACCTTAAGCTCGGCGATCGCGCGCGCGGCGGCGAGTGCGTCGACGCTCTCGGCGGCAGCCTCGTCGCTACCCGTCAGTACGTTAACCGGGCAAATCGCCACGACACCCGTCGCGCGACCCGGCTCGCCCGAGCATTCGTACACGTAATACGCCGCGCCTGGATCCTTGAGCATTAGGCCGTCAGCAATGGCGCCGCGCAGGGCGTCGTTGCCGCTCAGGATACCGCCCATCGCAGGCAGCGCCTCGAGCACACGGTCCTGAGCCGGGCGGATGCAGGGAAACGGAAGTGCTTTCATGGGCGGTCCTAACGCGCGAGTCGGTTTGTTCGCGGCTTATTATGCCCCAACTTGGCCGCTTGCGTCCCAGAGCGTGTTATCGGCAAGCGCGATGAGCACGTTTTGGCAGCGAACGATATCGGCATGGGGCACATACTCGTCGGGCTTGTGTGCGAGCGCCAACGAGCCGGGGCCGTAGCTCATACAATTGCGGTTGCCTGTCTTGCCGGCAATGACGGCGGTATCGGTGTAGCCGGTAAAGAAGCCGACGGTCGTGTCCGCGTCCGTTACGTCATCGGCGGCACGCTTGAGCGCTGCTAGAAGGGGAGAGTTCGGGTCGCGCTCGATGGCGGGGCGGTCGCCCGTCACGGTGTAGCTGCCATGGCAACCGGGAACGGCGGCTTCGGCGACGGCGATGGCATGCTCGACCATATTGATTGCGGCGGCCGTATCGGTCGGCGGGGTCAGGCGCATGTCGACCCAGACTTTGGCGCGGTCGGGTACGACGTAGGGGCGATATCCGCCCTCGATTTGGCCAAACGTGATGGTCGAAGGCCCCAGCTCATCGTGCGCGGGCAGCGCCGCAAACGCGCGACGAAGCGAACACATGACCTCGGCCATGGCGGCGACGGCATCCGCGCCCTTCCAAGGCTGGCTCGCATGCGCCGTCACGCCAGCCATTTCAATCTCGAACCACGTACGCCCCTTGTGCGCCACCTGGATCTGTCCGTCGGTGGGCTCGGTGTCCAGCACCCATTCGCGCGAGCTGACCCAGCCAGCATCGATCGCGGCCTCTGAGCCGCGCATGAAGTCTTCCTCGTCGACCGAGCAGATGAGCGAAAAGCCGCGGCGTGGCAGCGCGCCATCCGCCGCCACGCGCTCGAGCGTATGGACCAGTGCGGCA
>URRT01000053.1 GCA_900550355.1 uncultured Collinsella sp.
TCGGCCTCGACGAAAGCCTTGGGCTTGCGACCGCGACGGTGCGGGCGCAAAGCCGGATCGACAACGGGAACTTCGCTGGCCTCGGCAGCCGCAGCGGGCTCAACAGGCGATGTGCCCTCCCCTGCCGCGGAACGGACCGAAGCCTCAGCGAGCTCGGGGGTTACCTGATCGGCAACCTGCTCGGCCTTAGCAGCCGTGCGACGGCGTGTGCGCGGTGCCGGCTTCTCGGTCGGTTGGTCGGCGGCAGGGGTCTCGGGCACAGACGGGGCTGCAAACTCGGTCAGAGCCGCGGCCTCGCGCTCGGCAGCACGACGGCGGGCGCGCACCACCTGAGCCTCGCTAATCTGCGCCAACGCACGTGCCTGCGCGACCTCATCGGAAATCGGCGCCGAGGAGTCAGCTGCAACGGTGCGCTTGGCGCGCGTCGTGCGCGTGGTACGGCGCTTGGGCTTGGTGACCTCCTCGCCGTCAGCAGCAGGCTTGGTCGTGCGGCGCGTACGCTTGGGCTTTGCCGGAGCAGCCTCCTCACCAGTTGCAGGCACGGCCTTCTCAGCCGCTGCAGGCGTAGGCGTCGAAGCAGCCTTAGGCGTCTCAGGAGCCGAGGCTTGCGCGGGCGCCGCGACCTGGTCCGACGCAACCGGTGCAGCGGGAGCGGTCTGCGTCGTCGTTATTTCGTTTTCTTGCTGTTGATCAGACACAGTGTTTGCTCAACTTTCTTTTCAAGCCCTGTGATCACATGCTCCCTGCATAAACCTTCAGGGCGGCTAAACAGTCTAGTTCCGTTCAAGACGACGGACATCATTGATCTGTATCGAGATGATTGCGTCAATTACGCAGCGTTAGTGTAACACAACCGCCGCCACCTGCAACTTAGTCATTGGGGACGTTCTTAAACGCCCAGTCATCAGGGACACTCCTCCTCAAAAGCGCCTTGAAATGTCGCGCCAGAGGAGTGAAGCCGTGGCACCTGGAATAGCCGCGCCACGAATCGCGCCCATCTGCTACGTTTGCCCCGAGCCCCTGACCATACCCTTGTTTTTTCAAAAACAACGAGTCTGCTACCTGCGGTTTTAATATCGTACTTTTCGGCATGGTTCGGGATATGCGTCCAAACGTAGGAGATGAGCCCAATTCGTGACGGACGGTATCCCGCCACCCCTCTTCGAGACAAAAATGATCCGTTTTCCTCCGTCCCCAAGGGACAATTTTCAAAACTACGCCGGATTACGGGGCCAGGATGCTGCAAGCCAACCATACCCTGCATTATCAAGAAACAATAAGCCATCTACCTGCGGGTTTAATTTCACTATTGGCACCATGGTCGCCAGTTGGCGATTCAGCCCCGTAAACCGGTATAGTTGCGATTTGGTAGCATTTCCCAGCAAACCAAATAGTCTCACCAAACGCAAAAAGCCCGACCTCCGCATGGAGATCGGGCTTATAGGGCTCAGCAAAGCCGAACCTACACGGTCAAATGATCCGTAGCTTACATCTGCTCGGGAGCGGAAACGCCAACGAGGGTGAGCACCAGGGCGAGCGTCACGCGGACGGCATCGCAAGCGGCCAGACGGGCGCGCGAAAGCTCGGGGTCGACGGGACGGCCCTCGCTCGGCAGCACCTGACAGGCAGCGTAGAAGCTGTGGAAGTCGCCGGCGAGTTCCTCGGCAAAGTGCGTCAGACGGAACGGGGCGCGGTCGCGAGCGCAGCTGGCGATGAGGTCGGTGAGCTCGTTGAGCTTACGCGAAAGGGCGAGCTCGGTCGGGTCGGTCAGCAGCGAGTAATCGACGTTCTCACCGATGGCCTTGGCGGCAACGGCCTTCATGCCCATCTCGTCAGCCTGCTCGGGCGTAACGTCAGCGGCACGGCGCAGGATGGAGCATACGCGGGCGTGAGCATACTGCACGTAATAGACCGGGTTGGAGTTGTCGCGCTTCTTAACGGCCTCAATATCGAAGTCGACCATCTGGTTGGAGCTCTTGGAGATGAGCGTGTAGCGAGCGGCATCGGAGCCGACCTCGTCGACGAGCTCCTGAAGGGTCACCATGGTGCCCTTACGCTTGGACATACGGACGGGCTTGCCGTTGCGCAGCAGGTTGACGAGCTGGCCCAGCAGAACCTCAAACTTGCCGGGGTAACCCAGAGCGTCGCAGACGCAGCGGACGCGCTCGATGTAGCCGTGGTGGTCGGCGCCCCAGATGTCGATGACGTGGTCGACGCGCTGGAACTTATCCCAGTGATAGGCAACGTCGGAGGCGAAGTAGGTGTACTCGCCGTCGGACTTGATCAGGACGCGGTCCTTGTCATCGCCCAGGTCGGTGGAGCGGAACCACAGGGCGCCGTCCTTGGTATAGAGGTAGCCCATCTTGTCGAGCTTCTCAAAAGCGCGGTCGACGGCAGAGGTGCCGGCGGTCTCGCCCTCGGTGTCCTTCACGTACAGCGAACGCTCGGAGTACCAACGATCGAAGTCGCAGTTGACGACATGGCAGAGGTCGCGCATGTTGTCGACCATCTTCACGTAGCCGCGCTCACGGAAGCTCTCCATGCGCTCCTGCGGATCGGCCTCGACCCACTTGTCGCCGTCGGTGCGCCAGAACTCAGCAGCCTCGTCGATGATGTAGTCGCCGCCGTAGGAGTCCTTGCCCAGGGTCTCGGCAAAGTTGTCCTGATACGGATGGGTCTCGGGATGCTCGTCGTTCTCGTCGGCGACAAAGGCGTCGCGGTCGGCGATCAAGATCTTGTGAGCCTCGTCGATATCCACGCCCTGCTTGGCGATGATGTCGGCAAGCTGCATATAGCGCGTGCTGATGGAGTTGCCGAAGGTGTTCATCTGAGAGCCGTGGTCGTTGATGTAGAACTCACGCTGGATGTCGTAACCGGCGTGGTCCATGACGCGGCAGAGCGAGTCGCCCAGAGCGGCCCAGCGGCCGTGGCCGATGTGCATGGGGCCGACGGGGTTGGCAGAGACGAACTCGACCTGGGTCTTCAAGCCGCCACCGACGTTGGACTTAGCGAAGTCCATGCCCTTCTCGCGGGCCTCGCCAAAGATGGCATTCTTGACGGCGACGGAGAGGTAGAAGTTGATGAAGCCGGGGCCTGCGATCTCGACCTTCTCGATCGCGGGGTCCTCGGGCATATGGGCAACGACGGCCTCGGCGATCTTGCGCGGGGCACAGTGAGCCAGCTTGGCGGACTTCAGGGCCATGGTGGAGGTCCACTCGCCATGAGAAGTGTCAGCCGGTCGCTCGATGGCGCAATCGTCAAGTTCAAATGCGGAAAGGTCGCCGGCCTCCTGGGCCGCAGCAAGCGCAGCGCGTACCAGCTCTTCAATCTTCTCGGGCATAGGTCCTCCTTGTGTTAAAGCCCCCGAGCTCTTGGTCACTCGTAGGGCAAAAGCCAGAGTTTGTAGCACTCTATCACAAGCAGTAGCTACTGTCGCAGGGTAAAGCTAATAGATATTGCATATGCACAAAATTGACTACAGCTTGTATGGAGTCACTCAAAGATGCCAGTCTGCCTGCAAATAATGCACGCGTTGAAAATGCATAAAGGTATGAATGAGCTGCGTCTTTTATCGGATACTCTTACCTATCAGAGTTGTGTGCTTTTCCTGCATAAAGTGAGGATTTGCGCACGTCAGCGTGTTATTCTAGACATACGTAAATTCGTATAAGTTGGAGGTAGCATGTTCTCAATCGGTCAACACGTCATTCATCCGGGTCAGGGAGTCTGCACCGTCGTCGGTTTTAGGGACGACACACCGCAGCCCATGCTGCTGCTCGAGACCAAGCAGGGACATGCGCAGACGATCCTCATGTACCCCGTGGCGCAGGCCGACCGTTTGCACGCCGCCATCTCTCAGCAAGATGCCGAGCACCTGCTGAGCCACTATGACGAGCTGGAGTGCGACACCTTTACCGAGCGCAACAGCTCACTTGAGGAGACGCACTTTAAACAGCAGCTCAAGCTGGGCGCGCCCGAGACGGTCCGCGTGGCAAAGACCATGATGCACCGCATTCGCAAAGCCGAGGAAGCTGATAAAAAGCCCAGCTCCTACTACATGCGCGTACTCAAGGAAGCCAAGCGCCGCTCCATCGAGGAGTTCGCTGTGGCCTTGGGCGTCACCGAGGAGGCCGCCGAAGCCCGCCTAGCCCAAGCCGCCCTCAACTAACCTGCCAAAAAGGGACAGGTTTATTTTGGCAGGTTTTATCTGGGGAAACGTCAACAAACAATTGGTAAATGGCCGGGTGCTCCGTTTTGTTTGTAAGCCCCGGCCATTTTTCTATCGCCGCGAAAATGCGTGAAGCCCATTTGTGATGACATCACGCGAGGGCCGTCCAGATCGACGCAACCAACGCCCGTATCCGCAACAAGCGCGCCCGTCTTGCTCAATTACCATTAAAAAGCATCAATTTGAAAACGCAATAACATTTCGGCAGGTAGCAGCTATAGTCGGTAAACTGAATCTCGACAACCGAAGCCTCCGAATGAGGTATCTTCAGCCCATCCAAGCTAAAGGAGGGGCCATGCCGAGAAAACCTCGTTCAAAGTCACCAACCGGTTATTTCCACGTCACGTTGCGTGGAAACGGAGGGCAATTGCTGTTTGACGATGCCGAGGACCGAATCGCCATGCTTCAGATCATCGATGCAATCCTCCCCAAACACAATATCGAGCTTATCGCTTGGTGCCTTATGGGAAACCATATTCATCTGCTCATCGACGACCCGGACGACCGCAAGAGCGACGCGATGCACGCGATAGCCGTATCGTATGCGGGCAGGTACAATGCGCGGACGGGGCATATCGGCCACGTGTTTCAGGAGCGGTTTTGGGATTCGCCCATTAAGTCGGAAGTATATTTGCTCGAAGCAATTCGATACATCCATCTGAATCCACAAAAAGCAGGACTGGCGGCATATGACGAATATCCCTGGAGCAGCCATCGCGAGTATCTAATGAGTGCCAGGTCACGGCCGCATGTCACCGGCAGCGTTGTCGGTGTTTTATTCCCAACACCTCGCTCATACCTTCAGCTCATGGAAAGTGCGCCGTCGCTTCCCTATCGCCCCAGCGCAACAGCCAAGGTTCGCGAGGAAGATCTATGCGAATTTGGCACGGCAATCGTGCAGAGTGTCGCAGGATGTGCTCCGACGGAACTCAAATCCGCCTCCAAGTCACTTCGCAATGAGGCGATTCTCGCACTTCGAAAAGAAGGGCTAACGGTTAAGCAGGTTCAGCTGCTGACCGGACTGGGAACATGGATTATCAAGAACGCGTCCTAGCGTCGCCTTTGCCGAATTACGGGTACGGCGAAGCACAGCTGCCTGCCGCGAGGCGTCGCCATTCGCCAACGTCACCATGTCAAACAGAAAACGCTTCCGCTGAATAACGTCCAACGGAAGCGTTTTCCCAGATAAAACCTACCAAAATAAACCTGTCCCTTTTTGGCAGGTTAGGCCAGGAAGGTGTCGCGGTCGGGCGCGAAGGACTGCATTGCCGCGATGGTGCGGTCGAAAAGCTCGGGGAGCTCCCAGCCCAGCATCTCGGCGCCCTGCGTAATCACGTCGCGCGAGCAGCCGGCGGCAAAGCGCTTGTCCTTGAACTTCTTCTTGAGCGACTTGGTCGTAAAGTCCATGACGCTTTTGCTCGGACGCATGATAACGGCGGCCCCGATCAGGCCGGTAAGTTCGTCGCACGCAAATAGGATCTTCTCCATCTGCGACTCGGGTTTGGGCAGCGAGGTGTTGAAGTCCGAGGTATGCGTCTGGATGGCACGGATGAGCTCGGGCGATGTGCCCTCGCCCTCCAGAATCTCGGCAGCATAGATGGTGTGGTTCATGGGGTCGTCCTCATGCTCCTCCCAATCCAAGTCGTGCAGCAGGCCGACGATGCCCCAAAACTCCTCGTTCTCGGGGTCGAACTCGCGCGCAAAGTAGCGCATGGTGCCCTCGACCGTCTCGCCATGGGTGATGTGGAACGGGTCTTTGTTGTGCTCGTTAAGCAGTTCAAACGCGCGGTCGCGGGTGATTCCGGCGGAAAGCGTCTGGGACATGGCAATACCTCCAGGTGAGTCGATGTTAGGACACGGTGTCACTATCGTATATCGCCGGGGCTCAAGCCGAAAGGCAAAAAAGTTATGCGGAGAAAAAAGCCGGGCGAACGTGTCGCCCGGCAAAACCGCAGATAAAACCTGCCAAAATAAACCTGTCCCTTTTTGGTAGGTTTAGGGGCGGACCTGGCCGGTGCCGCGGAGCTTGTATTTGTAGGTGGTGAGGGCCTCGGCGGCGAAGGGGCCGCGGGCGTGGAGCTTTTGGGTCGAGATGCCGATCTCGGCGCCCAGGCCAAACTCGCCGCCGTCGGTGAAGCGCGTGCTGGCGTTGGCGTACACGGCCGAGGCATCGACCGCATCCAGGAAGCGCTCGCAAGCATCCGTGTCCTCGGCAACGATGGCCTCGGAGTGCATCGTGCCGTAGCGGTTGATGTGTGCGATGGCCTCGTCCTCGTTTGCCACGACCTTCACGCTCATCTCGAGCGCCAGGTACTCGCGACCCCAGTCCTCCTCAGTCGCGGGGACGTAGTCATCGCCCTCTACAAAGCCGGCGTCGGCGCACGCGGCGCACGTGACCTCGTCGCCGTGAATGAGCACGCCGTGGTCGTGCAGCACGGCAACGACCGCAGGCAAAAACGCATCGGCCACAGCACGGTCGACCAGCAGCGACTCGGCGGCATTGCACACGCCTACGCGCTGGGTCTTGGCATTAACGATAATGTTGAGCGCCTTATCAAAGTCGGCGGATTCATGCACGTAGATGTGGCAGTTGCCCGTGCCCGTCTCGATAACCGGAACGAGCGACCCGCGCACGCAGCGCTGGATCAGGCCTGCACCGCCGCGCGGAATGAGTACGTCGACAATGCCGCGGAGCTTCATGAGCTCGCCAGTGGCCTCGCGGTCGGTGGACTCGATCATCGACACGGCCTCGCGCGGGAAGCCCTTGGCCTCGAGCGCATCGGCCAGCAGCTCAGAAATCATGGCACACGAGTGATAGGCCAGCGAGCCGCCGCGCAGAATGCAGGCGTTGCCGGTGCGGATGCAGATGCCCGCGGCGTCGGCCGTCACGTTGGGGCGCGCCTCGTAGACCATAGCGACCAGGCCCAGCGGCACGCTCACACGGGTCAGGTCCACGCCGCTTGCAAGCACGCGGTGGTCGAGCACGCGGCCGACGGGATCGGGCAGCTCGGCGAGCTTTTCCAGGCCGGCGGCCATGCCCTCGACGCGCTCGGGCGTCAGCCGCAGGCGATCGAGCAGTCCGGCCGAGGTGCCCGCATCGCGCGCAGCGGACATATCGAGCTCGTTGGCAGCGACGATGGAGTCGACACCGTTGCGCAGTGCTGCGGCCATGGCGCGCACGGCCTCCTGGCGCTGCTCGTTGCTCGCCGCGGTAAGCGAGGCCGACGCTGCCTTGGCGGCAACGGCATGATCGTGGACATACGTGGCTATATCGACCGACATGGGCGGCCCTTTCTCCTAGAAGTTTGCAACCATGGTAGCCGATTTGCGCATGGCCTCGCCCGCGGCGGTAGAATTGGTCAACCCGAAACACCGCAACGAACGGAAGACTCACATGGCCCTCATCACTTCATACCACGTTCCCGGCCTTTACGTCGAGGACCACAGCATCGACGTCCCCCTTGACTGGCGCGGCCTAGAGCCGATGCTTCTGGCCGTCGGCAGCACCATGCGCCGCGGCGCTATGCCGGCACCCATCGCCGGCGCGCCCGAGAGCATCAAGCTCTTCTACCGCGTGGTTTGCGCACCCGACCGCATCAACGACGATCTGCCGCTGCTCCTGTTTTTGCAGGGCGGCCCCGGCGGCGAGAGCCCGCGTCCGCTGTCGCCCACAAGCGACGGCTGGATCGAGGAGGCCGTCAAGCACTTCCGCGTGGTCCTTCCCGACCAGCGCGGCACCGGACGCAGTAGCTGCGTGGACGGACGCACGATCAAGGCACTGGGTGATCGCGCAACGGCCGCTGGCGCCGATACAGCACGCTCGCAGGCGGACTTCCTCAAGCGCCACCTCGCCAGCTCCATCGTGCGCGATTTTGAATACCTGCGACTGGTGGGCTTTGGCGGCAAGCCGTGGGTCACGCTCGGCCAAAGCTACGGCGGTTTTTTGACGCTGAGCTACCTGTCGCTCTTCCCCGAGGGCGTGGCGGCGAGCTTTACCTGCGGCGGAATCCCCCACGTGCCGGCGAGCGCACGCGAGGTCTACGCGCACACCTTCCCGCGCATGGCCGCCAAGACGCAGCAGTATTATGACCGCTACCCCGCTGACGTCGAGCGCGTGGCAGCCCTGGCCGATGCGCTCGAGGCTCAGAAGCCCGTGCTACCCGACGGCTCGCCGATGACAGTCGAGCGCCTACAGCTCATGGGCAGCGACTTTGGCATGAAGCCGAGCTTTGAACGCATGCATTGGATTATCGATCATGCTTTTGTTGATGGCGACGGCACGCTGACCTGCGACGCCTCGGTATCTGACAGCTTTTTGATGCGCGCCTTCGAGCGCACCAACACGCGCACGAATCCGCTGTACTGGACGCTGCAGGAGTTCATATACGCCGACGGTGACACTATGCCCATTGGCTGGGCCGCGGCTGAAGAGAAGGCTCACCGCGCCGAGTTCGACACCCTCGCGCGCCCGCTCATGTTTACCGGCGAGGCCATGTTCCCGTGGATGTTCGAGCAGATGCCCGAGCTTAAGCCGTTTAAGCCTGCCATGGACCTGCTGATGGAAGACACCAGCTGGGACAAGATCTACGACCCGCAGCGCCTGGCCTGCAACGAGGTGCCGCTCCAGGCCGCGGTGTATTTCGACGACATGTACGTCGATTCGGGCCTGCAGCTCGATACGCTCAGCCGCGTGGGCAACTCGCACGCCTGGGTGACCAACGAGTTCGAGCACGATGGCCTGCACGGCAGCGTGGTGTTCAAGCACCTCTTCAACGAAGCCCTCAACCGAGGAGACCTGCGCCAGATCTTCTAGCAAAGGAGTGTCCCCACCTGCCGGCACAAAAAGAACGTCCCCAAGTGCCGAACAAGTGCCGGCAACGACAATGCCGCAGGTAGAGAGCGGAAAGCGAAAACGCCCCTAAGCGAGCAAGGTGACGTGAAAGAGGAGGGCATTGACCTTTTGGTCATGCCCGACGATTGAACGTCAGATTGCCGCTTAGGGGCGTTTGCAGCGTCAATTGGTTATGCAAATACGATCAAGTTATCCCTGTGTATCGCGGGCTTCTCGGCCAGGTTTGCAAGCAGGCGGTTGCTGGCGATCTGGTCCTGACGGCGGCCGGCAGCAAGTTCCAACACGTCCGAATCGGCCTCGGCGATACCGCGCGCAACAACCATGCCACTCGGGTCGCACACGTCGAGCACATCGCCCTCGGCAAACTCGCCATCGACCTCGCGAATACCCACCGCAAGCAGGGACGACCCGTGGCCGACCAGCGCTTTCGCGGCACCGTCATCGACCGTCACCGATCCGTGAGCATTGTCGCCCAGCGCGATCCACAGCTTGCGGGGCGCAATATCCAGGCGCTCCGCCGGCGGGTCGAACAGCGTGCCCACGCTCTCGCCGCGGGCCAGACGCACGAGCGCATCGGGCTCCTCGCCCGAGCAAATCACGCTCTGAATGCCGGCCGTCATCAAAATGCGGCTCGCGCGAATCTTGGTGATCATGCCGCCCGTACCCACCGAGGTCGAAGAATCGCCCGCCGAGGCAATGATCTTGGCATCGATCTTATGCACGACCGGGACAAACTCGGCCGTCGGGTCCTCGTGCGGATTGGCGGTGTAGAGGCCGTCGATGTCGGACAGCGTCACGCACAGGTCGGCGGAAACCAGGCAGCTCACGAGCGCCGCCAGCGTGTCGTTGTCGCCGAACTTGATCTCGTCGACGGTAACGGTGTCGTTCTCGTTGACGACCGGCACCACGCCCAGCTCCACCAGACGCAGCAGGGCGTCGCGCGCGTGTAGATAGGACGTGCGACGCGCCGTGTCGTGACGCGTGAGCAGCACGAGCGAGGTGAGCAGATCCCGTGCATGAAACTCCTCGTCGTAGGCAGACGAGATGATGCACTGACCGGCCGAGGCGCAGGCCTGCAGGCTCGGCAGGTCACCGACCGGCTTGCGATCGAAGCCCAGCACGGGATAGCCACAGGCAATAGCGCCGGAGCTCACCACGACCAGACGCCAGCCGAGCTTGCGCAGGGCCGCGGCCTGATCGGCCAGCCCGCCGATAAAGGCGCGGTTGACCTTGCCATCGGCGCCCACCACCGTGGACGAACCGATCTTTACCACCATCGTTTTATAAGAAGTCGTCATACGTCAAACCAATCGAATGATGAGCGAGCGGGCGAACAGGCGAGCGAGTAAATGGTCCGTTTTCCTCCGTCGCATGCGGATCATTTTGCCCAGGGGAAAGCCGACGCCGCGGCCATGTTCTTGCGCACGAGCTCGTCGCGCACCTGAGCCAGGCCCTGCTCCATGCCCACAACATAGGTCTGCGGGTACAGGAAGCGCTTGAAAGCTGCGTCCAGATGATCGAGTGCCCAAGCACAGCGCTCGCGCGCGTCCTTGATGCTCTCACGCGGAGCAACCGCACTGCCGTCGCGCACGATCGGCACCAGCAGCTCACGATACTCAAGCTCGGACACGTCGGTCACCAGCGCCGCATCGTTTACGGCCACGAGGGTATTGCCGCGCGCGGCGCCCTCACCTGCCAGATGGTCCTCGTCATAGATCATGTCGCAGACCGGGCCGCCAAAGCCGTCGTAATAACGGCGCACGCGCTGCACGCCGGGAATCGTGCGCTTGTAGGGCTGCTCGGAAAGCTTCACCACCGGCGTCCACGGGTCCGTCTCGCTCGCGCGGCGGGCCGAAAGCTTGTACACGCCGCCCAGCGCCGGCTGATCGTAGCAGGTCGCGAGCTTGGTGCCCACGCCAAAGCTATCGATGGGCGCACCCTGGTCGAGCAGCGACTGAATCGTGTACTCGTCCAGGTCGTTGGAGACCGAAATCCCCACATAGGGCAGGCCCTCAGCATCAAAACGGCCGCGGACATACTTGGACAGCTTGGCGAGGGCGCCC
>URRT01000054.1 GCA_900550355.1 uncultured Collinsella sp.
GTGTTCGATCCAGCAGCGAAGCGTCTCGCCGACCTGCAGGTGACGCAAGTTCTCCGCGGCGATGTCGACCACATTGTTGAGCGTGGCGGCCAGGTGGAACCATCCGGAGACGTGCGGTGTGATGAGCATGTTGGGCGCATCCCACAGGGGGCTTGTCTCAGGCAGCGGCTCGGGGTCGGTGACGTCGACCGCGGCACCGGCGAGATGTCCCGACTCCAGAGCGGCAACCAAGTCGTCAGCGACCACAAGATCGCCACGGCCGCCGTTGGCAAAGAGGGCGCCCGGCTTCATCGCGGCGAAGAACTCGGCGTTCGCCAGACCGCGGGTCTCGGGTGTGCTCGGCATAAAGGATGCGACGATGTCAGCTTCGGCCAGGCGCTCGGGCAGGGCGTCTATGCCGTCCATGTCCTCAAACACAATGGGGTAGACGAGCGGATGGCGCTTGATGCCGCGGACGTGCGCACCCATACTGCGGCAGAGCGTGGCAAAGTGGCCGCCGATATCGCCCGCGCCCAGCACCAGCACGTTGGCGTTATTGAGCGAGGTAACCGGGCCCAAATCCTCCCAGCGATGCTCGCGCTGCAAGTCCTGGTAGCCGGGCAGGCGCTTCATCATGGAAAGGACCATGGCAAACATGTGCTCGCTCACAGCCTGACCGTAGGCGCCGATTGAGCAAGACAGCTTGGCTTCAGCCGGCACGGTGCCGGCGGCCAAGTAATCGTCATAGCCAGCGGTCTGCAATTGCAACAGCTGGAGATGTTCGCATGCCGTGAGCATGTCAGGGTCGATGTTGCCCAGGATCACGTCGGCATCGGCAACCTGCTCGCGCGTGGCGGCGTCGGAGCTCGTGTAGATAAAGTCATCGCCCGGAGCGCTCGACTCAAGAATTGCGCGATGGCGGTCATTGACGGGCAGCAAAACCAGGATGTTCACAAGCAGTCCTCTCCGCTTGGCCTGCCAAAAAGGGACAGGTTTATTTTGGCAGGTTTTATCAGGTAAAACGTTCAAATAAAAACGCCGGATGCAAGACGAGCGTGCCCGTCGGCATCCGGCGCATCCACGGCTACCAGCTCAGCAGCTCGTAACCGTCCTCGGTCACCACGAGCTGCACCTCGCACTGAGCCGAATCGCTACCGTCCTTGGTGCGCACGCACCAGCCGTCGCCCTTGCTAATCTTGATGTCGGGCGCTCCGGCATTGACCATGGGCTCGATGGTAAAGACCATGCCCGGAGCCATGATGGTGTCCACATCGGGCGCCTCGGTGGTAAAGCCCACAAACGGGTCCTCGTGAAACTCCTTACCGATGCCGTGTCCGCCGTACTCGCGCACCACGCTAAAACCGGCGTCCTCGACCGTCTTTTGCACGGCTTCGGCCATAACGGACAGCGGCAGCCATGGCTTGACGGCCGCCAGGCCCGCCTCCACGCTGGCGCGGGTGACGTCGACCAGGCGCTGGCGCTCGGCCGAGACCTCGCCGATGCAGAACATACGGCTCGAATCACTAAAGTAACCGTCCAGGATCGTGGAGCAGTCCACGTTGATGATGTCGCCCTCGTGCAGCACATCCGCATCGCAGGGGATACCGTGGCAGACGACGTCGTTGATCGAGGTGCACACGCTCTTGGGATAGCCCTCGTAGTTAAGATCGGCCGGCGTGCCGCCGTGCTCGACGGTGTAGTCGTAGATCATCTGGTCGATCTGGTTGGTGGTCATGCCTGCGGCGATATGCTCGCCCACATAATCGAGCACGCCCACGTTGATGGCTGCCGAGCGCTTGATGCCCTCGATATCGGCGGGCGTCTTGTAGAGCGTGCGGGGCAGAACCTCCCAGCCCTCTTCCCACAAGCGCTCGAGGCGCTCATCAAAGGCGCTATGGCATTTCTTATATTTTTTGCCGCTGCCGCACCAGCAAGCGTCGTTGCGGCCAGGCACGGGTCCTTTGTCATACATGGCTAACTTCCTTTCATCCGCAGCTAGTATAGCCCACCCACGCGTCCATAAAAGTTGCGGTGACATAGTTCCGATTTAAGCGGTTTAACAGCATAAACAGGAACTATATCACCGCAACTGATGGAGTGGGATGGCGGACACTGGCTGCTGCGCGGTTTTGCTAGTAGCTCACCTGGCAGGGGATGCCGAGGGTGCGCACGCGTGCGGCAATCGTGTCGAGCACCTCGGGCGCCGCTTTAGCAAGGCCGGCGATTGGTGTCTCGCGCGCCACCGTGTAGATGGTCGCTTCTTGTGGGCGAATGCGCTCAAGCGCCGCGAGCCAGGGGGCGACGTACTCCTCGCCGGTGTTGTCGATGGGCTTGCCCTGATACTCACCGGTCAAAAAGATCGTCTGGATAATAATGTGACCGTCAAAGCTTGCGAACGTCTCAATCTGGTGCTCGACGTCGTAGGGGCCAACAGGCTGGTCGAGCAGCTGGATAAATGCCGGATCGACCGTATCGAGCTTGAGGATGTTGTCGTCGACCATCATGAGTGCATCGTGCACCTCGGGGCGGTCGGCGCGCGTACCGTTGGAGAGTACGGCGATTTTGGAGTTTGGGGCAAGCTCGTCGCGCAGCGCGACGGCGCCGGCGATGGCCTGCGGAAACTCCGGTGCGGCGGTGGGCTCGCCGTTGCCTGCGAAGGTGATCACATCGGGGAGCTCGCCCTCGGTTGCCATCTCGCGCAGCTTTGCCTCGAGCGCGTCGAGTACTACGGCGGCTGTGTTGTACGGCTCATGGCAGGGGCGCTCGGCATTGAGGCCGTTTTCGCAGTACATGCAGTCGAACGTGCAGATTTTGCCGCTGGCCGGCATCATGTTGACGCCGAGCGAGAGGCCAAGGCGACGGCTGCGAACGGGCCCAAAGATGGGGCTGGCATTCAAAAACGTAGACATAGGCATATGCTCCTCAAGACAATTGTGCCTAAGCATAGCATCGGCTCCAAAGCAAGGTGCGGGCTCTTGCTTTACAAGTTTCGTTTTTTCACGTCGCCCATGATGCTGTGCCATGAAAAGCCTCGGGTCGGGTACAGTTAATCTGTTAACAAGGTATAAGGCAATGCGGGTCCATCCAACCGTACTGACGTGCAACTGGATGGGCATTGATGATGGGGGCACAACATGGATTTTACGGTCGAGAATGCGGGCACCACGATTGCCTGTCGCGAATATGCCGGCCCGGATGTGTCGCCTGATGCTCCTGCTTTGGTGTGCGTGCACGGCGCTTGTGTCGACGGCACATTTTTCGACGGTATCGCTTGTGAGCTCAGCCGCAACTACCGCGTAATTGCCTACGACCGCCGCGGTTGCGGTGGCAGCAGCGATGCGGCAGACGGCAGCTATGATCTTGCCGCTCAGGCCGCCGACCTGCAAGCCGTGATCGAACACGTTGGCGCTCCGGCAAATGTGCTTGCGCATAGTGCCGGTACGTTGGTTGCGCTGGAGCTTCTTCGCACCGAACCCCATCTCGTCGCCCGTGCGATTCTGCATGAGCCGGCTGTGTCGGCCAAAGGCGTCGGTATGGGCGCAGCTCCGGTTTTGCTCGATATGATTGCGGCGGGAAAGGTTTCAAGGGCGCTCCGGCTTTTCTTGGGAGCCCTCGGCGACTTGGACCCCGAGGCTCCTGGGACGACCGAAGCGGAAGTCAAACATGCCCTGCGCAATGGTCGTTGCTTTATGGCCAATGAATACGGAACAAATATGACATATGCTCCCGACTGGGAGCGCGCTCGCGCGTCAAAGGCGGTGTCGGACGTGTTCTTGGGCGAGCTCTCGGTTGGCACGCCCCGCGAGGCGGGCACGAGGGTGGCTGCTGAATATCTCGATTGCCCCCTTGTGACGATTCCGGGCGCGCATAACGGTCTGCGCGATCGCCCCGTTACGGCGGCAAATGCCGTTCGTGATGTCTTGGAGCGTTAGCACGCTCGATGACCTGCGGGGAGAGGGGTTGTTAGCGTTTCGTCATTGTTAACGAATGCGTCCATAACCGCGCGCCCGCGGCTCCATTACCGCCGCTTGCCAGGTCATAAAAATGTAACGATAATCGCGCGTTTGCCTTCAGCTGTTAGATGTTACCCTTGTACCAATTGATATGCACCGTTGCCGTGCATAACGATAGAAAGGGCCCCATATGCGCAAAAATCACGAGGTCAATCTAACCGACGAGGAGGCTGCCGCTGAGGTCGCCCGCGTCGCGAAGACCTACCCCGTGGTACGTTTGCTGTCGGCCGACCAGATTAAGAGCGAGCGTAACTGCCTGCTCGCCGGCGATCACTGCCCTTGTTTGCGTCAGTCGAGTCTTGAGGCCTTGGCGAATTCAGGTGAGGTGTCGGAGCAACTGCTCAACGATGGTACTGAGTACCGCGCCCGCCTGCGCCCTCTAAAGGTCGAGGGCGAGCCTCGTGTCCTGCTGATGGTGCGTCCGATTGATGAGCAAGAGGCTGCAGAAGAGGACCTTGTCTACACCGACGTGCTGACGAGTGTGCGCAATCGCCGATATTACGAGGAAAAGCTTCGTGGCGCCCGCATGAATGCCGGCGTTGCGATGATCGACCTTGATGATTTTAGGGCCTTCAACGATACGTGTGGCCGTCATGCCGGCGACCTTGCACTCGGTGCTGTGGCGACAGCCATACGCAGCGGAATTCGTTCGACTGACGAGCTTGTGCGCTATGGCTGCGACAAGTTTGTGGTCGTCATGCCCGATATTCCCTCCGATGACTTCGCCCGTCGCTTGCATCAGGTATCCGAAGCCGTTCATTCCACGATTATTCCGGGCCATGAGTACGTGAGCTTGACGGCATGTGTTGGTGGCGTTCGCATTCATGGCGAGACGGTCGATGAGGGCGTTGGCCGCGCTGTCCAGTTATTGAGCCGCGCTAAGGCAAAAGCCGGTACGGTCGTGACCGATGCCGATTCCATCGAGGCCTTCCAAAGCGAAAAGCCTTTGGTGCTTATTGTCGATGACTCCGAGATGAACCGAGCCATTCTCAGCGAGATGCTCAAGGACGAGTATTACATCCTCGAGGCCGACCACGGTCGTGCGGCGCTCGACATGGTCGACCGCTATGGCGATGAGTTGTCGCTCGTGCTGCTGGATATTGTCATGCCGGGCGTAAGCGGCTTTGAGGTGCTGGCCGATCTGTCGCGCCGATCGGTTAGTGACAATCTGCCCGTCATCATGATTTCGAGCGAAGATTCCGATGATATGGTTCTACGCGCGTACGAGCTGGGCGCCTCGGACTATATCAACCGCCCGTTTGACTTCCGTGTCGTGCGCCGCCGTGTAAGCAACACCATCCGCCTATACGCCAAACAGCGCCGCCTGACGAACCTGCTGTCCCAGCAGTACAACGAGCGCGTCAAGAACAGTCGCATGCTCATCGACATCATGGCCGGCGTCATGGAGCTTCGCAACGGCGAGAGCGGCAGGCACGTTACGAACATCGAGAAGCTGACCGAGCTGCTGCTTGGCTGTCTGGTCCGGCGTAGCGACACGATCTCCCTCGACAATGAGGAACGCTCCACGATCGCCCTGGCTTCGGCGCTGCACGATATCGGCAAGATGTCGATTGACGATGCGATTCTCAACAAGCCCGGACGCCTTACGCCCGAGGAGTTCGAGATTATGAAGACGCATACCACGATCGGCGCCGACATGCTGCTTGAGCTGGGCCGCCATCACGTCGGTAATGCGCTTATGGAATATGCGTACCAGATCGCGCGTTGGCACCACGAGCGCTGGGACGGCAAGGGTTATCCCGATGGCCTTAAGGGCGACGAAATTCCCATTGCCGCACAGGTGGTTTCGGTGGCCGACGTGTACGATGCCCTGACGAGCGTGCGCGTGTACAAGGACACTATCCCGCACGAGGAAGCGATCAAGATGATTCTGGACGGTAAGTGCGGCACCTTTAACCCGTTGCTGCTCGACTGCCTGCTCGAGGTGCAAGACCAAATTGCCGAGACATTGGCACGCCCCGCCGATGTCGTCGCGTTTCCTACGATTTAGTTTGACCAAAGGAGTTTTAACCCATGATTTCCATGCGTGAGGCGTATGAGAAGATCGGCGCTAATTATGATGACGCGTGCGCTCGGCTGATGGGCGGGGAAATGCTTGCCCGCTTTGCCCTCAAGTTTTTGGATGACGAGAGCATGGACAAGCTGGAGGCCGCCATGGCGGCGGGAGACGCCGAAGGTGCGTTTATGGCAGCGCACACGCTCAAGGGCGTGAGCCAGAACCTGGGATTCGATAATCTGTACGAGCCGGCGGTCGTGGTGACCGAGGCGTTGCGCGGCGCCGATGCCGTTGACGGTGCTCGCGAGGGAATGCATGCGTTGCAGCAGCAATATGCGGCAACGATGTCAGCCCTGCGCGAGGCGGCCGAATAAGGGCTTGCGGGCCTTGGGCTGCGTGCAGGCAGCATATAGGTAAAATGGTGCCCCGTCGGACCATGTGGCCGGCGGGGCACCCTTATTTGTTGTGGGGTTCGCGAGCTAGCGCGCCTGCTTAACCTTTGCCGCTGCCTCGACAAACGACTTCCACAGGTTAAAGTCGGTCTCGAGCGTCTTCCACGTGTACTCAGGGTGCCATTGCACGCCCAGGCAGAAAGGCTGGCCTTCGACCTCGATGCACTCGGGAACGCCGTCGGTTGCCTTGGCGACCAAGCGCGTGCTTTTACCCAGACGGTCGACGCAGCAGTGATGTGCCGAGTTGGTCTGGATCAGCCTGTGCCCGCCAACCGCGCGCTCCAGCAGCGAGCCCGGCACGACCTCGACGGGGTGCACGGGATCGTTGAGCACGTGGGTATGGCGCCACTGCGTGCGGCCCTCGCGCGCGCCCAGGCTCGGCACGTCCATGCACACGGCGCCGCCGGTGGCGACATTGAGCAGCTGCGTGCCTCGGCAGGTGGTAAAGAGCGGCTTCTTGGCGCGAAGCACCTCGTTAACCAGCTTAAACTCAAAACGGTCGCGAATCTCACAGCGCAGCGTGGGGTCGTAAGGACGCTCGTCGCCCCAGCGTTTGGGGTTGACGTCCGGGCCGCCGGGAATAGCGATACCGTCAGCGATTTCCACGTAATGACGGATAACATCGACGTCTTCGGTAATAGACATCTGCAGTGGCAGGCCGCCGGCGGCAAGGATGGCATCGACAAAGACACTTGCGATTTCCTCGTTGGGGGAGAGCGTCTCGCTCAAAAAAGGCTTTGCCTCTTCCCAACGCGGCGCGACGAGGATGAGCGGACGGTCGGCGGGGGCGACGTCGACATGCGGGGTGTATGACGATGAAGTACGAGTTCCGATCATAGGTGTTGCTTTCGATCTGAAGGTGACAGGGCGCATGGGAGATGTGGGACAACACTTCCGATGAATTTGTCCCACGGGGTGGCTGGTTAGTGGCCCTTGATGGAGTTGAGGAAGTCCTGGGCGCGCTTGGTCTGGGGATGGTCGAAGAACTCGTCGGGCGTGCCGGTTTCCACGATCTGGCCGTCGGCCATAAAGACGACGCGGTCGGCTACGCGGCGGGCAAAGTTCATCTCGTGCGTGATGACGATCATCGTCATGCCCTGCTGCGCCAAGCGCACCATGACCTCGAGCACCTCATTGATCATCTCGGGGTCAAGGGCGCTTGTGGGCTCGTCAAAGAGCATGGCCTTGGGCTGCATGGCGAGTGAACGGGCGATGGCCACGCGCTGCTGTTGGCCGCCCGAAAGCTGTGCGGGCACCTTGTCGGCCTGCTCGGCCACGCCCACGCGGCTCAGCAGGTCCATGGCACGCTCGCGAGCCTCCTCCTTGGACACGCCCAGCACGTCGACCGGCCCCAGCATGACGTTCTGCAGCACCGTCATATGTGCAAACAGGTTGAACTGTTGGAACACCATGCCCAGCTCGGCACGCATGCGGGCAAGATCCTTGCCTTCCTGCGGCAGGGGCTCGCCCTCGATGAGGATCTCGCCTGAGTCGATGGTTTCCAGGCGGTTGATGGTGCGGCACATGGTCGACTTGCCCGAGCCCGAGGGGCCAATCACCACGACGACCTCGCCGCGGTCGACCGAGAGATTGATGTCGTTGAGAACGTGCAGGTCGCCATAGTGCTTATCGACGTGCTTGAGCTCGATCAGCGGCTGATTGCCGGTGGTAGAGGTGCTCTGTGCCATGGTGCTCGGCTCCTTATGACTCGAAATGGTAAAGCGTTAGCGGATGATGGTCGCGCCGGTCTTGTGCGAAACGTAGACAGCAGCCTTGTTGATTGCGACGTTGATGAGGATATAGATGACCGCGATTACCAAGTAGACCGACACGAGAGCGTCGTAGTTGGTAATGAGCACGCGGGCGTTTTGCATGAGGTCGGGGTAGCTCACCACGTAGGCGACGGTGGTGTCTTTGACTACGACCACGAGCTGCGAAATCAACGACGGAATGATAAATCGAATAGCCTGCGGCAGCACGATTTTAAAGGTGATTTTAGCCTTGGAGAGACCGAGCGCCTGGGCCGCCTCGACCTGGCCGCGCGGTACGGCGTTGACGCCGGCGCGGAAAATCTCAGCTAGCACGCCGGCTGCAGCGAGCGCGACGGGAAGCGTGAGCATCCAAAACGACGGCAGCGCGATCTTGTACTGGGGCAGCACCAAAAAGAAGAAGTAGATGAACAACAGGCTTGGTACGCCGCGGAAGAAATCGGTGAGCACACGGCAGGCCAGCTGCAACGGCTTAATGTCGCTCGTGCGGCCGAGCATAAGGGCTAAGCCTAGCACCAGCGCGATGGCGCCAGCGGTGAGTGCGACTTTAACGGTGCCCTCAAAGCCGGCAAGCAAGAACTTCCAGGTAGTGAGGTGCGTAAAGAAATACCAATAGTGGACCGAAAGCTGACCGGTCACATAAAAGCGCTGCAACACGAGGACGACGAGCGCGGCGACGGCAACAAGCGAGATGGCGGTGCCGATGCGAATCTTGGCGCGCATCTTGGGGCCGGGAGCCTCGTAGAGCGCATCGCGCATGGTAAGTGCAGGGGAGGAATGCTTGCTCATCGGAGGATCCTCACCTTCTTATCGATGTAGTTGCCAATGTGGCTCACCACAAAGGCCGTGCCCAGGTAGCCGAGCGCCGAGATAAAGAACGCGGCGACGCCGCCGAGCGAGCGCGTGTTGATGTAGCTCACCACGCCGGTGAGCTCCTGCGGCTTAAGCGGCACCTGGCTGCCCAAGGCGGTAGTGAGCATGACGGCGATAAAGAGGTTGGTCATGGGTAGCACGCTCGAGCGCAGCGCCTGCGGAATCACGATCTTGGCGAGGATGCGGCTGAAGCTCATGCCCAGCGAGCGGGCGGCTTCCACCTGGCCGACGCCGACGGTGTTGATGCCGCTCATAAAGTTCTCGGAGCCAAAGGCCGAGCCCAAGAGGACCGTGGCGACGATAACGCAGGTGCGGTAGGGCAGGACGACCTTGAGCGGCGGCAGCGCGTAGACGACGATGATGAGCAGCGCGATGCCGGGGATGTTACGGAAGACCTGGACATACAGGTCGCCAAAGACGCGCAGCGGCTTGAGCGGCGACACGCGCATCACGGTGACGGCGACGGCCAGCACCATGGCGATGGCAAACGACTCAAGCGTCATGCCCCAGGTTGCGAGCAGCGCGTCGATATAGTTCTGGCCATAGAGCGACCAGAGTTCGGAGAGACTCATGCGGACCTCCCGCCGATAAGGAAAGGGGCTCCCGTGTGTACGGAAGCCCCGACAACTCAGTGAGGAAACAGTTTACCGCAATAAAGCGCATCATGCGTTTCCGTATGGTTTCGTTGCGGCCGTTACCAGGCTCGCTGCCTAGGCGCCGATCTCGGGCAGCTCGGGAACATTGGTGTCGCCCGTACGGTCGCCGATGCAGATCTGCCACAGCTCGGTCCAGGTGCCATCGTCCTCGATCTTCTTAAGGAAGTCGTTGACAAAGGCGACACCGTCGGAATCGAGCGGCAGGCCGATGCCATAGGGCTCCTTGCTGCCGAAGGGCTTGCCGGCGATCTTGTACTTACCGGGCTCGCGGACCAGGGCGCTCTGCTGCATGTTGTTATCGATGACGTAGGCGTCAACGCGGCCCTGCTGGAGTGCCTGACGAGCCTCCTCGTCGGTCTTGAACTCCTGCTGGCTGGCCTTGGGAGCGAACTCCTCCAGGATGGCGGGGCCGTTGGAGCCGGACTGGACGGCGACGTTCTTGTCGGCCAGGTCGTCGACGCTCTTGATGTCGTCGTTATCGGCGAGTACCAGGATGGCCTGCTGGGTGTAGTAGTAGGGACCGGCAAAGGAGACGAGCTTCTTGCGCTCATCGGTAATGGTGTAGGTGGCGAAGACGGCGTCGACCTGGCCGTTCTGCAGGACGGACTCACGCGTGTCCGAGGTTACCTGGGTGATCTCGACCTTGTTCTCGCCCAGAATGTAGTTGGACAGGAGCTGTGCGATACCGGCGTCGAAGCCGCGGGTCTGACCGTCTTTCTCGTTGAGGAGGGAGAAGAGCGTGGAGGTCTGAACGCCACCGATCTTAAAGACGCCGGCGTCCTTAACGGCCGTGGCCCAGGTGCTGGCGGCGATGGCGTCGTCATCGGCCTTGGGGCCGTTGTCGACGAGCTTGTCGAATGCCTTAGCGTCGAGCGTGGTGGAAGCCTCGGTATCATTGGAGCTCTTGGAAGAGCCGGCGGCGGAACCCTTGTCGGCCTCGGTGCTGGTGTCGGAGCAGCCGGCAAGACCAAGGCCGGCGACGGTTGCGAAGGTGGCGGCAACGAAGCCGCGGCGGTCGAGAACGACCTGCTGGGAGAGGTTCTTGCTCATGGTAGAACACCTTTCTCAATAAAATCCCTAGCGGTTGAGTAGAGTTATACCCTATCGCGCTCAAATGGGTCAACACGAAATAACTCAGAAACATACTTAACTTATGGGTAATTCTACCTACCAAAAAGGGACAGGTTAATTTTGGCAGGTTTTATCTGGGCAAACGTCAGTTATTGCAGCTGAAATAGTGTTTCGCGGACGACATGATCGCTCACAGCGGTCGCTATAATGGCGGCAGCGAAAACC
>URRT01000055.1 GCA_900550355.1 uncultured Collinsella sp.
CACTCCCAAACGTGACCCAGCGGATCAACATCCTCGCGGCGCTTGAGCAGCAGCGTCTCGACCACACCGCCCGAGCCTGCCTTGCGACCGATAAGACGGGCCGGCATCACGCGCGTCTGGTTGATGACGAGCACGTCGCCCGGCTCGATATAGTCGATGATGTCGCGGAAGATGCGGTGCTCAACGGTACCGCCGTGCTCTAGCGGCGTTCCTGTCTCGGAGCCTTTGCGATCAACCACCAGCAGGCGGCAGGAGTCGCGCGGCTCGGCAGGCGCCTGGGCGATGAGCTCTTCGGGCAGGTTATAGTCAAAATCATCGGTACGCATAGACACGTCGGATTCTCCTTATATAGCTAAAGTCCGCTCTACATCCTAGCAGGCTGACGTCCCAAGTGAACTACTTTTTGGCGGTACCGTTGGGGCCGTCAATTGCCTCCTTCGCCGGCCGAGAAGCGGCAACCACAGTAGTTCTGCCGATACATGCCAAGCTCGCGCGAACGGCGTGTCGCCTCGGGGTAATACGGGCGAAAATCGCGAATCACCGGGGTGAGCCCGTGTGCCGCCGCCAAGCGCTCAAGCACGTCATTGCAGGTATCGAACAGCTGGTACGGCGAGACGGCGAGCGTCGTGCCCACGTATTCAAACCCGCGCTCCCGAGCCACGCGGCACGCCTCGGCCAGACGCAGGGCATAGCACGCGCGACAGCGACGGGGCCGATCGGCACCCAGCGGGGCCACGCCGGCCTCCCAGCGCTCGCGATCCTCCCCGGCCTCGATGAGCTCGATGTCGCCGTCGGCACACCACCGGCGCAGCTCGTCCAGACGCCGCCGCCATTCATCGCGCGGTTGAATATTGGGATTGGTCCAGCAAATCGTGGGCTCAAACCCCTCCTCGCGCAGCAGGCGAACCGGCTCAAGCGAGCATGGTGCACAGCACGCATGCAGCAACAACGACTTCATCGACATCCCCGTCCCAGAAAACTCACCCCGACATCATGGCAGCTAAAATAGCCCCGTCCCAAAAAGACTACTTTGCGAAAAAGCGCACGCCAAAGGACGTATCCTCGCAGGCGACGACACGGCGGTCGCGCAGAATGGTCCGCACGTAATACCAATCACCCACACAGCCCGACAAGTGCAGACCAGCCGCCAGGTAGCACAGCAGCGGATAGTCCGAGAACGCAAACCCCAGGGCAAATGCTGTCGTCACAACAACCGTCGGCGCCAGGCAAACCGCCATGTACCGCCGGCGCGAATACACAACGCCCTCGGCGCAGGCATAGATCATCGCCGTCTCGCGATTCGCCCCAAAGGTCACCTGCGCGCCCGCAGGCGCCAGCAGCTTAAAAAACACCGCATGCACCAGCTCGTGCACGGCAAACGATGCCATTGAGACCGCAGCCAAGCCGACTATCCAGCCCACGACAGCCATCCAGCCGCCCGCCTCAGCCGCGTCCAAGTCCGCAGGCCCGCCCAACAGCATAAACACCGGCACCAGGCACACGGCAAACACCGCGATCACGGCCATCCCCCACACGAAGCAAGCGTGTAGAAAATCCTCGTCCTCAAACGCATGTATGTTGGAAATCTCATTCATAGCATCTTAGGATAGCGCCCCTGCCACGCACCCGCCCGCATGTGCGATAATGTCGAACGATATGCACGAATTGACCACCGCGCCGCCGAACCCCGTGCCCGGCCGCGCTCTTACCTATATGCGAAGGAGTCCCATGGCATCCAAATACTCCATGAACGACCGTCCCAGCTGGCCGCGCCGCGCCATCGTTACCGCCGGCGAGCCCTACGGCAACAAGGGTCTGCACTTTGGCCACGTCGGCGGCGTCTTTGTCCCGGCCGACTTCTTCGCCCGCTTCCTGCGCGACCGCCTGGGCCGCGAAAACGTCATCTTCACCTCGGGCACCGACTGCTACGGTTCGCCCATCATGGAGAGCTACCGCAAGCTCAAGGAGAACGAGGGCTACGACAAGTCCATCGGCGAGTATGTCGAGTCCAATCACTCCCGCCAGGCCGCGACCCTCAACAACTACAACATCAGCTGCGACATCTACGGCGGCTCGGGCCTTGAGCCGGCGGCCCAGATCCACAACGAGGTGACTGCCGAGATTATCGAGCGCCTGCACGAGCAGGGCACCATCTCCAAGCGCTCCACGCTGCAGTTCTACGATGCCAAGGCCGGCACGTTCCTCAACGGCCGCCAGGTCATCGGCCGCTGCCCCATCCAGGGCTGCAAGTCCGAGAAGGCTTATGCCGACGAGTGCGATCTGGGCCACCAGTTTGAGCCCGAGGAGCTCATCGCGCCCAAGAGCCAGCTCACCGGCGAGGTGCCCGAGCTGCGCCCGGTCGACAATCTCTACTTTGACCTGCCGGCCTACCTCGACTTTATGAAGACCTACACCGCCAAGCTCGCCCAGAACCCGCAGGTTCGCTCCGTGGTCTCCAAGACCATGGAGGAGTGGCTGCTGCCGGCTCAGCTCTACATCCAGAACAAGTTCCGCGAGGCCTTCGATGCCGTCGAGGACCAGCTCCCCGAGCACACCGTGCTGGAGCCCGAGGGCAACAAGAGCAGCTTTACCGTCACCTTCCCCAGCTGGAAGGAGCGCGACGACGCCCACGCGGTGCTCGCCAACGGTGGCGTGCGCTTCCGCAGCGGCAAGGCACTCGTGCCCTTCCGCATCACCGGCAACATCGACTGGGGCGTTCCGGTGCCCGAGGTCGATGGCGTCTCCGACGTCACCTGCTGGTGCTGGCCCGAGAGCCTGTGGGCGCCCATCAGCTATACGCGTACCGTGCTCGCGCGCGATGCCAAGGCCGCCGGCGTGACCGAGGGCGTCGCCGCCCAGGATGCCGCCCTCATGGGCGAGCCCGCCGCCGACTCCACGCAGGTGCCCGCACCCACCTACCAGCACAGCTCGCTCGACTGGCGCGACTGGTGGTGCTCTGACGACGCTCAGATTTACCAGTTCATCGGTCAGGACAACATCTATTTCTACTGCATCGCGCAGACCGCCATGTGGGAGGCCCTGGGCTGGGACCTCACGCAGAGCACCGTCAGCGCCTGCTACCACCTGCTCTACATGGGCAAAAAGGCCAGCTCGTCCTCGCAGACGCCTCCCCCGCCGGCAGACGACCTGCTCAACCACTACACCTGCGAGCAGATGCGCGCGCACTGGCTGTCGCTCGGCCTATCCGAAAAGCCGGTGAGCTTTAGCCCCAAGGCATACGACACGCGTGTGACCGGCAAGGACAAGGACGGCAACGAGGTACGCGCCTGCGACGACAAGCGCGTTATCGACCCGGCCCTTAAGGAGAGCGCGCTGCTGACCGGCGTGTTCAACCGTCTGGCCCGCAGCTGCTTCTACGGCGTCGCCGTCAAGGAAGGCGACGAGAGCCCCTACCGCAACGGCTGCATCCCCGCCGGTGCCGCTTCTGACACCGTGGTCGAAGCCGCCCAGCAGGCAGCCCTCGCCTTTGAGCAGGCCATGTACAAGTTCGAGACGCACCGCGCGCTTGCCGTGTGCGACGACTACCTGCGCGCCGCCAACAAGCGCTGGAGCGACGCCTCCAAGGCCGCCAACAAGCTCGAGGGTAACGAGGCAAACGCCGCAATGACGCAAGCGCTCGTCGACGCCTTTACCGAGCTGCGCGTGGCGACCGTGCTCATGCACGGTATTGTGCCGGCCGGCTGCGAGCTCATCTGCAAGTACTTCGACGTTGACCCGGTCGCCTTCTTTAGCTGGGATAACATCTTCGCCTCCACGGATGAGTTTGTGGAGAGCTTGGGCGAGAAGCCCGGCGAGCACCGCGTAAAGCCGCTGCCCCCGCGCTTCGACTTCTTCAGCAAGCACGAGAGCCAGTACTAGGCAACAGCAACGCGCCCGGGAATGATTATTCTGGGACGGGGATTAAAAAATCATTCCCGGGCGACGCAAAGTAGTCTTTTTGGGACGGGGATCATTAAATGATTTTTTAATCTCCGTCCCAGAATAATCATTTAGGTGGAAGGAAAGACGGATGTCCAAGCCGCGTCGTCGTAAGCAGAAAAAGCAGGTTAAGCCCGAGCTCAAGCTCAGGCAGTTTGCCGCCACCGAGCTTTCCGACCAGCTTGCCGCCCAACACTCCGCCGCCGACCTGCCGCGCTTTATGGTCGACACGGTCGCCGGCGCCTATGCGCCCGCCGAGGCCGAGCTCATGATCAAGGGCTTCGGCGCCGCGGCCACACGCCCGGTCACGCTGCGCGCCAACACGCTCAAGGCAACCGCCGAGGACATCGCTGCGGCGCTCGATGCCGCCGGCATCGCTCACAACCCCGTCACCTGGTACCCAGACGCCTTCATCCTGCCCGAGGCCCAGGTTTCCGACCTGTGGGATCTCGACATCTACCGCGACGGCAAGATCTACCTGCAGAGCCTGTCGTCCATGATGCCGCCGCTGGTCCTGGGCGCTCAGGCAGGCGAGGACATCCTGGACATGTGCGCAGCCCCTGGCGGCAAGACGACGCAGATCGCCGCCCTCACGCAGGGGCAGGCGCACCTTACCGCCTGCGAGATGAGCATTCCCCGCGCCGAGAAGCTCGAAGCCAACCTCCACCGCCAAGGCGCAAAAAACGTGCCCGTCATGCGCATCGACGCACGCGAGCTCGACGAGTTCTTCCGCTTTGACCGTATCCTGCTCGACGCTCCCTGCACCGGCACGGGCACCGTCGTCAGCGGCAACGAGAAGAGCCTGCGCGGCCTCACCGAGCAGTTGCTCGGCAAGTGTGCCCGCTCGCAGCGAGCACTTCTGGACCGCGCCATGGGAGCCCTCAAACCGGGCGGCACGCTCGTCTATTCGACTTGTTCGATCTTGCCGCAGGAAAACGAGGACGCCCTGCAAGAGGCCCTCGACAAGCATATGGACTGCGAGCTCATCCCCCTCGACGGCACGCCAAGCGAAAGTGAGGCACGCCGTGCCCAGGAAGCTGGTGAGGAGCCGCGCATCGAGTCCAACGCCCTGACCGAGGCCATTGACGCGGGTCAGGTATCGGCCATCGCCAACGGCCTGCCCGGCACGCTCACCATTCCGCCCAGCCGCGAATTTGAGGGCTTCTACATTGCCCTGATCCGAAAACGCAGCTAGCGCACGGATCCAAAACTCAACAAGCTATCTCTGTGCGCGTTTGCTCTGCTGGTCGCGATGCTGTTTAAGCGTCGCGCGCTCCTTGCGTTCGGCCCTTTTGCCCTTAATGGCCGTGACCACAAAGTAGATGACCGCGGCGGCAACAATTGCGCCCACACACAGGCCAATCGAGCCAAACATTGCTGTCAATTCCATACCGCGTCACCTCTCTTTTAAACGGGACTTTCAAGATAGCACCTCGATCACCGCCACCACAGCTCCTTCACGTTCGCCGGCCCTTCGGTCTAACGGATGGCGCGGCGGGGAAAAATCAACTCGTCAAACGATTTAGCAAGCACAACGCTGCCGGCACCCTGCCGGCCGTCATCACATAGAATCGAGCCCACATGGATACCCTCAACGATCTAAATGAGCGCGTCGACGCCTTCGTCGGCACCAGCTCCTTCGACACGCCCGCCGCGGCAAACGACCAAGCTCCCATCGATGTGCCCGCCGAGGTTCACGAGGACATCGTCGCCTCGGTCGATTTCTCCGAGGTCGAGCTTGCGGACGAATTTACCGAGCCCCAGGTGGCCGTAACTCCCAACGGTCTTTTGCCCATGGAGCCGCTGCCCATCGACGGGCGCCTGCGCAAGGCGGCCCTTCGCATGCCCGATGAGATTGAGGAGGCCAGCGGCTTTACGCTCTTTGGCCGCCGCATCAAATCGCTCATCTACACCACCGACGTGGCGGTCATCCGCAACTCCAATGCCGACGCCGTGTTTGCGGTCTACCCCTTTACGCCGCAATTACGCAGGCGCTGCTGACGGTCGCCGAGTGCCCGGTCTTTGTGGGCGTTGGCGGCGGCACCACCACCGGCAAGCGCTCCGTGCAGATGGCGGCCGTCTCCGAGATGCAGGGCGCGGCGGGCTGCGTGGTCAACTCCCCCGCCACCGCCGAGATGGTCGAGCACATCACCAACATCGCCGACATCCCCGTCATCGCCACGGTCGTTCGTTGCGACGACGATGCTCACGCCAAAGTGCGCGCCGGCGCCAAGATCCTTAACATCGCGGCCGGCAAGAACACGCCACAGGTCCTGCGCGAGCTGCGCGAGCACTATCCCAACCTGCCGCTCATCGCACCGGGCGGCAAGACGCCCGAGAGCATCCGTGAAACCATCGCCGCCGGTGCCAACGCCATCATTTGGACGCCGCCTTCGGCCCAGCAGCTGCAGACCGACATGATGCAGCGCTACCGCAAGATGAAGGAAGACGCCACGCCCGTCATCTCGCACGACGATGTACCCATTATCGACCAGGTTGCCGCCGCCGAGGTCAGTCAGGTCGAGAACATGAATCCCGACGTGCCGATTCCCGACGAAGTCATCGAGCGCGTTGCTTCGATCCACGATCATATCGAGGAGCGTCGCGCCAACCGTGGACTCAAGCCCTCGCTGCACGGCTTCTTCTTCCGCGGAAAGAAACGCTAGCAAAACATCTTGGCCCGCCCCACAAACGTGAGGCGGGCCGTTTTCGTTTGAGCAATCATGCAGCGACGTGATGGGGCAAATTAATCCACGCGCTTGTCGCCCATAAAGAAGAGCGCCACCGTACCGGGTCCGGTATGCGAGCCAATCAGAGTACCGATGTTATTGATCTCAATCTTGCCTTTAAGCTGCGGAACCTGTTCCTCAATCAGCGCCGCAACCGCCTCGGCATCCTCGCGGCACGCCGAGTGCGACATGATGCACTTACCCGAATAATCCGCACCGTCCTGCACGTGTGCCATCATGGTCTTAGCCATCTCGGAAATCGCGCGCTTCTTAGTGCGAATCTTCTCACGTGGCGACGGCCCACCTTCGCAATCGACCGTCATAAGCGGGCAAATCTTAAGCGCCGTGCCGATGATCGCGCTCGCAGCCGAAATGCGACCGCCGCGCAGGTAGCTCGACAGATCGGTCGAAAAGAACCAGTGGTGCAGGTTGAGTTTGTGCTCCTCGATCCAGGCGGCCGTCTCGTCGAGTGAAGCCCCGCTATCGCGCACGTCGGCGGCACATTCCGCCAGCAGGCCAAAGCCCGAAGACGCTGCCAGCGAATCGATGACGCGCACCTTGCCGCCCTGGGGATAGCGATCCGCGAGCATCTGCGCCGCAACGCAGGCCGATCCATACGTGCCCGAAATACCCGACGACAACGTCAGGTGCAGCACGTCTTTACCCTCGGCAACAAACGGCTCCCAAAACTCCTCGTACTCGCCCACGCTCACCTGAGACGTCTTGGGCATGGCGCCCGCGGCAATCTGGGCAAAAAACTCGTCCGGCGTAATCGACTGATACAGATCGTCCGTATAGACAACATCGTCGATCTCGTAATGAAAACACACGACGGGGATATTGCGCGACGCAAAGAACTCACGGGTTCGGTCGGCGGCGGATTCACAGGTCAGGACAAAATCGCTCATATGAGGCTCCTTACTCATTGCTGCGCAAATTATCGCACAGTGAGCCTACATACGGTACATATGTCCACTATTTACCAAATCGAACCAAAAATAGCGAACATCTTTACCACCATCGTCTCCACCGGCCCCACGCATAAATATCTGAGAAAACACCCTCTGTCGTCTCCACTCAACCGCCATATCTACCTCAACTAAATCGATTTACCAAACCGTTCAGCCGACAATTCAGCCGCTGGCGCAAAATCGAAACAAAAGCGGCGCATACTGATAAACGTTTGACGCTGTTTATCAGTTTTACCAGCTCCATCGGAAGGTGTTTCATGGTCGCATTCGATCGCAACCCGCAAGACTTTAAGTATCTGCGCCTGCTGTCGAGACAGTTCCCCACCGAGCAATCCGCGTTTACCGAGATCATCAATCTCTCAGCCATCCTCAACCTGCCCAAAGGCACCGAGCATTTTATGAGCGACGTGCATGGCGAGTACGAGGCCTTTATGCACATCCTCAACAACTGCTCGGGCGTCGTGCGCGAGCATGTCGACGAGATTTTTGGCGACACGCTCACCTTTGACGAAAAGGGCGAGCTGTGCACGCTCATCTACTACCCGCACGAGAAGATCGAGCTGGTCCGCAGCCAGCGCGAGGACTCGCCCACCTGGTACAAAACGATGCTTGACCAGCTCATCATGGTCGCTCGTTCGCTTTCAAGCCGCTACACCCGCTCCAAGGTTCGTAAGGCCATCCCACGCGATTACGCCTACATCATCGACGAGCTGCTACACACGCATCCGGATGAGAACAACTATCGTGTGCGCTATCACGAGCGCATCGTGGAGTCCATCCTGGAGACCGCAAGCGCCGACGACTTTATCGAGTCGCTCGCCTCGCTCATCAAGCGCCTGGCCGTCGACCACCTGCACCTGGTGGGCGACATCTTCGACCGCGGCCCCGGAGCGCACATCATCATGGACACACTGTGCAATTACCACAACTTCGACATACAGTGGGGCAACCACGACGCGCTTTGGATGGGGGCGGCAGCCGGCAACGACTGTTGCATTGCCAACGTGCTGCGCCTGACGCTCCGTTACGGTAACCTCGCCACACTGGAAGACGGTTACGGCATCAATCTGGTGCCGCTTGCCACGTTCGCCATGGAAACATACGCCGACGACCCCTGTCATTATTTCGGGCCGCAACTGGACAAAGACGACACGAGGCATAACCAGAAAGCCCGACGCCTCATCGCACAGATGCACAAGGCCATCAGCATTATCCAGTTCAAGCTCGAAGCTGCCATGATAGACAGCCGCCCCGAATGGCACATGAAAGAGAGGAAACAACTGGAGCACATTGATTTTGAAAGAAAAGTTTTCGTGCGCGACGGGAAGGAATACGCCATGCGCGACTGTTATTTCCCCACCATCGACCCGAAATCGCCCTACAAACTCACGCCCGAAGAGCAAGAACTGGTCAACAAACTGCACCACTCTTTCAGCGTGAGCGACAAGCTGAACAAACACATACAATGCCTGTTCTCCCACGGCTGCATGTACGGGATATTCAACTCCAATTTGCTGTTCCACGCTTCCGTACCGCTAAATGCCGACGGAAGCCTGAAGGAAGTGGACATCAACGGAGAAAAAGTCAAAGGACGGGCCTTGCTGGACAAGATAGGCCTGGTCTTGCGCTCCGCTTTCAACAGCGACACCGAGCCTAAAGAAAGAAAGTTTGCCGTCGACTATTTTTGGTATCTGTGGTGCGGCGTGGACTCCCCCTTGTTCGACAAATCCAAAATGACTACTTTCGAACGCTATTTCCTGGAGGACAAAACCACCCATACCGAAGAGAAAGGGTACTACTACAGATTGAGGGACGACGAGAAAGTCTGCGACATGATTCTCGATTCGTTCGGGGTCACGGGGCAGCACCGCCACATCATCAACGGCCACGTCCCGGTACGCGTGGGGCGCGGAGAGACACCCATCAAAGCCAATGGCAAACTGATGGTCATCGACGGCGGCTTCGCCAAGGCCTATCATAATACGACCGGAATAGCGGGCTACACCTTGGTGTTCCACAGCCGGGGCTTCCAGTTGGTACAGCACGAACCGTTCACATCGGCCGAAGAGGCCATCAAAAACGGGACGGACATCGTGAGCACCACGCAAATCGTGGAAATGAGCACTCAACGTATGATGGTGAGGGACACCGACAAGGGTGCCGAACTGGAAAGCCAGATAGAAGAGCTGAAAGAATTGCTTTATGCCTACCGGCACGGTTTCATCAAGGAAAGTACCAAAAACAAGTTCCGCTATTGACGCGCAGCGCACGCGTTTCCTTCGCCTGCCCCACGAAGCGTCGTCGTCCGGACGCACCGAACATCCGACCTTCCGTACATATTATTTACCAGAAAAACATCATTGATTTACAACCGATTACGGTTGTAAAAACGTTCTGCGCCAAACGGAAAATTGTTCTCAGCAGATTGATAAATCATTCTCAGCAGAACAAAATTTCGTTTGGCGCAGAACGTTTTTTGTATATCATTCTTCCTTTTCACGCTTCCCAAACAGCAGTTGACGGTCGCGCTCGCAAGCCGGAACGGCCCATGCTTCCGGCACCAAACGCCATTGGTACAAAGGACGGGCGTCAATCTCGCCCTTCTTCTTGATATATTCTATGATACATGCACGCAAATCCTTATCCGTACTGGACAGCAAGCGTTCGTTCAACTTCTCGTGGGGAATGCCGGCACCTTTGGTAAACAGCTCCCCTCCTCCGTTTCCGCGGTAGGAATTGACAACCACCGTGTACCACGTTTCAAATCCGAACGTACTTCCGTCCGCCATCCCCGTCACGCGGATTTTCTCGCCGTAGGGTTTCGTCACGTCCACCGTGTAACAAATGCCGGCAGCCGAATCGAAGTTGTAGGCCAGATGCTTGAACCCCAAACGCCGGCCTTCGTCCAATACATAGTCCAAAAGCATCACGTGGTCGTCCGGCGTTTTCATCTGCGCCGTCCAGAGTCCGTAACTCATCTCCAACATATCCTTGATTTCCTGTCCGGTAAGCCGCATGGTGTACAGCACGTCGTCGTAACGGTAAAGATTGAACACGTCGCGCACGCACACGTCTCCCTCCTTGATGCTGGCCGCAAAAGAGACCGGAGCGGCAAACGACAC
>URRT01000056.1 GCA_900550355.1 uncultured Collinsella sp.
GGCACTGCCGATCATCGAGACCCAGGACGGCGACGTCTCGGCCTACATTCCGACCAACGTCATTTCCATTACCGATGGTCAGATCTACCTGCAGTCCGAGCTCTTCTTCCAGGGCCAGCGCCCGGCAGTCGACGTGGGCATTTCCGTGTCCCGCGTCGGTGGCGACGCGCAGACCAAGGCTATGAAGCAGGTCGCCGGCAACCTCCGTCTGGACCTTGCTTCGTACCAGGAGCTCGCCGGCTTCACGCAGTTCGGCTCCGACCTCGACGAGGCCACGCAAAAGCAGCTTACCCACGGCGCTCGCATGACTGAGCTCCTTAAGCAGCCGCGTTACAAGCCGTTTGAGGTTGGCGAGCAGATCGTTACGCTGTTCGCTGGCAACGAGGGCTTCCTGGATGACCTGGAGATCGCCGACGTGCTGCCTTTCCGTGCCGAGCTCATCGAGTACATGGACAATGGCTTTGGCTCGCTGCTCGACAAGGTTCGCGCCAAGAAGATCGATGATGACACCAAGGCTGAGCTCTTGCGCGTCATCGGCGACTTCAAGCAGCAGTTCATGGCCAAGCACCATTCGGATGTTTCTGGATCAGAGGAGAACTAAGCCCCATGGCCAACCTTCGCGACATTAAGAAGCGAATCTCCTCGGTTACCACGACCAAGCAGATCACGCGCACGATGGAGATGGTCTCTACGGCCAAGATCCGTCGTGCCCTCGATCGCTCCAAGCAGGCCGAGCCCTATAAGGAGGCGCTGACCGACGTCATGTTGACGGTCGCCGGCGACGCCTCCTGTTCGGGCACCGATCCCATGCTGCAGAAGCATGAGAGCGTCAAGCATGGCCTGATTGTCGTTATTGCCTCGGACCGTGGCCTTGCCGGCGGTTTCAATACGACGGTGGAGCGCACGGCCGAAAAGCTCGCCGCTTCTTGGGCGAACGACGGCATCGAGTGCGAGATCATCGCGTGCGGGCGTAAGCCGGCCACGTATTTCCGTGACCGCGCAAACGTCGTCATGCACTTTGAGGGCAACTCCTCTGAGCCCGATTTCAATCAGGCCCGCATGATCTCCTCTCATATCTGCGATGCGTATCGTGCCGGTGAGCTTGACCGTGTCGAGCTTGTCTACCACCACGCCAAGAACCGCGTGGATCAGGAGCTTCGCGTCGAGCATCTGTTGCCGCTCGACCCCGAGATGATCGCTATGGCCCACGGTCCGCGTAAGAACGAGACCGACGCCCCTAAGCGCATCTCGTCCACGTTCGAGTTCGTGCCCTCTCCCGAGCATGTTCTCGGCAAGCTTGTGCCGTCTTATATCCTGACGGTCATCTACCAGGCCCTGATCGATTCGGCGGCTGCCGAGCAGGGTGCACGCCGCAAGGCCATGCACTCCGCGACGGAAAACGCCACCGCGATCATCTCGACCCTTACCCGCACGTATAGTCGCGTGCGCCAGGCTTCGATCACGACCGAGATTAACGAGATCGTCGGCGGAGCCTCAGCATTGGAGGAACAGTAATGGCTAATAACACCGTAAAGCTTGCGGTCGAGGAAGCCACCAAGAAGACGACTGCCGGTGATGGTCGCATCGTGCGAATCATCGGCCCTGTCGTTGACGTCAAGTTTGACGGCGCGGTGCCCCCGATCTACAACGCGCTCACGGTCGAGGCCGAGACCCCGATCGGTCACCTGAGCACGATCCTCGAGGTCGAGAGCCAGCTTCCGGGCGGCGTCGTCCGCACGGTCGCCATGTCCTCGACCGACGGCCTGCAGCGCGGCCTCATCGCCACCGATACCGGTGAGCCCATGAAGATGCCCGTTGGCCCCAAGACGCTCGGCCGTATTTGGAACGTCATGGGCAAGCCCGTCGACGGCAAGCCCATGCCCGAGGTGGAGGAGTTCTACCCCATCCACCATGCAGCGCCCCGTTTCGACGAGCTCACCACCAAGACCGAGATCTTCGAGACCGGCATCAAGGCCGTCGACCTGCTCGAGCCCTACATCCGTGGCGGCAAGACAGGCCTGTTCGGCGGCGCCGGCGTTGGCAAGACCGTTCTGATTCAGGAGCTCATCAACAACCTCGCCCAGGAGCACGGCGGCACCTCGGTGTTCACCGGCGTCGGCGAGCGTACCCGCGAGGGCACCGACCTGTTCCTCGAGATGAGCGAGTCTGGCGTTATCGACAAGACCTGCTTGGTCTATGGTCAGATGAACGAGCCGCCCGGAGCGCGTCTGCGCATCGGTCTGGCCGGCCTTACCACCGCTGAGTACTTCCGCGATCGCGGCCAGGACGTTCTGCTGTTCATCGACAACATCTTCCGCTTCTCCCAGGCAGGTTCCGAGGTTTCCGCACTGCTGGGCCGTATGCCGTCCGCCGTTGGTTACCAGCCCACGCTGGCAACCGAGATGGGCGACCTCCAGGAGCGCATTACCTCGACCAAGACGGGCTCCATTACCTCCGTCCAGGCTGTCTACGTCCCCGCAGACGACCTGACCGACCCGGCGCCTGCCACGACGTTTACGCACCTCGACGCCACCACGGTTCTTTCGCGTAGCATTTCGTCGCTCGGCCTGTTCCCGGCTATCGACCCGCTCGCGTCTTCCTCCGACGCTCTCGATCCCTCGATCGTCGGCGAAGAGCACTACCGTGTCGCTGTCAAGGTCCAGGAGCTCCTGCAGGAGTACTCCGACCTTCAGGACATCATCGCCATTCTGGGTATGGACGAGCTGTCCGAGGAGCAGCGCCTTACGGTCAACCGTGCCCGTAAGATTCAGCAGTTCCTCTCGCAGTCCTTCCACGTCGCCGAGAAGTTCACCGGCAACCCCGGTGTCTACGTCCGCGTCGAGGATACCGTCCGCTCTTTCGCCGAGATTGTCGACGGCAAGGCCGACGACCTGCCCGAGCAGGCTTTCCGCTATGCTTCCACGATTGAGGACGTGCGCGAGCGCGCCCGCAAGATGGGGGAGAAGTAGGTTATGCGTATCCGCATCGTGTGCCCCGTGAGCTGCGCCTATGAGGGCGACGCTGCGTTTGTGTCGATTCCGTCCACGGATGGCGAGTTTGGCGTTCTGCCTGCTCACTCCAGCGAGATCTGCACGATCGACCGCGGTTACGTTCGCGTTTCCGATAAGGCCATGGGCACTGTCGACCACACGTTTGCCGTGGCCGGCGGCTATGCCCAGGTTGCGGACGATGTCGTGACCGTTCTCGCCGAGCGCGCTTGCGATTTGGCGACCGTCGATGCCGACAAGCTTAAAGCTGATATTCAAGGTTTTGAAGAGAAGCTGGGTAATTTGTCGGAGGATGATGCACGCCGCGCCTACCTCTATAATGAAATCGCATGGTGTAAGCTCAAGCTTGCCCAATAGTCAAACGATTTAGCGTTCGACCATTTGCGAACACATCATGCCCGGGATGGCCCAGCCATCCCGGGCATGCTTTTTGAAAGGGTAGACCTTGGATATTATCCGCGTTGAGGGTGGCCACGCCATCGGAGGCTCCGTGCCCGTTTCGGGCGCCAAGAACTCCGCGCTCAAACTCATGGCGGCAACGCTTCTGGCGCCGGGCAAGACGACGCTGCAGAACGTGCCCGATATTTCCGATGTCCACGTGATGGGCAAGGTGCTCAAGGGTATGGGCGCCACAATCGATGTCCTTGACGAGCACACGCTCGAGATTGATACCTCTCAGGTCGATTCTTGGGAGGCCCCCTACGAGCTCGTTGCCAAGATGCGTGCTTCCACAGCCGTGATGGGACCCCTGCTGGGTCGCTTCCATCGCGCCAAGTTCGCCATGCCGGGCGGCTGCAACCTGGGTGCTCGCAAGATCGATATGCACATTCTTGGTCTTGAGGCCCTGGGCGTTGAGTTCGATACCGCCCACGGTTACATCAACGCTAATGCGCCCCAAGGTCTGCGCGGTACCACCGTCACGCTCGAGTTCGCCAGTGTCGGTGCGACCGAGAACCTCATTATGGCATCCGTGCGCGCGCAGGGCACCACGGTTATCGACAATGCCGCCCGCGAGCCCGAGATCGTCGACCTCGCCAACATGCTCAACGAGATGGGCGCCAAGATTGTTGGCGCCGGCACGCCCGTCGTGACTATCGAAGGCGTGGAAGAGCTCCATCCTGTTACCCATCGCGTAGTAGGCGACCGCATCGAGGCCGGTACCTTTATCGTTGCCGGTGCGTTGATGGCCGACGATCGCGGTGTCGATGTCACGGGCTTTTGCCCCATTCACTTGGGCATGGTGCTCAAGAAGATGGAGCTCATGGGTATCGACTGCGAGCGCGTCGAGGATGGCGTCCATGTGAACCGTGCCGAGCGCATCAAGCCGGTCGACATCCAGACGCTTCCGTTCCCCGGCTTCCCGACGGACATGCAGGCGCAGATTATGGTACTCTCCGCCCTTGCCGACGGTAGCTCCGTTATCACCGAGAACATCTTCGAGAATCGCTTTATGTTTGCCTCTGAGCTGGTGCGCATGGGTGCCGACATTCGTATCGAGAGCCATCATGCCATGATTCATGGCGTCAGGGGCTTCTCGGGCGCACAGGTTACCTCGCCCGATCTGCGTGGCGGAGCGGCCCTCGTCGTAGCGGGCTTGATCGCCGACGGGACGACCGAGGTTTCGGCCATCCATCACATCAAGCGCGGCTACGAGCAGTTTGTCGAAAAGCTGCAGGCGCTCGGTGCGCATGTCGAGCATGCTACCGTCCCCGATCCCGTCATCTACTAATACAGGTTGCCTATGTTTAATAAAAAGCCCCTCGCGGATACCACCGCCCGAAGACCCTCAACTGGTGCGCAGGCCAAGATCTACAGTCGCGATAACGTGGCTCGCTATTCCGAGCGCGCGCGCCAACGTCGTCGTAGCCACACGATTCGTCACGTCGCGCTCATTGTCGTGCTTGGCGTGCTGCTGAGTGCCACTACCGCTGCCGGCCTGTGGTTTGCCACCATTATGGGCAAGCTCGGCGATTCTAATGTCATTACCGACAATCTGCGTCGGGTTCTGGTTGACACCGATGAGGCAAAGGATCCGTTCTACGTGCTGCTTCTTGGCACCGACGGCCGTCCGGGCGAGGATACGTATCGTGCCGACTCGATTATCCTGGCACGCATCGACCCCACGCAAAAGCAGGCGACGCTCATTTCCGTTCCGCGCGACACCAAGGTCGAGTACAAGGGCGAGACCATGAAGATCAACGCCTGCCATACCGTTGGCGGTGCCGAGGCCATGGTCGAGGCGGTCAACGAGCTGTGCGGTGTTCAGATTTCCCACTATGCCGAGGTCAGCTTCGACGGTATGCAGGCACTGATTGATTCGGTTGGCGGTATCGACATTAACGCAACCGATGATGTTGACGACCCCGAGCACCTGGATATTAAGATTACCGCTGGCCAGCAGCATATGGACGGTGCCACCGCCCTTACCTATGCCCGCTGCCGCTACACCTATGCCGACGGCGATTACACGCGCATGCGCCACCAGCGTCAGGTGCTTGGCGCCCTTGCCAACCAGATTCTCAATAACTTCGATGCCACGAAGATTTTTGGCCTGGTTAATTCGCTGTCCGATATGCTCGTAACCGATATGAGCGTTCAGGATATCGTGGCTACGGTCAACGCCATGCGCGGTATGGATGTCGACGGTATCTACTCGGCCAACCTGCCCTCGTACGCCGACGACAGCACCATGATCGACGGTGTGAGCTACGTCTTTGTCTACGAGGACGAGCTCAAGGAAATGATGGAGCGCGTCGATGCCGGCAAGGATCCCAAGGGTCCCAACACCATGGGTCTTTCCGACGGTTCCAGCTCTACGATCGGCGACCTGAACAACAACACGTCTGACGACTACGCAAACGGTACCGCAACCTCATCGGTCAGCTCTGACGATTCCGATGACTCAAGCGATTCGAGCGATTCGGACTACTACGAAGAGCCCACCGGCGACGGCAACGGCTACGAGGCCAACTACTAAGTTACGGCGTTTTACCAAACGCCGTAACGGCTCGACGCTGCGCGCCGCCCAAGGCGACAATTTGTCATTCAAAAGGCAGGGCATGACCAGAAGGTCAATGCCCTGCCTTTTTCATGCCAACTTGTTCGCCTTGGACGTCGCTCGCTGACGTTGGCTCAACCTGCGGTGCTGACTACTCCCCTTGCACCAAAAACCGCCCCGTTCTCGGTTTTGAGGACGGGGCGGTTTTGCTTACCTAGATTGTTCGAGTTCCTTATGCAAAGCGGGTGACGAGCTCCTGGAGCACGTCGGTCATCTTGACGAGCGAACTAACCGGGACGAACTCGTTGACGCCGTGGTAGCAATAGCCGCCGGTGGAAAGGTTGGGGCAGGGCAGACCGCGGAACGACAGCTGGGCGCCGTCGGTGCCGCCGCGAATCGGCAGCACTTGGGGCTCAACGCCGCAGGCAAGGTAGGCTTCCTTGACAACATCAATAAGCTCGGGATAGTCACGAACGATCTCGGCCATATTTCGATACTGCTGCTTAATCTCGACCGTCACGCGCTCCTCACCCAGACGCTGGTTGAGCATCGAGGCGGCGGCATCAATAAGGTCGAGTTTCTGCTGGAACTTGGCGGCGTCATGGTCGCGGACGATATAACGCGCTGTGGCGTGATCGACGGTCGCAGATACGCCCTCAAGGTGATAAAAGCCCTCGTAGCCTTCCGTATACTCCGGGCGCTGCACGTAGGGGAGCAACGCGTTGAAGTCGCAGAACAGATTGCCTGCGTTGATCATACGGCCCTTGGCGTCGCCCGGGTGGATGGACTGGCCCTCAAAGCGGACGGTCGCCTCGGCGGCGTTAAAGCACTCCCACTCCAGCTCGCCGATGGGGCCGCCGTCGACCGTGTAGGCGTACTTGCAGCCAAAGGTATCGATATCCAACAGCTCGGCTCCGTGGCCGATCTCCTCGTCAGGGCAGAAGCAAATGCCGAGTGCGGGATGGGGCAGAGAGGGGTCCTGAGCGATGCGCGCGACAAGTGACATGATCTCGGCGACGCCTGCCTTGTCGTCCGCGCCCAGCAGCGTGGTGCCATCGCTGCAGACCAGGTCCTCACCCGCGAGGTCGTTCAGGGCGGGAAGCTTGGCGGTACTCATGGCAACGGGCTTACCGTCAACCGTGCCGCAGACCAGGTCGCCGCCTTCGTAGTGTACGATGTGCGGTTTCACGCCGGCACCCGGTGCAACTTCGGTGGTGTCGAGATGGGCGATCAGGCCCAGGGCGGGCTTGTCCTCAGCGCCCGCACTTGCGGGGATATGCGCGCAGACATAGGCGTGCTCGGTCACGTGGGCATCTTCCGCACCAAGCTCGCGCAGCTCTTTAGCCAGCACGTTGGCAAGGTCAAACTGAACGGCGCTCGAGGGTACCTGGTCGCAGTTTGCATCCTCGGACTGCGTGTTGATCTGGACGTAGCGCAAAAAGCGCTCGAGGACATCGGGGTTCGTGGTGGTGTTTTCCATAAAGACCGCTCCAATCTTGGTCGTCGTGTGCAACAAGAACTCTAGCACGGTATGCCACGGCATACCGCGACGCTTGGATGGGGTAGAATCAGCCATTGAATGCAGAAGGGACGGAAGATCATGGATACGACAAATAGCTCGCGCGAACTGCATCTGACGGTGGCGAACGAAGACTACTTGGAGTGCATGGTTCGCATTGAAAGCGAAGAGGGGGAAACCAACGGTGTGCGATCGGTCGACATCGCGCAGCGCCTTGGCGTCTCCAAGGCATCGGTCAATAAAGCGGTTTCGGCGCTCAAGGCATCCGAGCTTGTCGAGCAATCGCACTACGGCAAGGTAATCCTGACCGATCGCGGCCGCGAGGTTGGCACGGCTATCTGGTACCGTCATCGCCTCATCCGCACGTTTTTGGTTCAGGAGCTCGGTGTCGAATTTGAGCGAGCCGATTCCGAGGCCTGCATGATGGAGCATGCGCTATCCGAGGACACGATGAGCCGCTGGCTCGCCTATCTAGAAAAGCAGGGAATCAGCGTCGAGGAATAGCGGGATATATATGGATACGAGTTATTACAACCGCTTTGGTGCCGAGGAACTTACGCGCCGCTTGTCGAGCGAGACCTTGTTGGCGCAGGGCCCCATGGGCAGTGTTCTGTTGAGTGAGTACGATGCCGCCGACATTCCACCAGCGTTTTGGAATCTGGCAGAGCCGCAGACCGTTTCTCGTATCCATCGCTTGTATGTCGCCGCCGGCGCGCAGGTGCTCATTACCAACACCTTTCAGGCATCAAGCTATGCCCTCAAGCACGACCAGATTGCGCCGTCCGTGGCGGAGGTCAATCGCGGGGCCGTCGACGATGCCCGCCAGGCGCACCCTCAGCTGCTGCTGGGCTCGATGGGCCCGATCGGTATTGAGTGGTTTGCCGAGGACTCTGCCGAGTATCGTGAAATCCGAGGCATTGCGCGCGAACAGGCGCACGCCTTGCTCAATGCTGGTGTTGACGGTCTGCTGATCGAGACGGTGACGTCTATCCGTAATCTGCAGCCCATGCTTGCCGGCGTCCGAGATGCCGCCGACGGCATGCCTGTTCTGGTGAGTTTTGTCGTTGACGATAAAGGCGACCTGCTGGGCGATGGCCTCAACATCGAGGCAGCCGTTTTGTACGCCGAAAAACACGGCGCAAACTCGGTTGGTGTTAATTGCTGTTCGCTTGCGGCCGCGAATGCGGCGGTGCCCAGGATGGTTGCATCGGCGACTACTCCCGTTACGGTGCGTCCCAACGTAGGCGATCCGGTCCAGACTCAGGATGGCCCCGTATGGCACGAGAATCCCGAAGCTTTCGCGCGCGCATGCATCGAATGGAGACATGCCGGCGCCGCAATGGTGGGCAGTTGCTGTGGAACCACGGCAATCACTACGGCAGCGATGGCCGAGGCGCTCGATATATAAAGGGCAAAACCGCTCCATACGGGGCGGTTTTTTTATTGCTTGCATGTCCTCGGCAGCATTTGCCCAAATGGTGAATGCTGGTGCCGGCAGGTTGCCGAGTGCGTGTTGCGGGTATACCTCACGCGTACCATGATCCAAACACTGTGAGGTGTCTGCGCGTGTGCGCGATAATTCATTTTGGAACTGACGGTTGGCGCGCTCGCGTCGAGGAGGACTTCACTGCCGATAATGTTGCCCGTATCGCCGACGCCGTCGGCGAGTTGTGGCAAAAGACCAATCCGGGCAAAACGGTATATATAGGGTTCGACAACCGGCCTCTGGCGCGCGAGTTCGCTGAGCTTGCGGCGGGCGTGCTAGCAGCGCACGAGCTGGACGCCGTGCTCGCTTCGCGACCTGTTCCGACCCCTGCCCTTACGTGGGCGGCGGCTTATGACGGTGAGGCGTGCGGCGCGCTCATGGTGACGGGGTCCCATCATCCGCAGGGTTATCTGTGCCTCAAGATTCGCATGGGTGACGGCTCGACCGCCAACCAGGATGTCATCGAAGAGCTCGAAGAGGCCATGGCTCCCGAGCCAATGGGGATCGAGGGGCAATATCGCACCGCGGATATCATTCCTGACTATATGCAGGCGGTGGCATCATTTGTCGATGCCGAAGCCATCCGCGCCGCGCACCTGCGCGTGGTTGTTGATCCCATGGGCGGCGCAGCCCAGGGCTATCTAGCTGACTTGCTGCGCGAGCTTGGCGTTGAGGTGCACGAGATTCACGCCGGGCAGGCGTCTGACCAAGAAGATATCTGCCCCGACCCCGTTGAGCCTTGGGTGGACGCTTGCGAGCACACGGTTATCGAGGACGGAGCTTGCGCTGGCCTGGTGACCGACGGCGACGCCGACCGTATCGGCGCGGTTGACGAGCGCGGAAAATATATACATCCGCATCAGATCATGGCGCTCGTTTTGGGCGACTTAGTTCAATTTCGTAACTTGGAGGGGCGCGTCGTCGTCAACCTTTCATGCTCGACGCTCGTGCGTCGCATTGCCGAGGCGCTTGGCTGCCGCGTGACCGTCAAACCAGTCGGTTTCAAATATATAGCGGCGGAGATGAAGAAGGGCGGCGTCCTCATAGGCGGCGAAGAAGCCGGTGGTATCGGCATCGCCGCGCATATGCCCGAGCGCGATGGAATCCTCGCCTGTCTGATTCTGTGTGAGCTTATGGCAAAGACGGACGCGCCTTTGGGCGTTCTGGTCGACCAACTCGAGGACAGTTTTGGTAAGACGAGTTACGGTCGACGCGATTTGCGCCTTGAGGCCGAAGATGCCGAAACGTTACGAACCCTGCTGCCGGGCGTAAACCCCAAGTCGATTTGTGGCAAGGTGCCGCAAAACGTTAGTCATATGGATGGCTTGCGTTTAGCATTCGAGGATGACACGTGGCTGCTGGTCCGTCCTAGCGGGACCGAACCAGTGGTGCGCGTCTACGCCGAGGGGTTCTCGGTGGAAGAACGTGATGAGTTGCTCGATGCTGGCTGTGCTTTAGCTAGGGGGACGTATCCGCTTTAACCATGAGACTGCCTTATATAAAGAGATGCTCGGCGAGCGGTAGGTAACGGCTGGCAAACGTTAGTCGGATTCAAAGATGTGTAGGAAATGTGTACGCCCAGATTCCCGCCCACGGGGCCCCTCCGGTCTGGCAATATATCTCCTTGCCGCGCGGCCCGGTGGAACCGGGAACCAGCGCAGGCGTGCACCTTGAGAACCGGATACTGCGAGGATGGACA
>URRT01000057.1 GCA_900550355.1 uncultured Collinsella sp.
GGAGGCCTCGCGGCCTCCCCCTTTTTGCGTTTATGGGGCGTAAATGACTCTATTACACCAGACGATCTTATCGTTTTTGGTATTGAGCCTTTATTTAAAGAAGATAAATCGAATAACAAGGGCAACTGCTATGGCCACAATGATCAAAAGCAGGATTGTCAGTCGATGCTGCTTGCGTCGTTTACTTGATGAAACGAAGATTGATTTTCCCTGTTTTGGCGTTTCGAGATAGCGAGCCGAATGCGTCAAGGTTTGCTTTGGTCGAGGACCTCTTTGTTGATGAGTGGCGGATGCTTTCATCGGCTCATCACTAGCTGCGCTGTTTTTAGATAATGGTGCGTCTTTCAGATATACAGGGTCTCCCGAGGCGACGCCCATATGTTTACGCCCCGTTTGGGCATCCTCGAGTGTTTGATATCGATTTCTCGTCACATACTCGGGCTCCGGATCATTAATGGGCTCTTGCGAGATGTGGGGGCGATGGAACCGTGGCGGCTGCGTGGAAGTATCTTCCCCCTGCGTCGGCATAAACATTTTGTTCTGGTTTTGGTCGTCCATGATGCCCTTTAGCTCGTTACCAACAACGTGTATGCGCTCATTGTAAGCCCCTTGTTATTTGTAGCTGGGGACATACTCGGTATTTAAGCTCTGGTTCAAAGAACCTTAACCTTCCTAAAACCTAAGTCATACGCACTTAGATATGCTTATAGTACTGGACTCAAAAAACTTTATAGTCGATGTATATATGAGCACTGGGTGGGCATATATAAGAGCGTCAAAAGAAGTCCCAGTCACCTAGAAGATGGCTCGGCAGTCCTATAAAGGAGTGGTAAACATGGCAAGCATGGTTCCTTATCGTTCGGTTTTTGGCGTTCGTCCCTCTGCAAGCTCGCTGTTCGATCTGTTTGATGATATGAGCGACCTAGCGAACAGCTCGATTGCCTCTAAGGCGTTCCCCGTTGACGTTGAGGATAAGGGCGATGGCTATGAGGTCAAGGCTTATCTGACCGGCGTCGCCAAGGACGATATCGATGTCGAGCTTAACGAGGGCCGTCTGTCCATTAGCGTGAATGTCGAGGAAGACGAGGAGAACGAGGGCAAGAACTTCCTGCAGAAGGAGTTCAGCTCGTACAGCGCGACGCGTGGCGTGTATCTTAAGGACGCTTCGAGCGAGGGCCTCTCGGCTAAGTACGCTGACGGCATCCTGACCGTTACGGTTCCCAAGATCGTCGAGAAGAAGAACGTTACGAAGATCTCCATCGAATAACTTCGTTGGTGTTCTTCGCTATTAAAAGACAACAAAAGGGGCTGGGAAGCGATTCCCGGCCCCTTTTGCTGTTTAGGACAGTCTATTGAATGGTTGCTGGCCGATACTGGCTTGCGGGGCGTATCGAGAGTTTTCGCGATCCTTGGAGAAGGGTGGCGGAGCTGCCGAGCTCGTCATCCAGGGTTGCGGCTAGAGCTTTGGCATAGCTTTTGACGGTAAGGCTTGGACGATTATTGTCCTGGCTGATGTGCATGGCGATGAGCTGTTCGGTGCGATCGGTAACAAGTTCGCGCGCGGCTTCGGCGGCCTGGCTGTTGGAGAGGTGCCCCTTTGTGGACAGGATGCGCTCCTGAAGAAAGCGGGGGTACGTTCCTTCGCGCAACATAGTCACATCGTGGTTGCTTTCGAGTGCGAGAACTCGACAGTCTTTGAGGATGCCTATGGCCTTGCTCGACAACTCTCCGGTGTCGGTGGCAAACCCAATGGAATCATCGAGAGCATTGAATCGATAGGCAACAGGATTGATGACATCGTGCGATGTTGAGTAGGTTTGTACGTGGATGCCGGCAATGCGGAACGTGTCGCCGGGGTCAAATTCCTCCACGGGCAGATGCGCGAGGTTTTCTTTGCATGAAAGGGTGCCCCTGCTGGCAAAGAGGGGACCATGCCAGTGCTTGCACCATACATCGAGCCCCTTGATATGGTCTCCATGCTCATGAGTGATTACAAGAGCGGCGACGTCGTCTGCCGAGAGGCCAAGCTCCGCCATGCGTTTAAGTGTCTCGCGGCGGGACAGGCCGTTATCGATCATGATGAGCCCCTGAGGCCCCTCGACGAGTGCGCAGTTGCCTTTTGAGCCGCTGCCGAGGATATGAAGGTGCAGGCGAGACATAAGATTCCAAAGGATACAATGGGTGCGGACGAATAGAGGAGGAAGCGAATGCCAACGGTATCTCAGCACTATGGACATCATGCCGCGCCGAGGACGGATAAGAGCGCTCTGGCAACGCGGCAGGCCGCTGCCCCCGTAGTGCTCATGGTATCAGGCGGTGCGGACTCGACGGCACTGCTCCTTATGGCTTGCACATCAAAGCTGGATATCCAGGACGGCCGCGGCGTCGCTCCCATTGCACGCGAGCGTTTGCACGTGCTGCATGTGAACCATCATCTGCGCGGGGAGGCATCCGATGGCGACGAGGCCTTTGTACGTGACCTGTGTGCGCAATACGGCTTGCCGCTGTGTGTTGAGCATGCCTATTTTGATAACGAATCGGGCAATATCGAGGCTGCGGCCCGCGAGGTGCGCTACGCCGCGGCACGGAGATATGTTCGCGAACTTTGTGCCGAATCGGGCGCACCGCGGACGGCGGCTCGTATCTGCACCGCGCATACCTCGTCGGACCGCGCGGAAACGTTTTTGATGAATGCCATTAAAGGGTCGGGTCCTGCGGGTCTTTCGAGCATTCCGCGCCGTCGGAACATTGTGGTGCGCCCCTTGCTCGACCTCACGCACGATGAGCTCGTGAGCTATCTGCAAGTACACGGTCAGCCATGGCGGGAAGATGAAAGCAACGAGGACGTTTCGTACCTGCGCAACTATGTGCGCCATCGGGTGATGCCGGTGGTGGCGCAGCGTAATGCGAGCGTGTGCAAGACGATTGGCGCCGCCTGCGAGATCCTTGGTGACGAAGATGCGTTTCTATCCCAGCTGTCGGCACAAGCGTTTCGAAGCTGTTTGCGCAAAGAGGCGGCGGGCGCGCTGGTGCTCGATGCCAGGCGCCTTGCTGCGGCCGAGGTAGTGATTGCGCGGCGCATCGTGCGACTGGCGATTAAGCGCATCGATCCGGACGCTCGTCCAGAGATGCGACATGTGGAGCGAGTCCTTTCCTGCGTTGCCGAGGGCGCCGGCTCGGTCACGCTTCCGGCGGGGATTGACGCACGCGTCGAATTTGGCATGCTGGCGTTTAAGGCGCCGGTGGCTCGCGAGGGCCTGGTCGCGGACTGGGTTACCGTACCCGGTCGTTTGCCGTTGGGCGGGGGACGTATGCTGGTCGCAGAGCCGATGGCCGTTGAGCCAGGATGCGATATCGTGCGCCGCGCCCGTGAGCTTGCGGCTGCCGGGGAAGTGGCAGCTTTGGTAGACGCGGCTGCCCTGGGTTTTGCCGACAGCGATAGTGAGCGGATCCTGGCGGGCTCGCGTGGCGAGATCCCTGCCGAGGCGCGATTGGCACGCCTGTGGGTGGACGGTCCCGCACCGGGAGACGTGATGTGCCCGTTAGGAATGAGTGGCCGAAGCAAGAAGGTATCCGACTTGCTAGGAGAGGCTCGCATTCCCGTTTCCGAGCGCGCCGGCGTGCCCATGGTGAGGACGGCGCCGGGGGGTGCCGTGGTGTGGGTCGCCGGAGTTCGCGCGGACGAGCGTTTTAAGTGCACGGTGGCGACACGCGTGGCCTATCTGCTTCGTGTGGTCGACGCGGATTAGCCCCTCGCACCAGCTTTTCTGTGCGGCGTTGACGGTATTCCCGCGCTGATGGTGCGCGGGCTGGAAAATATACCCCGTGCGCTGCTAGAATGTGTAGTTCGCGTCCATACGGCGGTGTGTGGGCGATTAAGCACAAGAAAGGGTTGTCATGGCTTCTCAACATCCGGATATCGAGAAGGTTCTGTTTACGCAGGAGGATATCGACGGTATCGTTTCTCGCCTGGGCGAGGAGATTACGCGCGACTACGCTGGTAAGGATCTGGTGCTGATCGCGGTTCTGCGTGGCGCTGTTGTCTTTATGGGCGACCTGATGCGCAAGATCGAGCTGCCGACCAACATCGATTTCATGGCTGTTTCGAGCTATGGCGACGGCGTGAAGTCTTCGGGCATCGTGCGTATCATTAAGGACCTGGATATCGACATCCGCGGTCGCGACGTGCTGATCGTCGAGGACATTCTGGACTCGGGCCTGACCCTCAAGTACCTGATGAAGAACCTCGAGAGCCGCAAGCCCGCCTCGCTGGAGGTCGCTGCCTTCCTGTGGAAGGACGTTGAGGACCGTACCTCGGCCATCACGCCCAAGTATGTTGGAACCCATTGCCCCGATGCCTTTGTGGTGGGCTACGGCCTCGATTACGCCGAGCGCTATCGCAACCTTCCGTATCTGGGCATTTTGAAACCGGAGGTTTATTCGTAAGATGCCCGACGACCGTAACGATAATAATTCTCAGGCTCCCCGGGACCCAAAGATCCCGGGGATGCCCGGAGGCAAGAAGCCCACGCGTACGGGCTGGCTGTATTTCCTTTTGGCTTGCGCGCTTCTGGGTTATGCCTTCTTTAATATGGGTTCCGGCTTTGCCAACTCCAGCAATACCGTTAAGCTCGCGACGAGCGAGATGGTCAACGCCATTAAGCAGGATCGCGTCGAAGATTTGACCTATACGGTTCAAGACGGAAGCGTGGCGGGTCATTACTGGAAGACGAAAAAGGACAAGGGCGATACGAGCGAGCTCAAGAGCTTCTCTTCGACCTATGTCGGCTCCGATTCGCTTGCCGAGCTTATGGCGGAGCACCCCGATACCAAGTACATCGTCAACACCAATGACCCCGATTTTTGGGGCGACTTGGCGATGAGCTTGCTTCCGACGATCGCCCTGATCGCCATCATGTTCTACTTTATGCGCCAGATGATGGGCGCCAACAACAGGAACATGCAGTTTGGCAAGACCAACGCCAAGACCAACGAGGCCACGCGCCCCAAGGTCAAGTTCGAGGACGTTGCCGGCGTGGACGAGGCCGTCGAGGAGCTCGAGGAGATCCGCGACTTCCTGAGCGATCCGGACCGCTATCGCAAGCTGGGTGCCAAGATTCCGCGCGGCGTTTTGCTGGTTGGTCCTCCGGGTACCGGTAAGACGCTGCTGGCTAAGGCCGTTGCCGGCGAGGCAGGCGTGCCGTTCTTTAGCATCTCGGGCTCTGACTTTGTCGAGATGTTCGTGGGCGTCGGCGCCAGCCGCGTGCGCGACCTCTTTAAGGAGGCCAAGTCTCAGGCTCCGTCGATCATCTTTATTGACGAGATCGATGCCGTGGGACGTCAGCGCGGAGCCGGCCTAGGCGGCGGTCACGACGAGCGCGAGCAGACGCTCAACCAGCTGCTGGTCGAGATGGACGGTTTTGAGGAAAGCGAGTCGGTCATCCTGATCGCCGCAACCAATCGCCCCGATATTCTGGATCCGGCATTGCTGCGCCCCGGTCGTTTTGACCGTCAGGTCACGGTCGACCGTCCGGACGTAAAGGGCCGCGAGCAGATCTTGCGCGTGCATGCCGAGAATAAGCCGATGGACGAGGACGTTAAGTTTGAGAAGCTCGCCCAGATGACCGTTGGCTTTACCGGTGCCGATCTGGCAAACCTGCTCAACGAATCTGCGCTGCTGGCTGCTCGCCGCCATCGTTCCGTGATCTCGATGGACGAGGTCGAGGAGTCGATGGAGCGCGTGATTGCCGGACCGCAACGCAAGGGTTGTGTGATGACCGAAGCCGAGCGCACCGCGATTGCCTACCATGAGAGCGGCCATGCCCTGGTGGGTCACATCTTGGAGCACTCCGATCCGGTTCATAAGATTTCGATTGTCAGCCGCGGTCAGGCTCTGGGCTACACGTTGCAGCTTCCGCAGGAGGACCACTTCCTCAAGACCAAGAACGAGATGCTCGACGAGCTTGCCGTGTTCTTGGGCGGCCGCGTTGCCGAGGAGCTCATGTGCGATGACATCACGTCGGGCGCGAGCAACGACCTGGAGCGCGCGACCAAGATGGCGCGCGAGATGGTTACGCGTCTGGGCATGAGCGAGGAACTGGGCACGCAGGTGTTTGGCGAGGCGCAGCATCAGGTGTTCCTTGGTCGCGATTACGCCGATCACCAGGATTACTCCGAGGAGACGGCGCGCCGCATCGATATCGAGGTTCAGCGCATCATGCGCGAGGCCCATCGCCGCGCGGTCGAGATTTTGGATGCCCGTCGCGATCAGCTTGATCTGATGGCGAAGGTGCTGCTTGAGCGCGAGACCGTCGAGGGCGACGCCGTGAACGCCCTGCTCGATAACGAGTGGGATGCCTACCTTGAGCGCGAGGGCGATATCCTGGCGGCCAAGGAGGAGCGCAACGCCAAGGCGGCTGGCATGCCGACCAAGAAGCGCGCGCCTCGTATGAGCGAGGAGGAGCTGGCGGCTGATGCCGCGGCCTTTGCGCAGGCGGCCATGCAGGAAGATACCGAAGACGCATCCGATGACGCCGGCGATGACTGTGCCGTCAACGCTGATACCGACACCGACAAATAGTCCTTCTAACAAAAGCCTCCGCCGGGAAACCTGCGGAGGCTTTTTCTTTTGAGCGATATGGGGCTGTCTGTTGATTGGGGACAGACTTAAATGAGCGTTTTCACGCATTTAAGTCTGTCCCCAATCAACATTGCTGCGGCACTTTGCTCGGCTAAAGCGTACAATAGCGCCTATGCGAAAGGGGAACAGATGATCAACGAAACTATGTATGCTCGCGGTGCGGAAAGCTCCATCATCCGCGAGATCTTTAGCTATGGTCTTGAGCGCAAGGCGCAGATCGGTGCGGAGAACGTATTCGATTTTTCGCTGGGCAACCCGAGTGTTCCGGCGCCCGCCGCTGTGGCTGCGTCCATTAAGAAGGCTTTGGAGCTGCCGAGCGACCAGCTGCACGGTTATACGCCCGCACCGGGTCTGCCGCAATGTCGAGCAGCCGTCGCCGAATCGCTCAACCGCCGCTTTGGCACGAGCTATGAGGGCAAGGACGTCTTTATGACGGTGGGCGCCGCGGCTTCGCTCACCTGCACGCTCAATGCCGTTACGAACCCGGGCGACGAGGTTATTGTTATCGTCCCGTACTTTCCGGAGTATCGCGTGTGGATTGAGAAGGCAGGCTGCACGTGTGTCGAGGCGCCTGCCGATGAAGACACGTTCCAGCTGAGCGTGGACAACGTGCTCAAGGCGATTAGCGATAAGACAGCGGCCGTCATTATCGATTCGCCCAACAACCCGACCGGTGCCGTGTATACGCGCGACACGCTGACGCGACTGGCCGATGTTTTGCGCGAGGTTAACGCCAAGCGCGATCCCGAGAATCCGATTATGCTCATCTCGGATGAGCCGTACCGCGAGATCGTGTACGGTGCCGAGGTGCCCTGGGTGCCCTCGATCTACGAGAACACCGTGGTGTGCTACTCGTATTCTAAGTCGCTATCGCTGCCTGGTGAGCGCGTGGGTTGGATCTTGGTTCCCAACACCAATCCGCAGGCTGCGCGTCTGATGCCGGCTGTTGCAGGTGCTGCCCGTACGCTGGGTTTTGTATGCGCACCGGCGCTCTTCCAGCGCGTGATTATCGATTGTATCGATGAGCCGAGCGATATCGATGCCTATGCCCGCAACCGCACGGCGCTTACCGACGCCTTGGCGGACTACGGCTATACCTATGTTGAGCCGGACGGTGCTTTCTACCTGTGGGTGAAGGCACTCGAGCCCGATGCGAATGCGTTTTGCGAGCGCGCAAAGAAGTATGAGTTGCTTGCGGTTCCCTCGGACAGCTTTGGTATGCCGGGCTGGTTCCGCCTGGGCTATTGCGTGAGTTACGAAACGATCATCAATTCGCTACCCGCTTGGAAACAGTTGGCGGACGAGTATCGTTAAAAGTAAAGCGCTCTGCCTACAATGTTTTACGTGAAACGGGGTTTGGTGTTAAGCCGGACCCCGTTGTCATGGACGTTGTGTCGTTGGGATGGAGTGGTTTTACGACTATCGAAGGCTATGCGTACAATGAATATAAGCGACGGCCATGCCAGATAAGGAGACCCGATGCCCTACCTGCTTTCTTGTGACATTCACACCCATACGATGTTCTCTGCGCATGCATATTCGACCATTGAGGAGAATGTGTACTGGGCGGCAGAGCGTGGTCTGCAGGTGCTCGGATCTACCGACCATCTGAGCTCTATGGTTACGGCTTGCCCTAATGACCTGCGCAGTTATCAGTTCTTTATCAACCAGAATATCTGGCCGCGCATTTGGAGCGGCGTGCTGGTGCTGCGTGGTGCCGAGGCCGATATCGTTTCGCTGGACGGAAGCTTGTTTGGCGAGGACATTCCCGTTTCGCTCGATATTGCCGGCGATTCGTACAGTCACCAGCATTCGCTGTTCGATTTGGTGACGCGTAATTTGGATTATTTGGTTGCGAGCGTGCATAATCCGCAGATTGCTGAGGGCGCGACGCCGGCCCAGACGACCGAGATGTATATCAACGCCCTGGAGCATCCCAAGGTGTTCATGCTGGGTCACACGGGGCGCTCGGGTGTGCCGTTCGATATCGACGAGGTGCTGTTGGCGGCTAAGGCCAAACACAAGATTATCGAGATCAACAACCATAGTCTTGAACACGGTGTCGACACTGAACATTGGGCCGTATGCCGCAAGATCGCCGAGCGCTGCGCCGAGCTGGGCGTGGGTATTGGTGTGTCGACCGATGCCCACATTGGTATGGCCATTGGCAAGCTCGATCACGCCCGCAAGTTGCTCGACGAGATTCACTTCCCGCTGGACCTGATCGTGACGCGCGACCGCGAGACGCTGCTGCGCGAGATGGCTGCAGCCGGCGTGTGCGACCTGCGCAAGGGGATGTAGCTGAGTTTATAAACCAAGCGAAGGGGGCGGTCCAGGCGGGCCGCCCCCTTTCTTGTGCCGGACAATTAGCGGCGTTCGAGGACCGCTACGGTTTCGGTGTGGTCGGTGTGGGGGAACATGTCGACGGGCGTGATCTTGAGCAGGCGATAGCCTCCGTCGAGGAACTGGTGCAGGTCGCGCTCTTGGGTCACGGGGTTGCAGCTGATATAGGTGATGCGGCGCGGCTTAAGTGCGCAGGCAGCTTCGAGGAACTCGGGGGTAGAGCCGGCGCGCGGCGGGTCGATGGAAAGGACATCGACCCGCTCGTCGTTGTCGGCGGCATCTAGGATGTAATCGGTGGCATCGTCGGCCATAAACCAGGCGCTGCGGGTAAGACCGTTGAGCTCGGCATTGCGGCGCGCGTCGGCAATGCCCGCCGGATTGCGCTCTACGCCGAGCAGCATGATGCCGATGCCCTTGTTCTTGGCATCTTTAGCTGCGCAAAGACCGATGGTGCCGCTGCCGCAGTAGGCATCCATAAGCACATCGCCCTGGTGCAGATCCATGCCGTCGATAGCGAGCTGGTAGAGCAGCTCGGTCTGCTGCGGGTTGGTCTGGTAGAACGCGGTGGGGGAGATATCGAACTCGCAGCCGAGTAGCTGATCGCGCATGCACTCGGCGCCATAGACGATACGAGTCTCCTCACCCAAGATGGCGTTACCGGGACGGCCATTGATATTTTGGGCAACGGTGACGATATGCGGATCGAGCGCCGCGACGGCTTCAAAGAACTCCTGCGCATGCGGTAAGTCACGCTGGGCGGTCACGAGGGTGACCATGATCTGGTCGGTACGCCAGCCGCAACGAACGACGGCATAGCGAAGCAGGCCTAAATGCTTGTCCTCGTTAAAGGCGGGAATGTGCAGACGCTCGGCTTCACGCGCGATGCCGTTAAGAATCTGCCGGGCACCCGGTGCCTCCACGGGGCATTCAGGAACAGCAACGATTCTGTGCGTGCCACGTTCAAAAAAGCCGCAGCGGACAGCGCTCTCCTTGCCGGGAGCAAAGGGGGTGGCAGCCTTATGACGAAAACCACGCGGAGCAGGATATTTGCCCGGGTCGCCCAGGGTGACTCCCATACCGCGAATGGGGTCGACGCTAATACCCTCGCGCTCACAAAGAGCGGCAAAAAGCTCCTCCATAGCAGTCTGCTTGGCCGCCAGCTGCTTTTTATAAGGACGATTGAGCGCCGTGCACCCACCGCAGGCTTTCATGATGGAACAGGGAGACTTGGGATCCACAGCCTTACGCGCAGACGAAACCTGATCTTTATGCGAGCGCTTGGAACGAGTCCGAGATGCCTTGACCTCGCTCCGACGAGAGTCAGAACGCTTGGTCTTAGCCCTGTTCTTGGTCGATTTGCTTTTTGCAGCTTTAGAAGACTTGGATTTCGTAGAAGATTTCTCCTCCTTCGACCCCTCAGCCGCCTCCACCAAAGCACGACGAGCCCTACGCTCCGCACGAGATTCTGCCATGAATTAACCCCACTAATTTACAAATTGAAAGCTGCAAGCATTGTACCGTGCCAAGCTAGCGGACGATATGCAAGCGCCCATTTCATGCCAGTGATAAGTCCAATGATGTTTGCCCGGCGTGGGCGGGGAGCGGCGCGTAATTAAGTTTATCGCGAGTTCCGCACGCAAAGGAAAGCACTTAATGTGCTTTCCGTCTTGCGCAGG
>URRT01000058.1 GCA_900550355.1 uncultured Collinsella sp.
GACTCGTAGAAGATGAGCGCGCCGGGCACCACGGCAAGGCGCTGCAAACGGCGCACGCGGTCGCCGTGCTTTCGGCCCAAAAAGCCCTCGAAGAAAAAATGATCGCAGGGAATGCCGGACGAAACGAGCGCTGTGACGCAAGCAGAGGGCCCGGGAATAACTTCGACGGGCACATCGGCCTCACGCGCCGCCTCGACCAGCGCCTGGCCGGGATCGGACACGCTCGGCATGCCGGCATCCGAGGCAAAAGCGAGGGTCTCCCCCGCCAGCAGGCGGTCAACCAGGCCGGCGGCGCGGTTGGCGATCACATTCTCGTCACAACGGACAAGCGGCTTGGAAATGCCCAGGTGCATCAGTAGCTTTGAGGTCACGCGCGTGTCCTCGCAGCAGATCGCATTGGCGGCGGCAAACGCCTCGCCAACGCGCGGAGACAGGTCACCCAAGTTGCCGATGGGCGTGCCGACCACATAGAGTTTGCCCGTATGGGCGCTGTTTTGCGTCATATCAACCTATTCAATCATGCCGCGCTCGAGCGTACCGAGCGCCGCGCGGGCGTCCCATGCTGCAATGCGCTTCTCGGTCTTCCACGTTTGGAAGAACCAACCGGCAGCCGGCGCAAACGAAGCCAGCTGGTTGGAGATAAACACGCGCTCGTAGGCATTGCGGCCCTCGGGCGTAACCGACGAGTTGGCAAAGATCGCCGCGCCCGACCATTCGCCCACCAGCACGGGGAACCCTGTCGAAATCGCTTCTTTAAGCTCGCGCTTGTTGCGGGAAATCGCCGTCGTCAGCCCGCGGGGGCTCGTGATGTCGAGCGCATGCTCGTCGCGGTAATGGTACAGGTGAAGGTCCATGTAGACGTTCTTGTACTTGGCGCCGCGCATAAAATGCTTCCACTCGCTGGGATGTCCCGACGACGAAAAGACGACGATCTTATCCTCGGGCATATACGAACGGACGAGCTCATAGGCATCGCGATAGAAATTGCGCAGGTAGTGGGCCGGAATACCATCCGTCATGGTAAAGAGACTCTTGCGGACACTCATCTGCGGCGTATCCAGCAGCTCAATGCCCAGAAGGCTTTCGGCTTCGCCGTAGCGATCGGCCAAGCGCTCCAGCACGTCGAGCGCAACGTGACGACCGTTGGTGGACGAATGCCACTCGGCAACAGCCTCCGGCGTGGTGGGCGAATCGTTGGAATCGCCCTGGCCACCGGGCACAGTCGCTAGATCGAGCAGCACGCGAATGTCGTACTTGGCAGCCCACTCAATTGCACGGTCAATGTAGTCGATAACCGATATGTAGGAGGCATCGGACTCCTGTGAGCCAAAGGCATACCAGGGCACCGGCAGACGCACGGCATTGAGACCGATCTGCGCCATGCGACGAAAATCGTCCTCGCTCACAAACGTCTCGTAATGGCGGCGCATGCGCTCGTTATAGGCGGCGGTACCCATGGCCTCCTGTAGCTCGGCCGCGTTGGATGCACCGGTCGCCGCGTACAGCGACGGGGTCACCCAAGGCTCGGGAATAAACCAGCCAGAGAGATTAACGCCGAGTATCCTCTCCATCACTGCCCCCTTCGGATCATGCAGGTCGAACCCGCATCGTATTGCATAGGATAAGTATCGTTTTGAGTATACCCGCGTGTGCGGACAGGCGACCGAACGGTCTGTAAAGTGACGCGAAAGTGGGAGGAATGTCTGGGGCGGGCGGGCTCGGAATGGTGCGACGAGGTGTGTACGCGCGCCGGAGGCAGGCACCGGAAAGTGTGTCCCGTTCTGAGCCCTTATTCTGGGACGCAGTTTCCGCAGAACCCTACATAAAAGAAAAGGACCCCTTTGCAGAGGTCCTAGTCAATTCAAGGTGGCGGGGAAGAGAATCGCGTCCGCGCGCTGCGCAGACGGACCGCTGCGGCGCTTGCGCGCCTTGCGAGCTACGCTGGCAAACGCTATCGCGTTTCCTCAGCTCCGCGCCCTCATGGGTTCGATTCCATGTGGGGGCTGCATAAAAGAAAAGGACCCCTTTACAGAGGTCCTAGTCAATTCAAGGTGGCGGGGAAGGGAATCGAACCCCTGACACGAGGATTTTCAGTCCTCTGCTCTACCAACTGAGCTACCCAGCCATTTGAGGTGTGCCTTGTTTCAAGGCTTGATTAGTATAACCAAGGACGCGTTCCGGTCAACCGAGAATTTTAAAAAAGTTTTTGAGCACAGCCTCGGTTCTATAAATCGGCACGTCAGAGGCATCAGCCGGCAGCAAGAAGTTTTTCACTCAGAGCCGCACGGGCAAACTCACTTGGCGTCATCCCCTCGGCAGCCGCCCGTCGACGAATGGCCTCCTTCATTCCCAGAGGAATCTTGACCGACAGCGTTGCCGTCCCCTCACCTGAGAGCGGGGGCCGTCCATGCACGATCCCACCAACGGCGTGTTCGCCATCCGGAAACTCTCCGCGCTCGTACGACTCGCACCACGCGTCAATCATTTCATCCGTTACAACCTGACCATTAGCGGCCGTATACGTCTTGCCCATCATCGACCCCTTTGCCGAGCCTGTTCAATCTCCTGCCAAAATTTCTTCTGGACTGGAGACAAGGCATGAATGATAAGCCACCCACGGACAAGCTCCACCGCGACAAGCTCCACGCTTCGTCCGTCTGAGAGCCATCCAATTGCAAGCCATCTCGGCGGCTCGTCCTTCGACTCGCGACGAATGCACTCAGTAACCGCAAGCCAAGCGCTAAGCACCTGCTTTTCCGTCAGGTGCTTTTTAGCGTTGGGATGGATCTCAACATCCATGCATCTTCTCCTCCATCTTACCCAATTTCGTATGACAAAAGTCCACTGTCGCCAATTCTTAAGCCGGCACGCGTTGGAGAGCAGGAGTCGAAACAATGATTGAAGGACGCTCTAGTACGGCCCAGGCGCCGAGGCAAGAGCACATGTGCCAAGGACGGACGTTTTCGTAGCGCGCGAGGATATTGCCGTCGCGATCGATGAAGGCGATGTCGATGGGATAGGCCATAAAACACGTATGGACCGAAGAGCAGCGTGGAAACGCCATGACGAGCGGCAGGACGTTGGCGGCAACCGGACGCCGTCCCAGCATGCCGCGCAGGCGCACGACAAACGACTCCGCCACCACAAACTCGGCCGGCGTCCAACCCAGCCTGTTGAGTGCCCGCGCGTAAGCGATGTAGGACGAGACCGCGGTCACATGACCACCCCCGGACGCCATGGATCGACCGTCACCGCGCGCTCGTGCGACAACGTTGTCGGCGCCCCCAGCGAAACGCCAGCGATGCTGAGAGAAGTCGGCCACGGCTCATAGTGCATGGTGCAGGTGTAGGTCCTAAACGTACCGGATAGGGAGAGCAGGCCACCATCCGATGCCTCCGCGCCTTGCTCGCTCGACACTTCGATCTGCAAGTCATAGCCTTCCATGGCATTCAGAATTTGAGTCTGAACCGTCGTCGAGGCATCGGCAGAGCTCTCGTCACCCTCCCCGCCCGGCGCCACAGCGTGCGCCAGCACGATGTCGGGCACCACGCGGTCGAAGCGCGCGACAGCGCCGGCAAAGATCATGACGTTGTACACGATGAGTGCCAGCACCAGCAAAACAGGCGTAACCACTGCCATCTCCACCGTCGCTTGGGCGCGCTCCTCGCGCAGACGCATGCGAATACTCATTACGACCCACCGCCCAGAGCGCCAACCAGCGTGGCGACATCGACGGTGAGTGGGATGGAGCCGCCGCCGGGCAGAGGAATCTCCGCAAGCGTGAACACCGTACCGCTAATGGTGCGTTCGACTTGATATTCCAACGCCTCGCAAAGCGCCTTGGGATCGGTCACGCCCAACGGAATACTTCGCAGCTTGTCTTGCGCTTGAGAGAGACCAGCAATGTCAGACCCCGGACTCTTAATGACGTTGGCGGAATCGGTCAGCACTGGCTTTCGCAGGCGCAAGTCGCACGGTTCCAGACCCAACGCCGCCACGGACGCCGAAACGGTATCGCCGAGCCACGATGCGATGGAGCCCAACGCGCCGCTGCCCCCTCCTAGGTCTTTAATCATCTCGTCCATAAGTTCGTCGGCCGAACCTTGGATGTCTCCGTATCCCACAAGCAGCCGTCCCCAAACATCCATGACGCCATCGAGTACGCCGGCAACGCCGCCCGAGCGTTCCTTCAATGTCGAGAAAAATCGCGAAAGCACGTTGTTTTGCGCCGTCGCCTCATCGGGGGCCAGCACCGCGGCAGAGATGGCACCGCGATCGCCAAGCCTAACTGCCGTGTTAAACGAAGAGTTGAGCTCATCGGGGCTCGAGATGGCACCCGAAACCGCAAAGGCGACCACGCCGTTGCGACCGGGCGGAGCGATACGCGGACGCTCGCCCGAAAGCGCTTTAATGGCCTGGTCAAACGCATTGCCCGCACGGTCGGCCTCATCCTCGGTCTGACGCTCGAGCTCGAGCTCTTTGTTGCGGCATTCGACGTAGTCTTCCAGAGCCTCTTTGAATTCATTGAAGTGGTATTCGAAGCCATTTCTGATGGACGAAGGCGGCATAAGGGCGCTTCCAAGCGCAACCACGCCGAAGCCGCACGCTTCGCATGTATCACGACCATCATAATCAGCAACAGATGCCAGCCCACTCGGAGTCCCTTTCTGATAGACGGGGCATTCGGCTCCATAATGCAGGTATGTTCTGCCGTCATTGTTGCTTACAGGCCATACAGCATCGGTGTAAAGCTCGGTCGGCCGCACCTCGTTTGGGACACGCGGCAATAGTGGGATATAGGCAGAAAACCGTTCACCATCATCTTTTATGTATGCTCGATCGACCTCTTCAATCGCATAGGCATAGAACGCTTTTCGAGCGGCTGACTGCGCTTTCATCTCGACGCTCGATCCCTGAGGTTTTTCATTCGCCAAGCGCTGCCGGTAATAGATTTTCGCGCGATCGAGCGCTATTTGCGGCTCCCATGTGATGCTCGACTTTTCATGACGGTTCTGACTGTCAGATAGTTCTGCTAGTTTTTTCGCACGCTCCCACATACACGAGTACTTGCCAATCGAACTCTCGTCCGACCCACCACAATCCGCCAGCCAAGCGCGCTCTTTAGCCTTCGCCGTGTCCTCAGAAGCCTTCCGCAGCTCCTCGGCCGCACGCTCTAAATCATCTGATGTGTCTTTAATGGTATCGGTCGAGATCTCGGACCCTTTGAGCGCAGCGAAGTCCGACTCGGATGTCCTGGGCACGGCAAGCGCCGTGCCGGTATAGGTCACACTATCGGTATCCTGCGCCGACACCGCCTGCGTGGCACGCGCGGCGATCAGATACGGCAGAGCCGTCTCGATTTTCTGCAAGCCTTCCGATGCGCTTTTGGCAAACTTGTTGCGCGTTTTAATGATCTCGATCCCGGTGTCGACCATATTGCCGGCAACTGGTTCGGCACCTGGGATGAGGATGGCGACCAGGCCCGTCCCGATTGTGGCAAACCCCGCCAGCCCCAGACTCAAGATGCTCGCATCAACCACCGTGGCAGCCGTGTGATAGGACGACACTACGTTGGCACCCGCCAGCGCGCCGCTATCGGCCGCCACCTGGGTATCCCCGGCACGCGACATGCTCCATATCGCCGCGGTCGACGAAAACAACAACGTGAGCACCACTAGGATGACCACGGCAGAAGAAAGCGTGGTGTAGGCACCGTCTTCGATAAACAGATCGACACCGGCGCGGCCCATAAAGCCGCCTCGTTTGCGATGGCAGCTCGGACGGCGCGTCAAAACGCATCTAGACCAGAAACGCTTAATCCCATGCAGTAATCCACGAATCATAATCTCCCTCCAGCCATTCGGGACGCGATTGATACGAGACATCGACCTTGAGCTCAACGTAGCCGCCCTCGGCGGTACCACCCATAGCCTGCGCAAACGCACCGATCACAGGCAACGGCTTGCCCTCGCCGGAAACGGACACGGACGAGACGCCACCCGCACCGGCCCGGCCAAGCTCGATATCCCACGACAACGGCCCGCCGGCATGAAAGATCGAAACGTTGGGCACTGCGGCAAGCCGGCGGCGGGTGAACTCCTTAAGATCGTCGTCCTCCGCCGTCGTCGTGGTCATGAGCCGCGCGGTCTCGGCGGCGGCAGACTCCATGACCGCGCGCGTATAGAGCAGGCACACCGGTTGCAGCGCGAGAAGGATGAGTGTCAGAAACGTCGGCAGCAAAAAAGCGGCCTCGACCGTAGACTGCGCCCGGTCCTCGCGCGCGGCATCAATACAACGCGATGTCCTTAGCGGCCGCAGCGGCGTCGATAACCGACGTCGAGGCAACGCCATGAGATGCCGCCCGCTCAACCAGCGCCGCCAAGCGCCCATCGGTGCCGGCACGCCAAAGTCCCGCGATCGCCAGCACGATCGATAACAGCGCCACCGTGACGATGGCGTATTCGACCGTCGCCTGGGCAGATTCCTCACGCAGGACATCATGCATTTCACGATCCCTCCTTTGAGTCCGTTGCCTGCGGGCTCAGGCGCACGGCGCGCAGACGACACGAAGCATCGCCAGCATCCGCGGCAATTGTCACCATATCGACCCAGCCGCGTCCGTCGCGCACGATGGCGCCCCACACGTTTCCCTTGATGTCGAGATAGCCGCTCAGAGCAAGTTGCGCCGTGGGTACCTCGCGATAGGCACGCAGCATATCCGCCGCCGCTTCGGTCATCGGTCGGTCCTCGGACCATGCAAGCCGGACCGCAATCGCGTTGCCCTCAGGCGAATCCGTCGCAGTGCCAGACCGCTTGTCGAGCGTCCGCAGAAAGGTTTGCGCCGTGACAGCGACATCCGAATCGTCCGCATCTCGCATCTCATCTTTTTGAGACGCCACCGCCGAATCTGAGCCCAAATCGGAGGCGGTCCCAGGACGCTGCTGCCGCGCGGCGTTAAGCCCCCAAAGCACCGCCGCTATCGCCACGGTCAGGCAAGCAAACACCAGCAGCACCCCGATGGGGCGCTCGCCCTCTACAGGCTGTTGATGCCCCCGCTGATCGCATCCCATAGCTCTTTAACCTTGCCTTTAAATGCAACGATGGCAATAATCGCGATCACCACAAGTACGCCCACTAAAATGGCGTACTCGGTGGTACCCTGCGCGCTCTCCTCCTGCAACAGCTCCTTGGCATGCTGGCGAGTGTGAATCGCCCGGCAAAAAGCCCAGCTCCAAGCCTTGTCAGCAACTTCGACCATCGTGTTCATGTATTCCTCCCTACATCATCCCGCCTGCTCCCAGCAGCGGGCCCAATATGGACAGAAGCAACGCCGGCAAGATGAGCGTGCCGGTGGGAATCAACAGCTTGACGGGCGCACGCTCGATCTCGCGCTCGACCGCGGCGCGATGAGCCGCACGGATCTCGCGACTTTGAGCGGCCAGCGTCTCGGCAAGTGGGGCACCCAGGGCGAGCGCCTGCCCCACCGTGATGGCAAAGGTCTCGAGCGCTCGCACGTCCAGGTCGCGCGCGGCGGCCAACAACTCGTCCTCACGCGTGCCCACGCCCACCTGCCACGCCATGCAGGCGCGCTCAAGGCGAAGAGCCAGCACTGACCGGCGGTTGGCGCAGAAAATCTCAAGCGCCGCATCAAACGAAAGACCGGCCGAAAGACCCAAGCGCACAACATCGATCATCTCGGACACTTCGCCGAGCGACACTCGCGCCGGGCCGCCCGCTCCAACCGCGCCCTTCACTCGCGCGGTCAGAGCATCGACCACCGAGCGACCCGCGGCAGCGACCAGCACCGCCTCGCGCTTGCAGGCCCCTGCGATCTTGCGTGCATCCGCCCGATCAAAACCCGTCGCGACAAATACACTCAGGGCGCACAGGCAAGCCGCAACTGCAACCGAGGCGCTCATAGCTCCACCCGCATAATGCGCCGGATAACCACCAGGGCAACGGCGTTGAGGGCAAGACCCAGCACCACAGCGCCCGCGCCGGCAGGCGTCGCAAGACCGCGACGAAAATCTGCCGAAAGCAGCGCCAACACCGCGCACATGCCGGCATCGCCGCGACCATATGCGCAGACATGCGAGCCTGCGACGTCTTAACATCCAGGCGGCGCTTGAGCTCAATGCGCTCCCCCACCATGCTCGACGCCTCGGACAGTAAGTCGGCAAGCGGAGCGCCGGTGCGCTGAGACACCTTAAGCGCCAAGGTCACAAGCGAAAGACCGGGGGCGTCGATACGTACGAGCAAGTCATCGAGCGCGTCGGTCGCCGAGATGCCGCAATCGATCGCCGCCGCCACCCGCAAAAACTCGGTATGCACTGGCTCTTGCGCATGAGCGCCCACAAAGCGCATGCCCTGGGCCAGCGAATGTCCCGAGGCAAGCGACATGGAAAGTGCGGTAAACGCCTCGGGCATCGCCTCTTCTGCATCGTGTTGCTCGCGCCGGCTCTCAAAGCCATCCCGGGCGGCACCAACGGCAAACGGAGCAACAAGTCCCAAGGCAAATCCGAGGGGCGATAACGACACCATCGTTAGTAAAACGCAGCAGACACCGCTCGATAGCAGCAGAAACGCCAAACGTCCCGAAGCATCTTCGATCACGAGGCCAAGGCGATGCGCCGGAGCCAGCGATGCCCACGAACGGGCGATCTTTTTCAGCAGATCGTTTTCCACCAGCTCACGCGGCAGCTTCTCTGCCACCGTCTCGAGCGCCTGACGTGCCAGCTCCGCCGGCGGTACCTGCGGCACACGAGGTTCCGCCCCGCACGCCGTCGCGACAGAAAGCCCTGCCAAGCCCCCTACGACGAGGGGCACAGTGATCTCCATTCGTCCACCTCCTCTTGTGTGAGCGTCCCCGACCGCAGGCCTTCTGCGATAAACGGCGGCTCGCGGTCAAGCGTCCAGGTGCGCTCGGCGGCATCGAACGTCACATAGCGCTCGAGCTCTACGCCGCCCGATGCGGCGCGTCGCACCCCCGAATACGAGGAGACGAAGCGCCTGCCATCGGCGTGGCGCTCGGACATCACGATACCGTCGAGTGCCATGGCAATCTGCTCCTCGATGAGCTCGCTCGGCAGATCGATGCCATAACGTGCAAGCAACGTCAGACGCACCACGGTCTCCTGTTCTGAACCCGCATGAAGCGTGGTGAGCGACCCGTCGTGGCCCGTGTTCATGGCCTGCAACATGTCGCAGCACTCGGCACCGCGCACCTCGCCCACCACGATGCGGTCGGGGCGCATGCGCAGGGCATTAGTCACCAGGTCGCGGATCGTCACCGCGCCCTCGCCCTCAATTGAAGCCTCGCGCGCCTCTAGGCGCACCACGTGCGGATGATGCGCAAACTTGAGCTCGGCAGAGTCCTCGATCGTCACGATGCGCTCGCCGGTGGAAATCTCACATGACAACGCGTTGAGCAGGGTGGTCTTACCAGATCCCGTGCCTCCCGCAACCGCCAAGTCCTGTCGCAGCGACACCGCACACGACAGCAGCTGCGCATACCAAAGCGGCAGCGATCCCAACCCCACGAGCTCGTCCAGCGAGCAGATACGGTCCGAGAACTTTCGGATGGTGAGAATCGGTCCGTCAATCGCCACAGGCGGAATCACCGCGTTGACGCGATAGCCCGTTTTAAGGCGGGCGTTGACGATGGGGCTGCGCTCGTCGATACGGCGGCCAAGTGGCGAGATAATGCGGTCGATAAGCACACGGATCTGCTCATCATCCTCAAACGCATGCTCGATGGGGTACAAGACGCCGCCGCGTTCAAAGAAAGCCGAGCGGCAGCCGTTGATCATGATCTCGGTAACGGTGTCGTCCTCGATGAGCGGCTGCAACGGCCCCAAGCCCACCACGTCATCCAAAATCTCGTCGATGATGGCCTCGCGCTCGGGCGTCGCGAGATCGGTCGGCTCCTCAACATTGAGCGCCGCCTCCACCGCAGGACGCAATTCCGAGCGGGCAAGTGCCGGGTCGATATAGGCGCTGATACGCGCCACTTCGTCGTAACCCATGCGGTCCATCACGGCGCGCTTGGTGCGTCGTTTCACGGCGCGGCGACGCCCCGCATCTACAGGCGCTGCCGCCGCCGCAGCGCCGGCAGCCTTAATCCTCGTTTGCAGGCTCATCGCTGATCACCCTCGTGCGACCAGGGAAGGCGGATACGCGGGCGTTCGGTGCGCATTGCACGGTCGGCGACCATATCGCTCCAAGGGCCGACGGCGCACCCCAGTTCCACGAGCATCTCGCGCGTGGCCTCGCGCACGCTGGTCGCAAAAGCGCTGGTCTGCCCCACTGCCTCGTCAGCACGCCCAAACGCCATGAGCGCGGCGAGATCCTGCCCGCCATCGGCGATACGAATCTTGGAGCTCAACGCACAGGCAATCTCAAAGCGCATAGCGACGTCCTCGTCTGCCCCGCGCGCACCGAACCGGTTGAACACGGCGCTCATACGCGTGCGCGGCACACCTACTCGACTTGCCAGTTCGACGACGCGCGACGTCGATGT
>URRT01000059.1 GCA_900550355.1 uncultured Collinsella sp.
ATACCGATTAGCGGGGGGGCGAGGACGCCGACGGGCGCCTGAAGCCGGTGCGTATTTGCGAAGCAAATACGCGGATTCTCCGCGCAAACTTCCGACTCAAAACGGATGCGATGTCGATTCCGCGTCTGCTCCCGATCCCAGCCCGTCAACGGAGGCCCCGTACCGCGGAGAATCGAACTCTATGCAGGGCGCGGGCGTTAAGCAAACGCTACGGCAACGCAGGGTGGGACGCGCTTCCCAATGGCGGCCCAGGCGGAAAGCGCATCCCGGAATCCGCACTCAGACTGGGACGTAGTTTCCGGATGATGCCTCAAGCGGAAACCGCATCCCGGAATCTAAGCTCGAAATGGGATTCTTTTTCCTGATGACGGGCTCAGCGGAAAATGCGACCCGGAATTTGCTCTGAGAATGGGACGCGCTTTCCCAATGGCGGTCCAAGCGGAAAGCGCATCCCGGAATCTCGCCTCAAACTGGGGTACACTTTCCGCTTCACCTGCCGCCTCAAAAAACCTGCGCGCTCGCCATCTCAAAACTGGGTAGAAGAAAGCCAAAACGCAATCGCAGGAGGTCAATATGACTGCAGAAGATAAGGCAAAGAACGCCGGCAAGGTCGCGCTCGTTTTGGAGGGCGGCAGCTTTCGTGGGCAGTTTACCGCGGGCGTGCTCGACGTTCTCATGGAGGCTGGCGTCGAGATTCCGGCGGTCTACGGTGTATCGGCCGGCGCCCTCAACGGCGTGAACTACAAGTCGCACCAGATCGGCCGTGCCAACCGCATCAACCTGGCTTTCTGCAGCGACAGCCGCTTCATGGGCGCCGCATCGTTTGCGTCAACGGGCTCTATCGTCGGCTACGACTTTATCTTCAACGATGTCCAGGACCGCCTAGATCCCTTTGACAACGAGGCGTTCGACGCGAGCCCCATCGAGATGTACGCCGTCGCGACGGACATGCTCTTTGGAACTGCCACGTACCTCCCGGTCAAAAGCGCCGTGCTCGATCTCGACGCCGTGCGCGCCTCGACCTCGTTGCCGCTGGTGACGCCGCCGGTCGAGATTGACGGGCACAAATACGTCGACGGCGGCGTGGCCGATTCGGTTCCTATCGAGCATGTGCTGGAGGAGGCGGGCTTCGACCGTGCGGTCGTCATCGTCACGCAGGACCGCTCGTACGAGAAAAAGCCCTACGAGTTTTTGCCGGCCGCGCGCGCCCGCTATGCCGACTACCCCTATCTGCTCGAGGCTATCGAGACGCGCCACGACCGTTACAACATCCAGCGCATGCACCTGTGGAAGTATGAGCGCGAGGGCCGTGCGTTGGTCGTCGCTCCGCAAAAGCCGGTCGAGGTCGGCCATGTTGAGCACGATCCGGCAAAGCTTCTGGACCTGTATATCCAGGGCCGCCAGGAGGCAAAGCGCCTGCTCGCGGAAATCCAAGAGTTCGTTGAGCGCTAGCGACGGCGAACCCTCAAAAAATGACAACAGCTAAAGAACTGGAAAATCACGGCTCGTGGATGACATGTGCAGAAACTCTGGTCGGAGCCAAAATACCTGTTGACTCGTACGGCGAGCGGGGTAATATGGACGGGTTACTTGCAGAGCCCCGTGAATCTCTGTAACAACACGTACTGTACATGGAGGAGTCTAAGTGATTTCGAAATCGACTCACTACGCCAAGCAGGGCGAGGTCCAGCGCAACTGGGTTCTCGTCGACGCCGATGGTGCTGTCCTGGGCCGTCTTGCCACCCAGATCGCAATGATCCTGCGCGGTAAGAACAAGCCCCAGTTCACGCCCAACAGCGACTGCGGCGACTTCGTTGTCGTCATCAACGCCGATAAGGTCCAGCTTACCGGTAACAAGGCCGACACGAAGACCTATTATCGCCACAGCGGCTACAACGGCGGCCTCAAGGCTGAGAGCTTCCGCCAGGCTATGGAGAAGCACCCGGAGAAGGTCATCGAGCGCGCCGTTCGCGGTATGCTGCCCAAGACCACCCTCGGCCGTGCCCAGATGACCAAGCTTAAGGTCTACGCTGGTGCCGAGCATCCGCATGCTGCCCAGAACCCCACGAAGATTGAGCTGGAGGCTTAAAGATGGCTGAGAACACCGTTGTCTACCAGGGTACCGGCCGTCGTAAGAACGCCGTCGCCCGCGTCCGTCTCGTCCCCGGCACCGGCAAGGTGACCATCAACAAGCGTGACGCCGAGCAGTATTTCGGCCGTCATCAGCTCGTTGAGAACGCCCTTGCTCCCTTCAAGGTGACCGACACCGCCGGTCAGTTCGACGTTATCGCTCTGTGCGATGGCGGCGGCATCTCCGGTCAGTCCGGCGCTCTGCGCCTGGGCATCGCTCGCGCTCTTCTGAACGCTGGCGACTACCGTGCTGACCTCAAGAAGGCCGGTTTCCTTACGCGCGATGCTCGCGTGGTCGAGCGCAAGAAGTACGGCCTTAAGAAGGCCCGCCGCGCTCCCCAGTTCTCCAAGCGCTAAGGTTTTATCTCCTTTCGAGATACAATGTACAAGCGGGGCCTGCCGATTCCTCGGCGGGTCCCGCTTTTCTTTTTCGACTAGGGTGGGCGGTTGCATATCGCCTGCTAGGGAAGGAGCGATCCTATGCCCCAGAACATCTTCGGTACCGACGGCGTCCGTGGCGTCGCCAATGCCGACCTCTCGTGTGACCTCGCGTTTCGCCTGGGCCGCGCGGCGACCAAGTTTCTTGGTCCGGACATCTGCATCGGCCGTGACACGCGCCTTTCGGGCACCATGCTCGAGAGCGCTCTGACCGCCGGCATTATGGCCGAGGGCGGCCGTCCGCACTGCTGCGGCGTCATCCCCACGCCTGCCGTGGCACTGCTCACCGTTCAGAACGAGCTCGACGGCGGCATCGTCATCTCTGCTTCGCATAATCCGCCGGAGTTCAACGGCATCAAGTTCTTTAGCCGCAAGGGCATGAAGCTTCCCGACGCGGTCGAGGAAGAGATCAGCGCTTGGGTCATGTCCGAGGAAGCCATGGCTGCCGACACGCTGCCGACCGGCGCCGGCGTGGGCCACATTATCAAGATGAAGGACGCCCGCAAGGCATATGTCGACCACGCCATCGATACGCTTGATGGCCTAAGGCTCGACGGCCTGGTCGTTGCCGTCGACTGCGGCCATGGCGCTTCTTGCCAGACTACGCCTGCCGCGCTGCAGCGCCTGGGCGCCACGGTGCACGCTATCAACACCGATTATTGCGGCACCGACATTAACGTTGAGTGCGGCTCCACTCACCTTGAGCCCCTGCGCGAGCTCGTGCTGCGCACCCACGCCGATATCGGCCTGGCCCACGACGGCGACGCCGACCGCGTGCTGTTCGTGGACAGCGAGGGCAACGAGATCGACGGTGACTACATCCTGGCTATCTGCGGTTCTGACCTTGCCGCTCGTGGCAAGCTCGCCAACTCCGAGATCGTCTCGACCGTCATGTGCAACCTGGGCTTCTCCATCGCTATGAAGGAGCAGGGCTTCGAGATGGTTCAGACCGCCGTGGGCGACCGCTACGTTCTGGAGCGCATGCTCGCGGACGGCGCCGTCATCGGCGGCGAGCAGTCCGGCCACATCATCTTCCTGGAGCACAACACCACCGGTGACGGCCTGGTGACGGCCCTGCAGCTTCTGGCCGTGCTCAAGCGCACCGGCCGCACCCTCACCGATCTTGCCGGCATCATGAAGAAGTACCCGCAGGTACTCGTCAACGTGCATTCCGACAACAAGGCTGGTCTGGACGATTGCCAGCCCATCTGGGATGCCGTTGCTGCTGCCGAGAAGGAGCTTGACGGCCGCGGCCGCATTCTGGTGCGTCCGAGCGGTACCGAGCCGCTGGTCCGCGTGATGGCCGAGGCCGAGACGCACGAGCTGACCCAGCGCGTTGTCGACGACATCGTCGAGGTTGTCAAGCGCGAACTTCCCTAATGGTCAAAAACCGTTGCCAAGTGGTAAACTGTTAAGGTTATTTTGATTGATTGGTATGTCCGAGGGGGAGCATGTTCACTAAAGTCCTAAGGTCTTTTGGTATGCGTGGTCGGGTCCTTACGCTGGATGCTCCCATCTCGGGCGACGTCATTCCGCTCTCCGAGGTAAACGACCAGACGTTTGCCACCGGCCTTTTGGGCCAGGGCGTGGCGATTCAGCCCACCGGAACGCGTGTGATTGCACCGGCTGATGCCAAGGTCGAGGCCATTTTTCCCACGGGACACGCCGTTGCGCTTAACACGGTCGATGGCTTGGACGTGCTCATCCACGTTGGTTTGGACACTGTTCAGCTTGAGGGCAAGCACTTTACCGTGCATGCGCAAGTGGGTGACATCGTCCATAAGGGCGATGTGCTCATTGAGTTCGATCGCGAGGCAATTGCTGCCGAGGGCTACGATGTGACGGTTCCCATCTTGGTGTGCAACTCCGTTGAGTTCTCGAGCATCAAGGGCTCCGTTGGCGTGCATGTCGAAGAGATGGACCAGCTCATCGTTGCTCGCGAGCGCTAACAAGTGCACGTGGCCATTAGCCTACAATTCAAACACGTTTACGGAGGGCGCCCTTGAAAGAGGACGCCCTCCGTGGCAAGATGGGAAACGTCCGAGGCTAAACAGCTTCGGGTCACCGTGGACGGGCAGGGGCCTCGACGCGGCTAGACACGAGACACATACATTACGCGACCTCGCCCTGGTGGCCGCACACGTTGGTTGCGGCCGACGCGGGCCGCGGGCAAGTGCTTGTAAGGGAGCCTTGCCTCTCTTGTACGAGAAAGGACGCGTAATGAAGATCATTAAAGCTAAAGACTACGAGGATATGAGCCGCAAGGCCGCCAATATCATCTCGGCGCAGGTTATCCTCAAGCCCGACTGTGTGCTGGGCCTTGCCACCGGCTCCACCCCGATCGGTGCCTACAAGCAGCTCGCTGCTTGGTACAAGAAGGGTGACGTCGACTTTGCCGAGGTCAGCACCTACAACCTGGACGAGTATCGCGGCCTTTCGCACGACGATCCCCAGAGCTATCACTACTTCATGCGTGAGAACTTCTTCGATCACATCAACATCGACCTGAACAACACGCATGTGCCCGACGGTTCCAACCCCGACGCTGCCGCTGCCTGCTCTGAGTACGACAAGATCGTCGCCGAGGCCGGTTACCCGGATCTGCAGCTGCTCGGTATTGGCAACAACGGTCACATCGGCTTCAACGAGCCCGATGACCACTTCTCCAAGGGCACGCACTGCGTCGACCTCACCGAGAGCACCATTCAGGCTAACAGCCGCCTGTTCGACAGCATTGACGATGTTCCCCGTCAGGCCTACACCATGGGTACCCAGACCATCATGTATGCCCGCATGATCCTGGTCGTCGCCAACGGCGAGGCCAAGGCTCAGGCCGTGCATGACATGTGCTATGGTCCGGTTACGCCCGAGTGCCCGGCTTCGATCCTGCAGCTGCACACCAACTGCGTTGTCGTTGCCGACGAGGCCGCCCTTTCGCTCTGCGAGTAGCGCGAATCCTGCAGCTCGACATAGCCTTGCCTAAGGCCTCCGCTTTGCGGGGGCCTTTTTGCTATCCCTTTTTGCCCACTTGACCAAAAACTTGCCGCAAGCTTGACGAATGCCGGATGTCCAACAGCTCGATTCATTCTATACCAGATTCTATGCAAAAATGCCACTAGAAGGTCGTAGACGGTAGCGGGTGCTAGGCGAGTTGAATGACATGGCTGAACCTTGTTCATCTGCGTTACACTGCCGCTTAGATGGGACAAGCTGACAAGCTCATTTACCTGCTTAAAGACCGATTAGTCGGGGGATTAATAACAATCGGCCCTCGCTGTACAAAAACTTGCCGCTTGCGTACCAAAAGACAACCTAAAACACAAGGTCGCTCTATTCATAGCGCGGCTTGTATGGTCTTGCGGCTACAGTGTCCATACGGTCGAGTTGAGGAGCGGGCATGGTAAACGATTTGAGCGGTATAGACGACCTCGAGCTGATGCCGCTGGGCGGTGGCTATATGGTGCGACGCGAACGCTTGATGAATGAGCTTCTCGCCAAGGGCCGAAAGGCCGGCATCGTGGTTCTTTATGCGCCCGACGGGTTTGGGAAGACCTCGGTGCTGCTGCAGTACACCCATGAGGTTAAATGCGACCCGACGCGAGGCCCCGTGCGGATTATCGAGGCCGATCGCGCCATTGGGCGCGAGGTGTTTATGCAGCTCGAGGTGGTTACCGAAGAACTCAAAGACAAACCGCACTCCCTTATCGCGATTGATAATGTGCCAAACCTCGATCAGCACGATACCGAAGACCTCATCGACAGGATTCGCGGCCTGCGCGCTATGGGGATAGGGGTCTTTATCTCCTGCCGTCCTTCAAATCGTCAGCTGATTCATGGGCTGGGCGATTCGGTTAAGATCAATGCGCAGATGCTCAAGGTGCATGCCTATGAGTATTCGGCGTGGGCATCGGCGTTTTCGATCAGCACATCGCTCGACTTTTATCAGCTCACGCAGGGCGTGCCCGAGCTCGTTTCGGCATTGCAGACGGGTCTGTATGGCCAAGGCGACGTAGCCGGTCTGCTCGAAAACGAGATTGTCAACGTATATGGCGCGGCACTTGTCGATCTGGCTTCGCTCGACAATAATGCGCTGTTTTGCGTGGCATGTCTCATGGTTTTGATGGGCGAGGGCAATATCGCAGAACTCGAGGCTTGTGGGGTGAGGTTGTCGATGGTCGACCAGTCCTACTTTGTACGCGACTACCCGATCTTTGGCTTGGATCCCGCCGAGCGGAGTTTTACGTGTCTGGGCACGGAGGATAACGGACGCTTGCGCTTGCGCAAGTTGGTGGCCGAGGTTCGCCCCGAGCTTGTTCCGAGGGCGGCCCGGATTTTGCTTAAGGCGGGTAGATGCGATGCGGCGATGGGCCTGGCGGACGCCTTTTTGGACCGTGAAGCAGTCCTTGAACTTGCTGGGCAGTATGGGGTCGATCTGGCTCTGACGGGGCACGGGGCCGATATCTGCCGAGCAGCGCTGGGCACGATCGATGCCGACGATCCGGCTCCAGAGCCAACGCCTGCCGAGGCGCTCGGCGTATATCTGGCGGCGGTCAGCGTGTCCAATACAAAGCTCGCTCGCTATATGGCATCGGTCATCGAGCGCGGGGGCGAACGGGCGGCCTGCGAAATAGACCCTGTTTCATGGAGGGTGGCCCAGACACTGACGGCTGTTTGCTATGGGGACAACGGGCTTGGGCTTCCTACGAACCTGGCCGTGCCAGAAATAGAGACGTCCCACACCGCACTCGACATGCTTTCCGCGCATATCGAGGTCAAGCGATGCCTGACCGAACGGGGAGATGACGGCGGCGTTCTACAGCAGCTCAAAACGAGCAAGGCCTATGACTGCGAGCTCGACATCGCGGGGATTGTTATACGGGCCGATAGCATGCTGGTGGAGCTCTTTGACGGGTCGTTTGCGGGAATCGACGAGCGCGACGACGAGATGACGGTGGTGCGGGAGGCGCTCGACGTACGTGGGCTTAAGGCGATGGCTATCTGGGTGCGCATGGTGTTGGCGGCACGGCGGCTCCTTTCCGGCTTGCCGGTAACCGACGACGCGGCGTTCAATGAGCTCGATCGTTTTGCCGTACGCATGCGCGACAACCAGATTCAGCTGTTTGGCCTGTTGCTAGAAGGCTGGCAGTCGCTGGCAGAGGGACGGCCGGTTAATGCAAAGTTCCGTGCGGTCCAAGTGCTCAAACTTGCCGAGGAGTCGATTGCGTACATGCGCGATAACGCATTGCTGCTGGAGCGCGCGGCATATCTGCGTAACACCTCGATGGTTTCGGTGCGCGAGGAAGCGGAGCTACTCGATATAAGCCAGACGCAGGTTGGTGGCGCAGAGGCCTGGATGGTGGCGCTGCATTTGGCCTGCGCGGGACGAGATAGCGATCTTGCGGCCTGGATGTCCATGAATCGTGCGGGGATTCTAGAGCCATCGTATCGGCTCTTTGCGCGCCTTGCCATGCATTGTCTGGGCGAGCCGGCGGGCAGGATACGCAAGAAGCTTCCCGTGCGCGAGCTGTCGCGGTACTCGCTGCGCGACGATTTGGAAGGGGAGGGCGAGCGCCTGTTCCAGGCCGGCGAGGTTGAAGCCGTTGATACCATCGACCATATCGAGATTCGCATGTTTGGTGCGTTTCGCGCCGAGCGCGACGGGTTTCCCATCACGGACAAAATGTGGCGCCGCAAGAAGGCGGCGACACTTGCCGAGCGGCTTGCACTGGGCATGGATGCACTCGTCGATCGTGAGACGCTGGCCATGGAGCTGTGGCCCCATGCCGAGTTCAATAGCGCCCGCAATAACCTGTACTCGACGATATCGCGCTTGCGTTCGGCCTTGGGGCCGACACCGGACGGCAAGTCGTGTGTGCTGATCCAAAACGAGTGCATTGGGCTTAACGGCGATTACGTCAAGACCGACGTGCGGTTGTTTGATCAGATAAGCCGCGAAGTTTTGGGAAATCGCACGGGTGCGCGCGGACCCCATCTGATTGAGCTGTGCCTTAAGATTGAGCAGCTTTACGCCGGCCCGTTGTATGTTCCCAATGGCTGTAATCCCACCTACTTTTTGCGTATGAGGCGCATTATGGAATCTAAGTATATCGACTGCATGATTCGGGGCGCGAATGCCGCCCTAGAAGAAAACGACCTGCAGTCGGCGGTATGGCTGGTGGAGTCGGGGCTGCGGCAAGAGACGGCGCGCGAGGACATGGTGCGTTGCGCTATGCGCGTCTACGGTGCGGCGGGGCGACGACGCGATATCGTCGAGCTGTACAGTGGGCATATGCATCACCTGAGGGAGCAGGTCAATGGCGTGCCCGAGCCCGAGACGCGGCGTCTGTACGAGCGCTTGGTGGAGGGTAGGCTTAACCGCGTGCTCGTCGAACGATAAAAAATGAGCGTCCGAATTGCTCGGACGCTCGCAAGCTTGATGTATGTTGGCTCGCCGGATTGTTGGCTCTTAGACGAGCTTAATCTTCTCGATGTCCTTGCGCGAGGACTCGCGATACAGCGAGAACTTGCGGCCGATAACCTGGACGACCTCGGCATGGCAGCGATCGGCAAGCTCTTCGGCGGCCTCGCGGGCGGAAAGGCTGGAACCATCGAGTACGGAGCACTTAACGAGCTCGTGCTTCTCCAGGTAGGCGACCGTCTGCTCGACGGTGCCCTCGTTGATGTCGGACTTGCCGATGATGATGGCGGGGTTGAGGTGATGGGCCATGCTGCGAAGCTGCTTGACCTGGGCTCCTGTCAGTGCCATGGGTTCTCGCTTTCTATGTATGGGGCGCCCCGCGATGGGGCCTTAATCTACGTGAGCTGTCCCACGATAGCGCAGGAACGGCGCGGTGTGGGGCGTGTTTGCCCAGTTCAAAAAGAATGCGGATGCCGAGTGGGAGAACAGTGCGGGTTATAGGCGGACGTGTACGGCTGTCGAAAGCGGTCTATGGACGGCTCGAAGAGACCGGCTCCCATGCAATAAACGCCCAACGGACCTTGCGGACGTGGTCGAGCATATAGCGTCCCTGCGGCACCCCTTTGGACCCCGGCTCGCCAGCACGGGGATTCTCAATCATATGCTGAGCGACGTAGTCGCGCAGACGGTCGATCTTATCCTCATTACCGTGCTCGAGCATGCGGGAGAAGTCCGCCACTCCCGCCTCAAGGCTATCGAAGGTATCGCGACGAGGCGATTCAAAGTACGTAACCTGCGGCAGGGCACCCATCTGAATGAGGATATTGAAGGCATACACAAAGCCATTACTGCAGGTAACCGAGGCACCGATGGCGTTCATCAGGTGAAGGTCATAGCGCGGGCTGGAGTTGGCGACCATCGTGACGGCACAACGCCGACGAGCCGTTCGATCAAGCTTGGCAAGCGCGTCTTTTAGGTTGGTCGTGGTGACAGAGCGACTGGCAAAGGCAACATCTACCGCTTTCGCGACCGGTCCAACCAAATCCCAGCCATCATCCCAAGCAAGCCCAAGCGGTGTAATGCGATCCTCGAGCCCATAGTACTCAATGCCAGCATCAAGCGTGCCCAACATGGCAGGGGAAAAGTCAGCAGCAATCACAGGATGTCCAGCCTGAGCAAGCGGAATAGCAATCGACCCAGCCCCACACCCCATATCAAGCACCGACTCACCAGGCTCAAGCGCTAACAGCTTCATAAAATCCCGAGCATACGGAGCAGTCTCAAGCGGCCGAAAATGCCGAGCCCGCTTATCCCACTCAAAAGAATCATCAGCCCGCCGCCGACCAGCCTGCAAGCGCATCCATTCGCCATTCCAATCAGCAGAAAGAAGCTCAGAACGAGCATCCTCATCAACCACGGGCCAACCTCCTAGCAACAAAAAAGCGACTCCTCCCAAAAGAAGAGCCGCAACCAGCATATATCAGAAAGAACCGATCCAAC
>URRT01000060.1 GCA_900550355.1 uncultured Collinsella sp.
CCAGCGGCCCCGCTTTTGCACTATACGCTATGCCCTACTCGGCATCCTCGACCTCATACGAATCCGCCTCGGCGGGCTCATCGTTTGTCTCTGGCGCAGTCCCGCGTGCCTCGTCAAACGCCGCTTTCATGGTCTTGTTGCCCCACGTGAGCTTGCGAATGGTAAGATCGTCGGCTTTCTTGTTGGCTAGGCGCAGATTGTTCTCGGAGGACAGCAACGCCTCCTTGGTTTTCTGCAGATGGCTAATCGTCTTGTCGATCTCATCGATTGCCGTTTGGAACTTGCGGCTCGCAATCTCGTAGTTGCGGCCGAAATCGTTCTTGAACTTCTCCATCTTGGCTTCGAAGTTCGTAACGTCGATATTCTGCTGTTTGTACTCCGCCAGCTCCTGCTTATAGCGCAGCGAACCCATGGCGGCGTTGCGCAGCAGCGTAATCATGGGAATGAAGAATTGTGGACGGATCACGTACATCTTCTCGTAGCGGTAGCTCACATCCACGATACCGGCGTTGTAAAGCTCGCTCTCGGGCTCGAGCAGCGTGCAGAGCACTGCGTACTCGCAGCCCTTTTGGCGGCGATCGTGGTCGAGCTTCTTAAAGAAATCCTCGTTCTTGTGCTTGGTCGCGGTCTCGTCGTTCTCGTTTTTCATCTCGAACATGATCGAGATGACCTCGTTACCGCTCGCGTCGCACTCGCGGAAGATAAAATCGCCCTTGGTGCCCTCGGATGCATCGTTATCTTTCTCGAAGTATGCATTGGGAAACGCCGTCATGCGCAGGCGATTGAACTCGGTCTCGCAATGCTGTTCGAGCGACTCGCCCACCATCTTGGTGGACAGGCGGACCTTCATGTCCTTAAGGCGCTCAATCTCTTCATCCTTGTAGCGAATCAGGTCATCGCTCGCGCGCTTGGCCTGCGCAAGCTCGAGCTCGTGTGCCGCCTTGGCCTGTTCCTCGCGAGAATCGCGCACTGCCAACTCGCTCGTCAGCTTGGCACGTGCTTCATCGCGCTCTCGCTCCGCCGCGGCGACTGCCTCCGACAGGTTCATTTTTGCCATCAGTTCCTGCTCGCGCAGCTGGGCACGCAGGCCCTCGGCCTCTTGCTCGGACTGAGCCTTTGCGGCGGAAAACTTCTCTTGCACCTTCGCGCGATAGTCAGTAAGCGCGCGCTCGGCCTCGCTGCGAGCGGCATCGAGCTCACGCTGCGACTCTGCCGCGGCAGCGGCAAGCGCCATCTCCTGGGCCTTGTCCGCCGCGGCGAGCTTGGCCTGCAGCTCGGCAATCTGAGCGTCACGTGCAGCTAAATCGTTTTGAGCAGCATTACGTGCCGCCGCCTCGGCAAGCCTGGCTTCATCATCTTTGCGCCCCAACTGCGCACGCAGGTTGTCGATCTCGCGCTGCAGCTCGGCATTCTCCTTTTGAGCATCGGCGCGGGCCTCAACCGCCGCACGCTGGCTTGCACTCTCGCGCTCTGTGGCAGCGCCCTCGAGCTTGGCGCGCAGCTCGGCAAGCTCAGCATCGCGCTTGGCAACCTCTTGTGCCAGCTGCTGAGCTGCAGCATTCTTCTGCTCGACAAGCTGAGCGTTGCGCTGAGACTCTGCCTCCTGCAAAGCGGCTGACGAACGCGAGCGCTCAAGCTCCAGCGCCTGCTCGCCCTCGCGTCGAGCCGCCGCTACGCGCTCATCCAGGTCACGCGAGAACTCAGCATCGCGCACTTGCTTGACGATATCCGCATAGCCGGACGCATCGACCTTAAAAACTTCGCCGCAATGCGGGCACTTGATCTCGTTCATAGCAGCTCCTCAATGGACGCAAATTTCAACCGCCTACACTCTACCGCGCCGCACGGACAAAAAAGCGCCGCCATAATGGCAACGGCGCCAGAAACACCACAAAGGTGCCTGTCCCCTTTGTGGCGGTTTGTGTGACGGTTCGAGAATTACAGTCCAAAGAAACCGAGGATTTGGTCTCGGCTTACAGGCTTGTACTCGTTGGCGTCGAGGCCGACATCGTAGCGAAAGATAGGACGTTCGCGATCGCGGTTGCGTGCGTTGGTGCGGTCACCCCTGCTGTGGATATGCCCGTGCAGCATGATGGCGCCACGTGCCTTGCCGTTCCAGCTGAGCATGGGGTAGTGGCTCATAACCAGACGATGGCCCTTGGCATAGCCAGGAGCAACCTCCAAGTAATCACGCACGTCTTCCCAGATTTGGGGCGCAGCCGGATCTTCCCAGTCGCTGTCATGGTTACCACGGATGAGCGTCACATTCTGGCATTCGATGCGCTCGCGCAGGCGCACCGCCTCCGCCAGGGGCAAACGATAGGTAAAGTCTCCCAAGATATAGAGGCGGTCGTCCACAGCCACGCACTCATTGATGGCATCGATGACTTTGCGGTTCATCTCCTCGACCGAATCAAACGGCCGATCCATGTCGTGCAAGATATTCGTATCGCCCAGGTGCAGGTCGGCGGTAAACCACATCATCGTCTATGCCCTCATTTCGCAACGCGTTCAACTCGTGCTAAGTATACAGACGCAGCGATGCGGCGGTTATCCAAAGAGCCCGCCGAACAGACCTCGGCGGCGCTTGCCTTGCTTTTTCGAAGCGTCACCCTGAGTTTTCTTGTCCTGCCGTTTCCTACGGTCCTGCTCCAACTCATCGTCATCGAGTAGCATATCCCACTCAAACGGGTCATCCGTCAGATCGAACAGATCATCGTCATCAAACATGGCAGCCTCCATTGCCGACTAGCGAGCATCCACCACATAGAGGCCAACGCGCACCTGATGCCACGGACTGCGCTCGGGGGCAACCTGTTGTACGCGGGCCTCAAACACATCCTCGTGGCCGTAATACATCATCAAGGACAGCGGGCCGACCTCGTTTCCTGGAGCGTAGCCAAGTTTGGTCTTGCCATAGTAGATCGCAACTGCCTCGGGGTCATGGGGATTATCGCGCTCGGCACACAGTGTCAGTTTATCGCCCGCTTTAAGATCGCCCAGGACCAAGGCGCCATCAGCATACTGAAATCCTGCAATGTGAAATGACAGAAGAACACGTGAAGGCTCGTACATAGCAACTCCTCTAACGGCCGGATAAACCGGCGCTTAACCTTACAGAGAAGTCTACGAACTCACGCGGACACAAATTCATCCTGCCTGCGCCTTTCGACCGTTTGTCGCTACGCCATCTGATTCTAATGCACAAACATGCGCACGAACTTGTGCTTCCAGCTTGCGTAGGGGGCATAGCGGAATGGCACGTCCAGCCAGGTTGCCTTGTTCACGATGCTCTTCTTGTGGCTAAACGTATCGAAGCTCTCGCGGCCATGGTACTGTCCCATACCGCTCGCACCCATGCCGCCAAAGCCCATATGGCTCGTAGCCAAGTGCATGATCGTGTCGTTGACACAGCCGCCGCCAAAGGGCACGTAGCGCACAAAGCGCTGCTGGACCTCGCGGTCCTGGCTAAAGATATACAGGGCCAGCGGCGTCGGACGATCCATAATAAACGTCTCGGCCTCATCCAGGCCCTCAAACGTCAGCACTGGCAAGATGGGGCCGAAGATTTCCTCCTGCATCACGGCGTCATCGGGGGACACGCCGTCCAAAATCGTCGGCTCGATCTTGAGCGAAGTCTCGCGCGCGGTACCCCCAAGCACGACCTTATCGGAATCGATCAGCCCACGTATGCGCGCGAAATGCTTGGCGTTGACAATATGACCGTAGTCCTCGTTGTCGAGCGGGTGCTCGCCAAACATGCGACGGACCTCCTCCTTGATGAGGCCCAGCAGCTCGTCGTGCACGCGCGTATCGACCAGCAGGTAGTCGGGTGCCACGCAGGTCTGCCCCACGTTGAGCCATTTACCAAAGGCGATGCGGCGTGCCGCGACCTTCAAGTTTGCCGTCGCATCCACGATGCAGGGACTCTTTCCGCCCAGCTCAAGCGTCACGGGCGTAAGGTTTTTGCTCGCGCGCTCCATGACGAGCTTGCCGACCGGAACGCTACCGGTAAAGAAGATCTTGTCCCAGCACTCGTCGAGCAGCGCTTCGTTCTCGGCACGCCCGCCCTCGACGACCGTTACCAGGCGCGGCTCAAATGCTTCCTCGCAAATCTGCCTGAGCACCGCGCTCGAAGCCGGCGCATAGGCACTCGGCTTGATGACCACGGTGTTGCCTGCAGCGAGCGCGCCGGCGAGCGGCTCGAGCGTCAGTAAAAACGGATAGTTCCAAGGCGCCATGATGAGCGTGACGCCATAGGGCACGGCTTGCGTTTTGCACACACTCACGGCGTTGGCAAGGTCACACGGACGTAGGCGCGGACGACTCCATCGAGCCACATGCGCAATCTGATGTCGAATCTCGGAAAGCGACGTGCCGATCTCGCACATATATGCCTCGTCATGCGACTTTCCCAAATCGGTCTTGAGCGCATGGGCGATATCGGCCTCGTGCGCCCGCACCGCATCGCGTAAACTCACGAGCGCACGACGTCGAGCATCGACATCAAACGTAGCGTGCGTCTTAAAATAGGCGCGCTGCTCGCCGACAATGCGCGCGATTTCCTCGGTGTTCATGGACCCTCCTAGTTCTCGTCCTCAAACATACCACCTGCAACAACTTCGTACATATGCTCGAGCTCCAGGCGGTCCATTAAAAGAGGAACGGGGTACAGGGGATTGGCCTCGGCATCGGCATGGGCCGCCATTTGCGGAATATCGGAGCGGCGAATACCCGAGACATATTTGGGGATTCCCAGGGCCTCGTTCATGCGGTCGACCCAATCGATAAAGGCCTCGGCCGCAAGACTGTCCTGCGCGGTAGCCGGCGCGATACCGGCCATGCGGGCGAGATCGGCGAGCTTGGGAACAGCAGCTTCGCCATAGGCGCGAAGCATATGCGGCAGGATGATGGCGTTGGCCAAGCCGTGCGGAATCCCGTAACGCCCGCCCAAGCTGTGTGCGATGGCATGCACATATCCGACATAGGAGCGGGTAAACGCAACGCCCGCCTTATACGCCGCCGAAAGCATATTGCGACGAGCGCGCATGTCGTCACCATGCTCATAGGCCTCGAGCAAATTGTCGCGGATGAGCTGGACCGCCTGACGCGCCATCTTGCGCGTGTAGGGCGTGGTGCTACGGCCGATAAAGGCCTCGACAGCATGCGTCAGGGCATCCATACCCGTCTGCCCCGTAATGGACGCCGGCAACCCGCGCGTAAACTCGGGGCCGTGGACCGCAAAACGCGGGATGAGCACAAAGTCGTTAATGGGGTATTTATAGTGCGTCTCGTCATCGGTAATTACCGCCGCGAGCGTGACTTCGCTTCCCGTACCGGCGGTAGTGGGAACCGCAATAAGCAGCGGCAGGAGACGGTGGACGCGCAACAGGCCGCGCATCTTGTTGATGGGCTTGTTTGGCTGCGCAATGCGCGCCCCCACACCCTTGGCGCAGTCCATGGCCGAACCGCCACCAAAGCCGATAATGGCCTGGCAGTCGTTCTCGCGATACAGGGATGCCGCTTCCTCCACGTTTGAGACCGTGGGGTTCGCACGCGTTTCGGCATAGACCGTAACGCCAATCCCCTGAGCCGTAAGCGCACGCTCGAGTGATGCCGTGAGCCCCAAACGTGCAATACCAGGGTCTGTCACGATAAGGACCTTCTGGATCGAGCGCTTTTGAAGCACCGCGGGTACATCCTCGGCATGCTCCAAAATGCGCGGCTCGGTATAGGGCAGGATCGGCAATGCAATGCGAAAAACCGTCTGATATGTTCGGCACCAGGCACGACGGGCTAGATGCATAAAGGAAACTCCTTTATTTGTTGATGGGTCAACATTTGCTCGACCGATTGTACTCAGCGGCGGTCAAAGACGGCCTGCCAATCGTTAATCAATCAACATCTTCATATCTCAAAATTGTTTTATTAAAAATCATTCCTAATAGGCTTCACATTTGGTTGCATTTATGGATAATAGAACTCGTCAAGACGCACGTCCGGAGAGGGCCCTTACGGGACCGGACGAGCGCACAATCGCCATCGATCGAAAGGATCGAATCATGAAGTTTGTTTGTCCCGTTTGCGGTTATGTGGAAGAGTTCGACGGCGACCAGCTGCCCGAGGACTTCAAGTGCCCCCAGTGCGGCGTTCCCGGTTCTCGTTTCCTGAAGCAGGAGGAGGGCCAGCTCGAGTGGGCTGCCGAGCACGTCGTGGGCGTCGCCAAGATGGAGGGCGTCTCCGAGGACATCGTTGCCGACCTGCGCGCCAACTTTGAGGGCGAGTGCTCCGAGGTCGGTATGTACCTGGCCATGGCTCGCGTCGCTCATCGCGAGGGCTACCCCGAGATCGGCCTGTACTGGGAGAAGGCTGCCCACGAGGAGGCCGAGCACGCCGCCAAGTTCGCCGAGCTCCTGGGCGAGGTCGTGACCGACTCCACCAAGAAGAACCTCGAGATGCGCGTTGAGGCCGAGAACGGCGCCACCGCCGGCAAGACCGATCTTGCCAAGCGCGCCAAGGCCGCTGGCCTCGATGCCATCCACGATACCGTGCACGAGATGGCTCGCGACGAGGCCCGCCACGGCAAGGCTTTCGCCGGCCTGCTCAAGCGCTACTTTGGCTAAGCCAGCCGCCTGAGAGACATTCTCTAGCTTTATAAGGCCCGGACCGCATGGTTCGGGCCTTTTTCGTGCCTCACAAACTTGTTAACTCCCTGAAATAGGACCGCCTTCGGCATAGGTTTCTCGTCAAAAACTAAGTGAGTAGACTTTTTGGAACTTGCCAAGCACGCCATCCATATTGCTTTATAAAGCCGCAGGTAAATAACTTATTGCAAAACGGCCTGGTCGCCAAAGTGTCAAAAGTCTACTCACTTAGAACCGCAGCCGTCCACGATCGAGCTGTTTTGTGTCTAACGGGCATCTTTCCGTCGATTACTCCCAATTTTGTCCAGTCAACAAATAGTTCAGACCTGAGTAATGTCTCAGCCCTTTGCTCATCTGAGCTTTTATCACGATATTCAGCATCGAGCATCCTGCATACGGCCTTAACGATCGCGCGGAATCTATCCTCATCGGATATCTGTCTGTGTGTCAGGAGAAGTACATCGTAGCCCATGGCTTGAAGGGCTGTCATGCGGTCAGCGTCACGCAAGCCATCCCCTGCGCGTCCGTGCGAGGCCTTTCCCTGACATTCAATAGCCACCTGTCGCCTGCCGTCCGGCGAAGACAGAAGCAAATCGATATACACACGGGACTTTCCCACAATCGCTCGAGCACTTGTGCTTAACGTCACTTCGACATTGAGCTCTATGCCGCAAAACCCTTCGCCTCCCAGGGCTCGCGGCAGTCCAAGCAACAAATACGCCTCGACCTCAAAAGGCGACGCGGCACCCAATGGAACGAGTTGCGATACCGCCATAAATCTATTGCCGTAACGCATCCCGCAAACATCTGAACAAAAACGGTCAAGGTCTCCGCCCAAAACCAAAGCGTCTCGACGCCATAAATTTGAGGCAGTGCCGTCCTCGGACGGGCAGCGCACCCAACCGAACGTTGTCGAAATCGCACCTGAATCAATTGCACGCCTAAGCTCCGCCTCAAGTGCCGCCGGTAGAGCGCACACCGCAAACAAGCCACACATCTCCGCCAATACCAAAAGAAGCTGAAGATCCGTCAGATGCCGCGACATGATGAATGCCGTCAGCAGAGGAGACGTAACCAAAAACCCATGCTCCGTTTCCAGCACGGATTCCCTGGGGAGCTCACCAAGAAACAGCCGCTGCCTAATGCTGGCAGGACAAGTCCGTTTGTTTCTCGTCCGAACCAATGTATACAACGGAAAGCCGAACACAACCGCAGCCGTCGGGTTACGGGCGAGGTCATATCGCTGCCGGTCTTCTTCCGGCCGTGGAAGCGGCGGACATAGAGCGCGGACCTGAGGGGGCAAACGCCAATACCTAAAAGCCGATATGTCACAAAGTAGATCCTTCATACGCACAGGAAACCACGAATTTCAACCCAGTCAGTCACACATTGGCGCGAACGCGCCAAAAATGGTGCCGAACGGACTGCCAAGTTTTCAACAGCCCTCCCCAACTGGCCAAAAGCTTGCCGAGAGCTGGACGAAGTTCTGTTGAAAACCCCATTTTTTTCTCATGCAGAAGCTTTGCGCGACAAGTGAGTAGACTTTTTTGAACATCCCGAGCAGCCCGGTCATCCTGCTTTTCAAAACCGCAGGTAGATAGCTTGTTACAAAACTGCCTGGTCGCCAAAGTTCCAAAAGCCTACTCACTTAGGTTGCAGAGTGCTCCCATTAGCTGCGATTCCAAGGTATTTAGCGCTTTTGGACTCAAATCGTCATACTGAACAAGAATTTGACTTGAGTTTTCAGGGACAGATGCGCCATCGGCACACCAATAACAGTCACTGATATCGACAAAAGGGATACTCGAGCGCGTGAGGGCCCGCACAAAAGAGCTTCCGCCCGCTCCGCGCTCCGCAACCACGGTGCAGTAAAGGCCCGCGTCTGCATGCTCGATCGAGACTTCTCCTGCCGGAAATACCTTCCGCACAATCGCCATCAGGCCATCACGCGCCTCGCGAGCACGAACGCGCACGCGGTTCACATGTCGCTCGTAATCACCCGATTCCAGCAAACGCGCCAAAGCGACCTGGTCAACAGAGCTCACCGATGAGGCGTAGAAACCAAGGTTGCGCCTAAACCGCTCCATTAGCTCATCGGGCAACACCATGTACGCTAGACGCAACGCCGATGACAGGCTCTTCGAAAACGTGTTGGTGTAGATAACCGACTGGGCGGCATCGATCGACGCGAGCGCGGGAATCGGCTTGCCGGCAAGGCGAAACTCGCAATCAAAGTCATCTTCGATGAGATACCGACCTGGTCGCTCGGCGGCCCAGCTCAGCAGCGCATAGCGACGCGCAATGCTCGTCACAAGGCCGGTCGGATACTGATGGGACGGCATCAGGTGAAGGACATCGGTCCCGCTTTTCTGCAGAGTGCCCAAGTCCACGCCCTCATCATCCAACGGGATATGTCGAACTTTGCAGCCCATAGCCTGATAGATGCGCGTCAGGCGCAAATAGCCCGGGTCCTCAACGGCATACACCTTGTCCGCGCCAAGCAACTGAACCAACATGGTATCGAGCAACTGAGCACCCGCACCGATAACAATGTTATTAGAATCGACATTCATGCCCCTTGTCCCACGCAGGTGGTGAGCGATTGCGCATCGTAGCCGAGCAGTGCCCTGCGCCGGTGCGGGCGAAAAGATTTCGCGCTCGTCTTCAGATGCCAGCGTCGCCCGTAGCGCGCTTTGCCAAAGCCGCGCCGCCTCCAAAGCAGAAGGAGAAAGCGCATCGAATCGCTCGACCTGTCCGTTGACATCATGCGTGTTGGGACCCACAGAAACGGCATCTCGGTCGATGCCCTCCGAAGCCAAAGGAAAAACCGGTGCATCCGGAAGCTCGCAAGCGTAGTAGCCACGCCGCGGCTTTGAGCAAATATAGCCCTCGGCAAGTAACTGGCTATATGCATTCTCGATGGTAATAACACTGATTCCCAGATGACTGGCAAAGGCGCGCTTGGACGGCAGATGCTCCCCCGCCGCAATGCGTCCAGCTACGATATCATCTCGAATTTGCTGGTAAACATACTCATAGAGCGATGCTTCGCCGCGTTTTTCCAAATTGTAGTCAAGCATGAGCCTATCACCTGACCTTATTAAGTCATTCAATCTGGTATTAATCTGACCTTGTCATTATCTCGAAAACTGAGTATTTCGCCATACCCAGCTCCCCGATAGGATGTTCCGTCAAGCAATGCACATGCCAACCAAGGGAGCAACCATGGCAGAACAGACCAGCAAGGCCGATCGCGTCAAACTCAATCGCGAACTCGCGCAGATGCTCAAGGGCGGCGTTATCATGGACGTCACCACACCCGAGCAGGCGCGCATCGCCGAGGAGGCAGGCGCCTGCGCCGTCATGGCACTCGAACGCATCCCGGCCGACATCCGCGCCGCAGGCGGCGTCTCGCGCATGAGCGACCCCAAGATGATCAAGGGCATCCAAGAGGCCGTTTCCATCCCTGTTATGGCCAAGTGCCGCATCGGTCACATTGTCGAGGCACAGGTCCTGCAGGCCATCGAGATCGATTACATCGACGAGTCCGAGGTTCTCTCCCCTGCCGATGACGTCTATCACATCGACAAGACCCAGTTTGACGTGCCGTTTGTCTGCGGCGCCCGCGATTTGGGCGAGGCGCTGCGCCGTGTTGCCGAGGGCGCCACGATGA
>URRT01000061.1 GCA_900550355.1 uncultured Collinsella sp.
CAGCCATCTGGGCAGCGAACGGCGTGGACTTACGGGAGCCCTTGAAGCCCACCTGGCCAGCCGACTTCCAGGAAATGACGTTGCCCTGGGGATCGGTGATCGAAACGATCGTGTTGTTGAACGTAGAACGAATGTGAGCCTGGCCCACGGAAATGTTCTTACGGTCCGCGCGCTTCAGACGGGCAGCGCGAACGTTCTTCTTAGCAGTAGCCATCTATCTAGCGCTCCTTATTTCTTCTTCTTAGCACCGATCTGACGCTTCGGGCCCTTGCGGGTACGAGCGTTAGTGTGGGTGCGCTGGCCGCGGACCGGGAGGCCCTTGCGGTGACGAAGGCCGCGGTTGCAGCCGATGTCCATAAGGCGCTTGACGTTCTGGTTGCGCTCACGGCGGAGGTCGCCCTCAACCATGATCTGGTTCTTATCGATATAATCGCGGATGGCGTTAACCTCATCCTCGGTGAGGTCCTTAACGCGCGTATCCACGTTAACGTTGCACTCGACGCAAATCTTCGTCGCAGTGGTGCGGCCGATGCCGTAAATGTAGGTCAGACCGATCTCAACGCGCTTCTCACGCGGGAGGTCGACACCATTAATACGGGCCAACGTAGTCTCCTCTCTTAACCCTGACGCTGCTTATGACGGGGGTTCTCGCAAATGACGAGGACCTTGCCATGGCGCCTAATGATTTTGCACTTATCGCACATCTTCTTGACCGAAGGACGTACCTTCATCGTTCTTCCTTTCGGTAGCGCTCAAACTACTTCCCTACTATCTACTCGCCCAGCCGCAGGCGTTTAAAACTATGGCTGGTCTTCACACACAATCCGACCGTAGGTTGAGCTAAGCCTGCAGTCGGAAATGGAGTGCGTGTATGCGTGCCGCTATTTGTAGCGATAGGTGATGCGGCCGCGGGTCAGGTCGTACGGGGAAAGCTCCACGACAACCCTGTCACCGGGGAGAATACGGATGTAATTCATTCGGATCTTGCCAGAAATGTTGCACAGAACCGAATGACCGTTCTCGAGCTCGACCTTAAACATGGCGTTGGGCAACGGTTCCTTTACCGTACCCTCGAGCTCAATTGCGTCTTCCTTCTTCACAAGCAATCATCTTTCTCTAGAAAACGACAGCGATTGAGTATTCTACAACACGTATGCACGCATCGTAATAACTTCGTAATGGCTCCACAACTAAATGGAACTTGTTACATTTCTCCGCCTTGGAGGGAGCACCAAGCACCTTGGGCATCCGTGGTGAGAATCACCGGACCGTCATTGGTAATGGCGACGGTGTTCTCGTAGTGCGCGGCGGGCAGGTGATCGTTGGTCGTAACAATCCAACCGTCGGAGCCCGTGCTCACATGGTTGGAACCCATCGTAACCATCGGCTCGATGGCAATGACCATGCCGGCCTGGAGGCGAACGCCCCTCCCCTTCTTTCCATAGTTAGGAACGTTGGGGTCCTCGTGCATCACGCGGCCAATGCCATGGCCTACATAATCACGAAGCACACCGTAACCGTGAGACTCGGCGAGGGACTGAACGGCATAACCGACGTCCCCGATATGGTTACCGGGAACAGCCTGCTCGATGGCAGCCTTAAGGCAATCGCGCGTGACCTCGCACAAAGCCTTGGCTTCGGGCGTGGGGGTGCCGACGAAAAACGTCCAAGCGTTATCGCCGACCCAACCGTCGACAACGGCTCCCGTATCGATGGAGATGACATCGCCATCGCGCAGGATCATGTCGGGGTTGGGAATACCGTGGACCACGGCATCGTTGATCGATGCGCAAATGGTCCCCGGGAACCCGCCGTAACCCTTAAAGGCCGGGGTGCCGCCATGCATGCGGATAATCTGCTCCGCGAGCTGATCGAGCTCAAAGGTGGAAACGCCGGGGCGCACCATGGCTCCAACGTGGCGGAGCGCCATCTTAGATAGCGCTCCTGCCTTCTTCATCTGCTCGATTTGCGTTGCAGACTTAATCTTGATCATAGACCGAGAGCCTCTTTGACATCCCCGTACACGGTCTCGCGAGCCTGGTCACCGTTGACCGACTTGAGCAGACCCTGGCCACGATAGTAGTCGACGAGCGGGCTCGTGGACTTCTCGTAGACGTCGAGACGGTTCTTGATGGTCTCGGGCTTGTCGTCGTCGCGCTGATACATCTCGCCGCCACACTTGGGGCAGGTAGCATCGGCAGCGGTGCCGGTGTAACCGCATGCGCGGCAGGTGCGACGCGAAGACAGACGATCGATAATGACCTCGGGGGCCACATCGACCAGAAGGGCGCAGTCGATCTCGCGACCCATGGCGGAGAGCTCGGAATCGAGCGTCACAGCCTGGGCGGTGTTGCGCGGGAAGCCGTCGAGGATGAAGCCCTGCTGGGCGTCATCGGCGGCAAGGCGCTCCTTGACAAGGTCGATCACGAGCTGGTCGGGAACGAGCTCGCCAGCGTCCATGTACTTCTTAGCCTGAATACCAAGCTCGGTGCCACCCTTGACGGCAGCACGCAGCAGGTCGCCCGTGGAAATGTGGGCGACGCCAAACTCGGCGACGAGCTCCTGTGCGACGGTGCCCTTACCGGCACCCGGAGCTCCGAGCAATACGAGGTTCATGAGCAATCCTCCTCTAGCCTATTTAAAGAATCCATCGTAATCATACATCTTGATCTGGCCTTCGAGCTTATCGACCGTGTCGAGCACGACGCCGACCATGATGAGGATGGACGTGCCGCCAAATGCCTGGATCAGATGGTTACCCGTGAAGGAGAAGATGATCGAAGGCACGATGGCGATGAGCGCCAAAAAGACAGCGCTGGGAAGCGTGATCTTGTTGAGCGCGTTCTTGATGTAGGCCGCGGTAGCCCTACCCGGACGCACGCCCGGAATAAAGCCGCCCTGCTTCTTAAGGTTATCGGCCGTGTCATCGGGGTTGAACACCATGGAGGTGTAGAAGTACGCGAAGAACACGATGAGGACAACGTTAAGCACCCAGTTGAGCCAACCGGTCGAAAGCGCGGAGGCAACTGCCTGAATCCAGCCGATGCCGGGGAAGAACACGGCAATCTGAGCCGGGAAGTACAGCAGCGCCGAAGCGAAGATGATCGGCACGACACCCGCGGTGTTGACCTTGATGGGCAGGTAGGTGGTCTGGCCACCCATCATGCGACGGCCCACGACGCGCTTAGCGTAGGAGACCGGGATGCGGCGCTGGCCGCGCTCAAGGAAAACAATCAGCGGAATAACCAGCAGGATGATGGCGCAGATGATCACCATGGTGATGATGCCACCGGCATTGCCCTCGGTACTGGAGAAGATAGCCTGCGGCAGACCGGCCATGATGTTCGCGAAGATGATCAGCGACATGCCATTGCCGATACCGCGCTGGGTGATGAGCTCACCAATCCACATGATCAGCATGGCGCCCGCGGTGAGCGTACCGACGATCATGAGGTCGAAGATGATCTCGGGAGCGCCGGCGCCATTGAAGCTGATGCCGAAGCTCTTAAAGAGGAAGAGGTAACCCACGGAGTTGAGGATTGCCAGAGCCAGGGTGAGGTAACGCGAATACTGCGTAATCTTGGTCTGACCGACCTCGCCCTCGCGGGCAAGCTCATGCAGGGAAGGCACGACGGCCTGGAGCATCTGGAGGATGATCGAGCTGGTGATGTAAGGCATGATGCCCAGCGAAAACACCGACACATAGCTCAACGCGCCGCCAGAGAAAAGATTCAGGAGGGCCATAGCACCTGCGGCGACCGAATTGTTATCGGTCGAGAAAAGGCCCAGCATCCCCTGGAAGGGAATGCCGGGCACAGGAACGTGCGCACCAATGCGGTACACGACGAGCATAGCTATGGTAAAAAGAATCTTTTCGCGCAATTCTTTGATGCGGAAAGCATTCTTAAGACCATTTAGCACGGCAGCTCGACCTTTCCGCCGGCGGCCTCGATCTTGGCCTGCGCAGAAGCGCTGACCTTGTCGACCTTGACCGTGAACTTCTTGGTGAGCTCACCATTGCCGAGCACCTTGACGGGCTCGAACTCGCTCTTGGTGATGCGAGCGGCCTTAAGAGCGGCACCGTCGATCACAGCGCCGTCCTCGAACTTACGCTCGAGACGCTCAACGTTAACGGCGGTGTACTCGATACGACGGGGGTTGCGGAAGCCCGGAAGCTTGGGCAGGCGCATAGCAAGCGGAGTCTGGCCACCCTCGAAGCCGGCACCCTTGGTGCCGCCAGAGCGGGAACCCTGGCCCTTCTGGCCGCGGCCAGAAGTGGTGCCGTGACCCGAAGAATTGCCACGGCCGACGCGCTTGCGGTTCTTGGTGGAACCGGGCGCGGGAGTAAGATCGTGAAGCTGCATTTGCTACTCCTCTACAATCTCGACAAGGTGCTTGACCTTGAAGATCATGCCGCGGACGGACTCGTTGTCAGCAATCTCGCGAACCTCGCGGATCCTGTGGAGACCGAGGGCACGGACAGTACGGACCTGGTCCTGCTTGCAACCGTTGGTGCTGCGGACCTGCTTGATCTTGATGGTGTCAGCCATGCTTAGTTCTCCTTACCGACGAACATCTCGGAGACCGTCAGGCCACGGCGAGCCGCGACGTCCTCAGGGCTGGAGAGCTCCTTGAGGCCCTCGACGGCAGCCTTGATGATGTTGAGGCCGTTGTCGGTACCGAGGGACTTGGACAGGACGTTCTTGATGCCAGCAAGCTCAAAGAGGGGACGCACAGCGCCGCCGGCGATAACGCCGGTACCCTCGACAGCGGGCTTGATGATGATGCGGCCGGCACCAAAGTGACCGAGAACCTCGTGCGGAATGGTGCCCTGATCGGTCACCGGCACGTGGAACATGTTCTTCTTGGCATCGAGAGACGCCTTGGAGATGGCCATGGGCACCTCAGCGGACTTGCCCATGCCAACGCCGACGTTGCCCTTGCCGTCACCAACGACGACGAGAGCGACGAGGCTCATGCGACGACCACCCTTGACGGTCTTCGACACGCGGTTGATGTAAACGACGCGCTCCTCGAACTCGGAGGCCTCGCGCTGCTGCTTCTGATTACGAGCCATGTGCTACATACCTCCTAGAACTCGAGACCGGCGGCACGAGCACCGTCGGCGAGGGCCTTGACGCGGCCATGGTAGATACGGCCACCGCGATCGAAGGCGACCTTGGTGATGCCGGCCTCGATGGCGCGCTTGCCAACGAGCTGACCGACCTTCTCCGCAGCCTCCTTGTTCGAGGTGTGGGTGCCCTTGAACTCGGCCTCGAGGGTCGAGGCAGAGACGAGCGTCAGGCTGGAGCCCTTGCTGTCGTCGATGATCTGGGCATAGATGTTGGCGTTAGTACGGGTCACGCGAAGACGCGGACGCTCGGAGGTACCCGAGACCTTGCCGCGAACACGACGCTGACGACGCTTGAGGCCTTCCAGCTTCGCCTTATGCTTGTTCATACGTAAACTCCTAAAAAGGTTGATCTTGCCAGCACCTGACGGGGTGCTGGTCTTATGCGAGTGAGTCGGTTACGACTACTTGGCGGCCTTACCCAGCTTGCGGCGGATGTGCTCGCCAACGTAGTGGATACCCTTGCCCTTGTAAGGCTCGGGAGGACGATGGCCGCGGATCTCAGCGGCGATCTGACCGACCTGCTGCTTGTTGATACCCTTGACGTTCACGTGGGTGTTGTCGGGAACCTCGAAGGTGATGCCCTCGGGAGCCTCGACGATCACGGGGTGCGAGAAGCCCAGGGAGAACTCGAGGTTCTTGCCCTTCTGCTGCACGCGGTAACCGACGCCGGCGAGCTCGAGCTTCTTCTCGAAGCCCTCGGAAACGCCAACAACCATGTTGTGGATGAGGGCGCGGGTGAGGCCGTGGCGGGCACGGGTCTCACGCTCGTCGTCGGGACGGGAAACGGTGAGGACGTTGTCCTCGACGTTGATAGCGAGCTTCTCAAAGACATCGAGCTCGAGCTGGCCCTTGGGGCCCTTGACGACAACATTGTTGCCGTTGACTGCCACTTCGACTCCGGCGGGAATCTGGACAGGCTTATTACCGATACGAGACACGGTGATCTCCTTTCCTTCTACCTACCGAGCGAATTACCAGACGTAAGCGATGATCTCGCCGCCGACGTTGTGCTTGCGAGCATCGCGGTCGGTCATGACGCCATGGCTGGTGGAAATAATGGCGGTACCAAGGCCACCGCGGACGCGGGGCATGTCGGCAACGCCGGTGTACTTACGCAGGCCCGGCTTGGAAATGCGGCGGATGCCGTTGATGACCTTAGCCTTCTTGGGACCATACTTAAGCGTGATGTGCAGAGTCTTCTGGGGAACGGTGTCCTCGACATCGTAGCCCTCGATGTAGCCCTCCTCGTGCAGAACACGAGCGATCTCGACGAGCTTCTTGCTGCTCGGCATGGAGACCGTGGCCTTGTTCACAGAGTTAGCGTTACGGATGCGCGTAAGCATATCTGCGATCGGGTCTGTAAGGTTCATACAGATTCTCCTTCGTTCTTGATGAACACGTGCTCTTGGTTCTTCGCCGCCCTTAACGGCAAAGCCTTTTTAGCGCGTTTTCCCTGTTCCAAACTGATGCTTGAAACGCTGGTAGTGACTTACCAGCTGGCCTTCTTAACGCCGGGAAGCTCGCCCTTGAGTGCAAGCTCGCGGAAGCAGACACGGCACAGGCCGAACTTGCGGTACACAGAGTGCGGACGGCCGCAGCGCTGGCAGCGCGTGTACTCACGAGTAGAGAACTTCTGCTTGCGATTGCACTTGACGATCATCGATGTCTTAGCCACTTATATCCTCCTCACATAGAGTATTGTTCGCCCCAAGCGCCGCCCCCTTGTGGAAACGGCGCTTATAGGGCAGGTGAACCTATTTCTTGAACGGGAAACCGAAGGCGTCCAGAAGGGCCTTGGCCTCCTCATCGGTATTGGCGGTGGTCACGAAAGTGATGTCCATACCGCGCTGGTGATCGACGGAGTCGAAGTCGATCTCGGGGAAGATGAGCTGCTCGGTGACGCCCATGGAGAAGTTACCACGGCCGTCGAAGCTCTTGGCGGAGATGCCGCGGAAGTCGCGGATACGGGGGATCGCGACGGAGGTCAGACGATCGAAGAACTCCCACATACGGTCGCCACGCAGGGTAACCTTGCAGCCGATCGGCATACCAGCGCGCAGGCGGAAGGTAGCGATGGACTTGCGGGCACGGGTGATCATCGGCTGGTGATGGCGCGCAGGTCGCGCACGGCACCGTCGATGGCCTTGGAATCGGTAGCGGCCTCGCCGACACCCATGTTCACGACGATCTTCTCAAACTTGGGGATCATCATGACGTTCTCGTACTGGAACTTGTCCTGAAGCTGCTGCTTGACCTCGTTGTTGTACTTGGTCTTCAGACGCGGCACATACTTCTCTTCTGCCATTGTTCACTCCTTCTTGGGGTTTTAAGCACGGGGCGTGGCCACGATGGGTTGTCCTCGTGCCTCCTGGCTGCATCCGCGCCGCTCATGGCATTTTGCGGTTTGGACTCGACGCAGCAGGAGCCGACAAAACAATCGGTACTATACGCGCATTGGGTGCGTATTTCCAGAAAAACCTCGTCTGCCTGCACAACTCCACAACTCCCCCGCACAAATGGGTCCCAAAAAGCAGTTGCGGTGAAATAGGGACTGTTGGGCGGCCTAACAGGCTTAAACAATCCGTATTTCACCGCAACTTATTGGTGGGGATGCGATTAGCGCTTGCGGGGGACGAGTTTGGTGCGGCGCAGGTGAATCATCTCGGCGGCGATGGAGATGGCAATCTCCTCGGGGTCCTCGGCCTCGATGGCAACGCCGATCGGCAGGTGCAGCTCGTCGATCTGGTCCTGCGTAAAGCCTTCCTGCTCCAGGCGGGCACGCACAAAGGCCGTCTTGCGGCGCGAACCCAGACAGCCCAGGTAGGCAGGCTTGGCGTGCATGGCCTGAATCACCACGTCGATATCGGACTTGTGACCCGCCGTGGCGACGACCACCAGGTCGCGCGGGCCGATGGGGCACAGCTCGCTCAGGTTCTTGTAATCGACCAAGCGACGATCGTAGACACCGGGCACCCAATCGGGGGTCAGCGTGCCGGGGCGGTCGTCGCACGCCACGACGGCAAAGCCCGCCGCCGTGAGCACCCGCGCCGTCGCGGCGCCCACGTGGCCGCAGCCAAAGATATAGGTCAGGCCCTCGGGGCAGAGCGTCTCGATGTGCGCCGCGGGAATCTCGGAGGCGGCGTTGGTGTAGGTGACCTTACTCCCCTCCTCCACCAGCGAAAGCTCGGGGCAGCCGGCAATGGTATGGCGCGATGCCTCGCCATGGTACTCGGCCACATCGCCCTCGAGCGCGCTCGCGATAAACGGCTCAAAGTCGATGACGAAGTCGCCGATGCGCCGATAGACCAAGACGTCGGCAATTTCCTGAAACAACGGTGCCTGGGTCGCATCCAGATGCAGATAGCACAGGCAGATGGCTCCGCCGCAGATCATGCCGGTATCGGAGTTCTCGCCGCCCATGGTGTAGCGGACCAGACGCGATTGCCCCGCGGCCAGCAGCTCTCGCGCCTCGTCCAGCGCAAAGAGCTCGATCTTGCCGCCGCCGATGGTGCCCGCCTGGCTGCCGTCGGCAAAGACGACCATCCAGGCGCCCACGCCGCGCGGCGACGACCCCGCCGTGCCGGCCACGACCACGAGCTCGCACGTCTCGCCAGCACGCAGGGCGACAAGCGCCGCATTCACAACCTCGAGCTTTTCCATTGCCGCCTTCTATCCTCTAAAGATATCGGTGAGCATAGCGAGTGCCTCGAGCACGCCGCCGCCGACCGACGTCGCCTTGTCCGAAATGTAGTTGATATAGCTGGCATCGCCGCGCGGATCGGCATCGGCGCATTTAAAGCCCTCGGTCACCTGCACGCCGTTCGCCAAAAGCCCGCGCAGACAGCCATCGATCTGCGTGCGCATGGGCGTATCGCCCGCGTAGCCAATCACGTCTCCGGCGCGCACGATGTCGCCGATTGCGCGGTCGGACCGAAACACGCCGGCGGCGGGGCTGTGGATTACGCGCTCCTTGCCATAGCCGGCGATAATGCCCGGCACGCCCGTGTTGGGCTGGGGCGAACCTTGGGTAATGACACGGCCCAAGAAATGCCCGCGCATGGTCTCGACCACGGCGTCGCAGTCAACCGGCGCGGTAAAGCCCGGCCCCACGGCGATGACGGCAGGCGCCATGTCGCGCGTGGTACCCAGGTTGCGCTTGGCCAAAATCGCGTCGACCACGGCAGCGGGTTTAAGCTCATCGAGCATCTTGGCCTGGGGGTCTACCACGACGGCGACGTCTCCGGCCTCGGTAATTGCAAGCGCCTCTGCCGGCGTCTGCGCCAAGCGAGCGCGAATGCCCTCGACCTGGACCTCGCCCAGGCGAATGGCCTCGCAAAAACTGATTGTGCGGCGGATGCACGTGGGAACCGCGATATCGGCCATAACGACCGACACGCCGGCGCGCACCAAACGGGCGGCGACGCCCGTGGCGATATCGCCGGCGCCGCGAACATAAACGAGCATTCCCGGGGCACCTCCCTGTGCTACGGTTTGAGCAGAGCAAAAGCGGTTCGACCGCTACTCTGATGATTATTTATTATCACAGTATTATACGGCGGTGAACAGATGGAAACGGTTAGCGGCAATCTTGCCTCGGCGCTCAGGATCGAGCCGGGCATTACCGCGATTATCGGCAGCGGCGGCAAGTCGACGTTGCTCAAAACGCTGGGTCTTGAGCTCATGCGCGCTGGCGGCCGCGTGCTCCTCTGCACCACCACGCATATGCTTCCCGTTGCCGGCGTGCCATGGGACGGGTCGAATCGTCGCCTGGACGCCGCGCCTTGGAAGCCGGGCGCCTCGCATGTCCCCGGTTGCACCTGCGAGGCCTGCGCGGGCCTTGCACGCGGAGGCATCTGCCAGGCAGGCGTCTTGGACCCGGAGACAGGCAAGCTCTCCGCCCCCGCCGAGCCACTCGGCGGGCTGGCACAGCGCTTTGACTATGTGTTGGCCGAGGCAGACGGTAGCAAGCGACTCCCGCTCAAGGCGCATGCCGCCTGGGAGCCGGTAATTCCCGCCGGCACGGCCAACGTCATCTGGCTCGTCGGCGCCTCGGGACTCAGCAAGCCCATCAACGAAGCCGTCCACCGCCCCGAGCTCTTTTGCGAGCGTTGCGGCTGCGAGCTCACCGACATCGCCA
>URRT01000062.1 GCA_900550355.1 uncultured Collinsella sp.
GATTAATGGATGGAAACGGGTGTTCTATCGGGACACACATTTTGTCCTATAAGCCGGAAACCAGGGCGCCCTTTTGTTTTTTGCGCTGAGTGAGTGTCATGGTGAACGTTGCGTCGAAGTCCTATATACAGGACCGTTCATCCGTTTGGTTCGGTGATGATTGGCGGCGCGCGGCGCGTTTTGGAGCCGTGGCTGATACTATGGATGCTCGCAAGCGATATGAATGAGGATGCTCATGGCATATGACGATAGGGAGACCGGGCTGACGGTTGAGGACCGCGGCTCAAAGTTGGGTCTTCCCCAAAACCAAGATGCAGAGGCCAATGTACTGGCCGCTATGCTGCTATCGCCCGAGGTGGTCGAAGAGGCCCAGGTCGAGCTGCAGCCCGATGACTTCTACCGGCCCATTCATAAGACCATCTATACCGCGATGGTCGATATGTACAACAGCCGCATTCCCATCGACTCCATCTCGCTGATCGATTACCTGCGAAGCATCAACAAGCTCGATGCCGTGGGCGGCGAAGCGTACATTTTGGAGTTGATGGGTCAGACCCTGTCGCTCGTCAACTGGCAGCACCATGCCGCCATCGTCCGCCGCGATTCGATGCTGCGTGAGCTGATCGGCGCCACCAACGAGATCAACGCGCTGGCATATAACGCCCCCACCGACACCAAAGAGGTCGTCGAGCTGGCCGAGAGCAAGCTGCTCAAGGTCACGGCACGCGAGGTCAAGTCGAGCTACAAGACGCTGACCGAGTTTATGGTCGAGGCCTATAACGAGGCCGAGGAAGTGTGCCAGGCCGGTGGCCAGGCTGCGGGCGTGCCCACGGGCTTCCCGTCACTCGACCGCATGCTCATGGGTTTTCGCGAGGGCCAGCTCATCATCATCGGCGCCCGTCCTGCTGTAGGTAAGACGTCGTTCGCTCTGAACCTGGCGCTCAACGCTGCCGCTGCTGGTTATACCGTCGGCTTCTTCTCGCTGGAGATGTCGGGCAAGGAAATTGCCCAGCGTCTGATTTGCGCCTACGCCATGATCTCGATCAGTGACTTCCGCATGGGCCGCATTAGCCCCGAGCAGTGGGCCAATATCAACGAGGCCACGCAGACCTTGTCCAAGCTCGATATTCTGATTGACGATACGCCCGGCACCACAGTGACCGAGATTCGCGCCAAGAGCCGCCGCATGCTCCATAACAAGGAGAAGGCAATCATCATCCTGGACTACCTGCAGCTGGTGAGTCCTCCGCCGGGACGCCGCTCCGAGAGCCGTACCGTCGAGGTTTCGGAGATGTCGCGTGGTTTGAAGATCATGGCCAAGGAGCTCAAGATCCCGCTCATCGCGCTGTCACAGCTCTCGCGTCAGGTCGAATCCCGTACCGGCAAGCGCCCGCAGCTTTCCGACCTTCGTGAATCGGGCTCCATCGAGCAGGACGCCGATATCGTTATGTTCTTGGACCGCTCCGCCGACGAGGCCGAAGCCTCGCGCGACGATCGACCCGACGAGGGCGTTACGCGTATCGTCGTGGCCAAGAACCGTTCGGGCCCGATCGGCGACGTCGACCTGATGTTCCTGCCGGCATCTACCAAGTTCTATGAGCTTGATGGGGCACATGCCGAGGAGTAGGACAGGCGCCCGTTGCACGGGTATACTGGGAATGTTTTGTGCTTCTGCGTGCCGGCATGGCGCGTAGACAGGCCATGAATGTAAGGAGTAAACATGCCGTCAACCGTTTTGGTCGGTGCCCAGTGGGGCGATGAGGGCAAGGGTAAGATTTGCGACCTGGTCGCCGGCGACTTCGATGCCGTCGTGCGCTACTCGGGCGGCAACAACGCCGGTCACACCATCGTCGTCAACGGCAAGAAGTACGGCCTGCACCAGGTGCCTTCCGGCATCATGTATTCCGACCACGTGTCGGTGATCGGTAACGGCTGCGTCGTCAACCCCAAGGTTGTCCTTGAGGAGATTGACATGTTCGAGGCCGACGGCATCACCACCAAGAACCTCAAGATTAGCGGCAACGCGCATGTCATCATGCCGTACCACATCGATCTGGATGGCGCCTTTGAGCAGAAGCTCGGCAAGAAGAACATCGGTACCACCAAGCGCGGCATCGGTCCGTGCTATCAGGACAAGATGGCCCGCATTGGCCTGCGCATGCAGGACATGCTGGACGAGACGCTGTTCCGCGACAAGCTGGAGACCGCTCTCGCCCGCGTGAACCCCGAGCTCGAGCTCATCTACAACCTGCCCACCTACACTGTGGACCAGATTTGCGACGAGTACCTGCCGATGGCCGAGCGCCTGCGTCCCTACATCACCGAGACGAGCCTGCTGCTCAACAACATGATCGACGAGGGCAAGGACCTGCTGTTTGAGGGCGCCCAGGCGACGCTGCTCGACATCGACCACGGCACCTATCCGTACGTGACGTCTTCCAACTGCACCGCCGGCGGCGCCATTACCGGCTCCGGCGTCGGTATGAAGAATGTCGACCGCGTGCTGGGCGTCATGAAGGCCTATATCACCCGCGTCGGTTCGGGCCCCATGCCCACCGAGCTTTCCTATGAGTCCGAGGCTGGCCACACGCTGACCGAGGAGGGCTATGAGTACGGCGTGACCACCGGTCGCCGTCGTCGTTGTGGCTGGTTTGACGGCCCTATCGCCAACTATGCCTCGCGCGTCAACGGCCTCACCGACATCGCCGTGACCAAGCTCGACGTGCTTTCGGCCTTCGACACCATCAAGGTGTGCGTGGCCTACGACGTCGATGGCGAGCGCTACACCAGCGTGCCCGAGCATCAGGTGCGCTTTGAGCATGCCAAGCCCATCTACGAGGAGCTCCCTGGCTGGAAGTGCGACATCACCGGTTGTCGCAGCTTTGACGAGCTGCCGCAGGAGGCTCAGGACTACGTGGCGTTTATCGAGGATCTGGCACACACCCGCGTGACGTTCATTGGCGTTGGCGCTGGTCGCGAGCAGATCATCAACCGATTCTGGAAGTAATCGGGACTATTTGGTTATTGCGATATACCCCTTTGCAGCCCGGACGGGCGGCCGAGGGGTATATTTGCTTGCAAAGGGCTCGCGCGGAGCGGGCCATTCATCCATAGAGGAGGCACCCTTGAAGGCGGACACTCAAACCATCGACATCCTGTTGTTGGGCAGCGGCGGCCGCGAGCATGCTCTGGCAGCCAAGCTCGCAGCATCACCGCGCGCCGGCAAGCTCTACATCGCGCCGGGTAACGGCGGCACCGCGAGCTGCGGCGAGAACGTGGTTCTCGACGACTGCGATCCTGCGGCCGTGGCGGCGTTTGCTCAGAGCCACGGATGCGGACTCGTGGTAATTGGCCCCGAGGCTCCGCTCGTGGCGGGCGTGGCCGACGCCGTGCGCGCGGCGGGTATTCCCTGCTTTGGCCCGGGTGCCGAGGGCGCCCAGATGGAGGGCTCCAAGCTGTTCTCCAAGCAGCTCATGGAGCGTGCGGGCATTCCGACGGCAGCTTATGGTTCGTTTACCGACGAGGCTTCGGCTCTCGCCTACGTGCGCGAGCAGGGCGCCCCGCTGGTCGTCAAGGCCGACGGCCTTGCCGCGGGCAAGGGCGTTATCGTGGCGACCGAACTTGAGCAGGCCGAGGAGGCCGTGCGCGAGTGCTTTGGCGGCACCTTTGGCGATGCCGGCAACACCGTGGTTATCGAGGAGATGCTCGTTGGTCCCGAGTGCTCGCTGCTGGCCTTTACCGACGGCAAGACCGTGCGCCCCATGGCCACCTCGCAGGACCACAAGCGCGCGCTCGAGGGCGACAAGGGTCCCAACACCGGTGGCATGGGCGTCTACAGCCCGGTGCCCATCGTGACTGACGAGGAGCACGCCACCATGGTGAAGGTCATGGAGCAGACCGTGGCCGAGCTCGCTGCCGAGGGTATCGACTACCGCGCCTGCCTGTACGGCGGCTTTATGCTCACGCCTGCCGGCCCCAAGGTGCTGGAGTTCAATGCCCGCTTTGGCGACCCCGAGACGCAGGTCGTGCTGCCGCGCCTTAAGAACGACCTGGTTGAGGTCATGCTCGCTTGCGCCAACTGCGAGCTCGATCAGATTGAACTCGACTGGCGCGACGAGTGGGCCGTGGCCGTTGTCCTGACGAGTGCAGGCTATCCCGGCGGCTACGAAAAGGGCAAGGTCATCACCGGTATCGCCGATGCCGAGGCCATGGAGAACGTGACCGTGTACCACGCGGGCACTGCCGTGGTGGACGGCCAGCTCGTGACCAATGGTGGCCGCGTGCTTGCCGTGACCGCTCTGGGTGACACGTTCGAGAACGCTCGCAACCTTGCCTACGAGGCCTGCGAGAAGATTGATTTTGAGGGCAAGACCCTGCGTCACGACATCGGCCTGCGCGCGCTGCGCGGCCGCGACGCCTGGGATGCCTAAAATCCGAGAGGAATGAGACGGATGGACGAGAAGAACGAAGAGCTCGTGGACGCGCAGATCGTCGAAGAGGACAGCCGCATGTATGGGCACGCCGAGGGCGAGCCTGGTGGCGAGGTCGCTGACGAGCCGGTGCTGGTGCTGGGCGACGACGACCCGCACGATGCCGAGCTGCACGAGAAGATTCTTTCGGAGGAGTGCGCCTGGAAGGGCAAGATCCTCGACGTCCACCGTCTTGAGGTCGAGCTGCCCAACGGTCACCGCAGCGCCCGCGATATCGTTCGCCATCCGGGTGCGGCGGCCGTTGTGGCACTGACCGAGAGCGGCAAGATCGTACTGGTGCGTCAGTACCGCACCGCCATCGACCGCGTGACGGTCGAGATTCCCGCCGGCAAGCTCGATCCAGGCGAGGACCCGCTCGATTGCGCCAAGCGCGAACTGCATGAGGAGACGGGCTTTAGGGCTGGTCGTATTCGCTTTTTGACGTCGATTGTCACGTCCTGCGGTTTTTGCGATGAGATCATCCACATCTACTTGGCTACCAAGCTCGAGTTTGATGCGCCCAACCCCGATGATGACGAGTTTGTCAACGTGGACCTGGTGCCGCTGCACGAGCTGATCGACGCCGTGCTCGACGGCAAGATCGAAGACGCCAAGACCGTCGTAGGCGCCTTGGCCTGCGATAGCATCGCGCACCGCCTTGGGAGCGCGGAGCTTTAACGAGTGGGGATAGCCCTGGGACAAGTACTACTGATTGCTTTGTCTCAGGGCCTTACGTTGCTGATATTTCTTTGAGGATCACATGCTGAAGAGGTTTCTTTCGTATTACAAGCCCCAGATGGGGCTTTTTGTTGCTGATACTGTTTGTGCTCTGGTGCTTGCCGCCATTGACCTGGCGTTCCCCATTATTCTGCGCAATTTGACCGGTGGGCTGTTTACTCAGGGTCAGGCTGCCATTATGCAGGCGCTCGGCATGATCGCGGTGGGCTTGGTGTTGATGTATGCCGTCCGCTGCGCCTGCCGCTACTTTGTGAGCTATTGGGGTCACGTGATGGGCGCGCGCATGGAGTCCAAGATGCGCGAGGACCTGTTCGACCAGTATGAGCGCTTTAGCTTTGCGTACTTCGACCGCAACAGCTCGGGCGACATGATGAGCCGCGTGGTCAACGACCTGTTCGATATCTGCGAGGCGGCGCACCACGTGCCCGAGTGGATCATCATCTGCGGCATCGAGATTATCGGCTCGTTTGTGATTCTCTTTACCATCGCCCCGGTGCTGGCGCTCGCCATGGCCGTGGTGACGGCGGCGTTTGCGGTCATCATGTTTTGGCAGAACATGCGCATGCGCGAGGTCTTTAGCGACAACCGCAAAAAAATCAGCGGCATCAATGCGCAGCTGCAGGATTCGCTGGCGGGCATGCGCGTGGTCAAGAGCTTTGCCAATGAGGAGACCGAACGCTTCAAGTTCCGCGCCTCCAACAATCGCTATCTTTCGTCCAAGGAGAACATGTATCACGCCATGGGCGTCTATACCGCGACGTATGGCCTGCTCTCGGGTGTGCTCTATGTGATCGTGGTGCTGCTGGGCGGCTGGCTGGTCGCCCAGGGACAGCTGCAGGCGGTCGATATGGCGACCTTCGCGCTCTACATTTCGCTGTTCTGCACGCCGCTCGAGACACTCGTCAATTCGGCCGAAACGTATCAGAAGGCTATCGCCGGCTTTAAGCGTATGGACGAGGTGCTCTCGACCGCGCCGGATATCCAGGACAAGCCGGGCGCCACGGATCTGCAGGTGACTGCCGGCGCCGTGGAGTATCACGACGTGTGCTTTAACTACGAGGATGTTGAGCTGGGCGAGGGCGATGCCGACGAGCGTCCCGTTATCGACCATATGGACCTGTCCATCAAGCCCGGGCAGACCATCGCTTTGGTTGGCCCTTCGGGCGGTGGCAAGTCCACGACCTGTTCGCTGCTGCCGCGCTTTTATGACGTGGCTGCCGGATCCATTAGCATCGACGGCCAAGACGTGCGCGATGTGACGCAGCAGAGCCTGCGCCGTGCCATCGGCCTGGTGCAGCAGGATGTCTATCTGTTTGACGGTACGATTGGCGAGAACATCGCCTACGGCAAGCCGGGCGCTACAGCGGAAGAGATCGCCGAGGCCGCCCGTCGCGCCAACATCGATGCCTTTATCGAGTCGCTTCCACAGGGCTACGACACCGTGGTGGGCGAGCGTGGCAGCCGTCTTTCGGGCGGACAGAAGCAGCGTGTTGCCATCGCGCGCGTGTTTCTCAAGAACCCCAAGATCCTGATCTTGGACGAGGCGACGAGTGCTTTGGATAACGAGAGCGAGGAGGCGGTCCAGGAGTCGCTCGAAGAGCTGGCACGCGGCCGTACCACAATCATCATCGCCCACCGTCTTTCGACCATTAAGCATGCTGACGAGATTGCGACCGTTGAGCATGGTCGCGTTGTGGAACGTGGCACGCATGAACAGCTTCTCGCCCGTGGCGGCACCTATGCCCGTTACTATCGAATGCAGTTCGAAGGTGCGCGTGCGCACGAGCTCGACTGATTGATATGACAGGAAGTTTATGGCTGACAAGAACCCTTTGACTCCGGAAGAAGTGACGGAGTTATTCTCCGAAATCGATGCATCCGGTGTCTTGGATCCCACGCTTGCCAAAAAGCGAACCGAGCGCATGCGTGAGAAGGAGGCTGCGGCCAAGCGCGGTGACAAAGCTGCGCTAGCGCAGCTGCGCAGCGAGGACCGCGCGAGCCAGGCAAAACATATCGACCCGCTGTCCGAGGACGATCCTTCGGGTTCGCAGGTGAGCCATACCATTACGAAGACCGCGATGGCCGTGGTCATTGGTATTTTGGTGCTGATCGTGGGCATGCAGATTGGCTACGGCGTGATGCGTCGTCTGAACACCGCCAACTTGTCCGAGAGCGTTTCGGTCGATACCGTTTCGACGGCGCTGAAGGGCGGCCTTGAGTGGGGCAACGGCTTTACGCAGTTCCCGCTCGACTTTACCGTCGATGAAGCCGATGAGCGTACGGGCACGGTCGAGGTGACGGTGCTGGACACATCGTCTGCCAACGAGCTCGAGCTGCTGTCCAACGGGCAGATTCAGGCCGCGGCACTTGCGACCAATGCGCTGCTCAACGATAAAATCGACCGCGTGGTGTATAACGTTCACGCCTATATCGACGAGGATAGCAACATTCAGCACGATTCCTTCTTTGGCATGTTTCCCGCCCAGGGCCACCAGAGCGCCATCCTGACGTTCGTGTGGACCAAGAGCTCATCCAACGCCACGAATATCGACTGGAAGATGCGCATTGTGAGTATGGATGACACCATCGCCGAGCGCATTCAAAAACAGGTGAACTCGGTGTCGTCGTTGATTGAGGACCCGGTGGTGAGCCAGACCAAGATTGACGAGGAAAAGGACGAACGTGACCTGGAACATCGTCTGCATGGCCGCGAGATTTTCCGCGGCGGCAAGCCCGATCGCTCACCGTCCGATCTGCTGGAACAGGACAAGAAAAAGTAAGAGGCCATCATCCCGCGTGAGCCACAAGCCCACGCGGGATGATTTTTCTGGGACGGGGATTAAATAATCAATATGCATAGAAAGTCATAATTATCATTTCGTAAACATTTCGATGAAATTAACGCCATGAGGCATGCTTGCGGTTACAATACCGCGAGGCCTAACTACACACCTTTAAGCCGGTCCTGTGAGACCGGGAAGGAGAATTATGGCGAACAACCATACCGCGGGCACTGCCGCCCGCACCTTCGCGCCCAGCGAGCTTTGCCAGCGTATGCTGGCCAAAACCAGCAAGGGCGCCTGCGGTCCCTGCATCCTGTATCTTGAGGATGGGACCATTTTTTATGGACGTGCATGCGGCGCCGAGGGCACCGCGACCGGCGAAGTCTGCTTCAACACCTCGCTCGAGGGCTACTTTGAGGTCATGACCGACCCGAGTTATGCCGGCCAAATCGTAACCATGACCTATCCGCAGATCGGCAACTACGGTATCGACGAGACCGACGTCCAGTCGGCCTTCCCCGGCGACGCCGTGCGCCCTGCGAGCGCTCCGGCTATGCGCGGCATGATCGTTCGCGACATGTGCGCCACGCCTTCTAACTGGCGCTCGACCGTCAGCGTGCCGGAGTATCTGCGCGCTCACGGCATCGTCGCTATCGAGGGTGTCGACACTCGCGCTCTGGTGCGCCATCTGCGCGACAATGGTTCCAAGATGGGCATTATCTCGACCGAGATCTTCGACGTCGACGAGCTTGCCGAGCGTCTGGCCGCAGCGCCCACGCTGGTAGGCGAGAACCTGGTGAAGACCGTAAGTTGCCCCGCGCCTCACGAGTTTGTGGCCGCCGACCTGCCTGCCACGCATGACTTTGCACTTGCGGCTGCCGCTCCTGCCCGTCATAAAGTGGTCACCTACGACTGCGGTGTGAAGCGCGGCATTCTGGAGGGCTTGGTCCGCGCCGGCTGCGACCTTACCGTCGTGCCGTGGGATACGCCCGCGAGTGAGGTGCTCGACATGAATCCCGATGGCGTCTTTTTGTCCAATGGCCCCGGCGACCCCGATGCCGTGGTGGAGACCTATGAACAGGTGCAGCAGCTGATCGGCAAGGTGCCGGTCTTTGGTATTTGTCTTGGTCACCAGATGATCAGCCTGGCCTGCGGCGCCCAGATGGAAAAGCTTAAGTTCGGTCACCGCGGTGGCAACCAGCCGGTCATGAACCTGGTGAGCCGTCGCGTGGAGATCACCGCGCAAAACCATGGCTTTGGCCTGCTATTCCCCAGCTTGGGCAAGCTTGTCCCCGAGCTTTCCGGCGGCGAGATCGAACATGCGGGCGACGGCGACCTGCGCGTCTGGGTGCGCCGCGGAATCGCGCCGGTCGTGATGAACGAGCGCTTCGGCCGCATTCGCCTGACGCACGTGAACCTCAACGACGGCACCGCCGAGGGCATCCAGCTGCTCGACGCCCCGTGCTTCTCGGTCCAGTACCACCCCGAGGCCTCGCCTGGCCCCACCGATGCCCACTATCTCTTTACCGCCTTTACGCGACTCATGGACGGCGAGGAGAACTACCTGGACATCGACACCGCGAAGGACCGCCTGGCTGGCTGGAATTTCGCCGAGACTGCCGCGACCGAGACCGAGGAGAACTAACATGCCGAAACGTACTGACATCAAGCGTATCCTCGTTATTGGTTCGGGCCCCATCGTCATTGGCCAGGCCTGCGAGTTCGACTACTCTGGCGCCCAGGCCTGCAAGGTGCTCAAGGAGGATGGCTTTGAGGTCATCTTGGTCAACTCCAACCCGGCGACCATCATGACCGACCCGGGCTTGGCCGACCGCACCTATGTCGAGCCCATCACCGCCGAGTTTATCGAGCGCGTGATCAAGAAAGAGCGCCCGGACGCGCTGCTGCCCACGCTGGGCGGCCAGACCGGTCTGAACGCCGCCGTCGAGCTGGCAAAGGACGGTACGCTCGACAAGTACGGCGTCGAGATGATCGGCTGCGACCTGGCCGCCATCGAGCGCGGCGAGGACCGCAAGCTCTTTAACGAAGCCATGGACGAGATTGGCCTGGAAGTCGCGCGCTCGGGCTATGCCTACAGCGTGGCCGACGCCGAGGCTATCGCCGAGCGCGTGGGCTATCCCTGCGTACTGCGCCCGAGCTTTACCCTCGGCGGGG
>URRT01000063.1 GCA_900550355.1 uncultured Collinsella sp.
TACGGTTGACGTGTCTGATGGGGGAGCGTCCAGGTCCTGCCGAGGCGGCACTTTCTTCGCGCTGCTGCTCGTATTGTCTTTCGACGTCCCTTTCGACGTGGTGCGACCGTTGGTTCGGCTTTTCGGATGCCGAGGTCGAGGCTCTGCTGAATCATGCTGGACGCGAGGAATACCTGGATGATGCGCGTGAATGGCTCGAGGGATATCGGTTTGGCAGGACCTATTGTTCGAGTCCGGCGCGTGTGATCGGTTTTCTGGACCGAGGCTGCACGGCGCCTGTGCGCACCGATCTGTATGGGTATGCCGATCGCCTGAGTAGGGTAGTTGCTGGGTGGAATCTCGACCGCCTTTCGGTCTTGTTCGATTTGCTCGAGGCCCATGGATGCGTTGAGGTCTCGCTTGGTTTGGGTGTTACGGGGCCAGAGACCTCGTCTGATGATGGTTTGTGGACGGCGCTGTATCTGTCCGGTTTCCTGACGACTGATATGACTGAAGAACCGGAGCATGACAGCTGCTCCCGTGCTCTGCGGTTGCCCAATAACGAGCTTCGCCAGGCCTTTCGTCTGGTGATTATTGATTGGTTTGAGCGTGCTGCCGAGGACGTTCGAGACATCGATGCGTTTCGAGACGGGTTGTGCCGTGGGGACGAGGATGCGGTGAAGCGGGCGTTAGAACGCATCCTGGGAGATGCGGGAATCGGTGCGAACAACCCAGATGCGCAGCTGCCATATCACCTGCTCTTGCAGGGACTCTGCTTTGGATTGCCGGGCTATGCCAATCCTGCCTCGAGGCGAAAGCGTGGCGCGGATCGCTGGGACATCCAGGTTTTTCCTACGGGCGCTGTGTTTGACGTGGCAGACACGATCGGCATGCTCGACGAGCGTCCGCTGATAACGATCAACATGATGTATGACCCCGGCGTGGACGCGCTCGGCCTGGAGCTGCTGGCCGTTCAGGCGCTGCTCGATATAGAGCGCGACGGTATCGACAAGATTCGCGTACCGCGACCAGGTGTGGGCCGCATGCGCTGGGGGTTTGGTTTTGACGGGTGTCGTGTGGCAGCGGTGTGCCAGCGGCTGTAGGGGCAGGCGATGCTGCGGGGGTGCCCGCTACTCCGCGTCCTTCATGGGCGGCATGGGCTTCCAGTTGGGATCCTTGATGATCTTGCGAGCGTCTTTCATGCCACGGCGCAGCGCCGGGATGCCGGTCTTAAAGCACTTGTCGACCGCTGCCAGACGAATGAACTCCTTGCAAAAGGTCGCGGCATTGCCCAGACGGAACAGCATGGGGTGGTAGTCACCGTAGATCTGCATGTAGCGGGCCAAAAAGCCGCGATTGCGCATGATGTAGTAGCGGTTGGTGTCGCTCGTGGAGTTGAGCTGGCGTTTGCCGGCGATGTCCCAGTTAGAGACGGCGCGGGCGCGCTTGAGCACCACGTCGGCAACCACGGCGGCGGGGAAGTGCTGGCTGGCAACATAGCCGTAGCAGGCATCGTCGCCGTAGATGAAAAAGCGCGCATCGGGCAGGCCAATCTTGTCGACTACGCGGCGCGAGAACAGGCCGCCTTCAAAGCACAGCTGGTTCATGGTGCGGTAGCCCTCGGGGCCCAGGTCCCACTTAGCGATGGGGTTGGGGATACCAAGCGAAAGGATGAGCTGGTACTGCCAAAAGAAGGCGCCACCGTCGAAGTCCAGGCGCGAACCCTGGATGACGTCGTAGCGGTCCGTCCATTTGGCCAGGCGCTCAATACCCTCGGGGATAACGAGCACGTCGTCGTCCATGACCCAAAACCACTGAGCGCCCAGGTCGTAGGCGCGCTTGGTGCCAGCGGAGAAGCCACCTGCGCCGCCACCGTTTTCAAGCTGCGGGTCGTAGATGACACGGTCGGTGCCGCCTTGTGCATCTGGCTGGTCAGTGTCGATGCCCCACAGGTTGGCGAGGCGCTCGTTAAATGCGATGCACATGGCTTCGGTCTCGCGCGAATTCTCGTTATCGACGATCACGATGCGCCAAGGCGCGGCCGTGAGCTCGGTCATAGAGTCGAACAGGTTGGCCAAGAGTTCCTGGCGCTTGTACGTAACGACAACGATGGCGAGCTTATCGATGGGGGCAGGAAGGGTTGAAGGCATGGGGCAATATATCCTTTCACGCGCGGCAGACATGCACCGCACGGAAGCTATCAAATACGTCCATTGGACGGCATCTATTGTAAAGGGTCGCTGCGCCATGTTGGCAAGGTTTGAATAAAACGCAGGAACCTGCCATGGGCATGGTGGCCGCGATTAAGCGCAGCGCTTCGATGGATATGTTGCGTGCGGCTTTGGGCTGTATGACTTCCTTTCGCTTCGGTTTGCCTCTGCGGGCTCCATAGATTATATAAACGCCCGCGGGCGGGACGACCCTTTGATACCATTAACGGCAGGTATTTCCTAAGGAGCACATTTGTCTACTAATTCCTCTGGCGGCCCTGTCCTGTCGCTGCTTGTTCCCATCTACAACGTTGAGCGCTACCTGCGCGAGTGCCTCGATTCCGCCGTGGCGCAGACGCTCGAGGACATCGAAATCATTTGCATCAACGACGGCTCTACCGACAACTCGCCGGCGATTATCCGCGAGTACATGGAGCGTGACGCGCGTATGAAGATGATCGACAAGGCCAATAGCGGTTACGGCGACTCTATGAACCGCGGGCTCGATATGGCGCGCGGCAAGTACGTGGGCATTCTGGAGTCCGATGACTTTATGGCGCCCGACGCGCTGGAGAAACTTGTGGCGGCAGCCGAGCGCAATGGCGCCGACTTTGCGAAGGCGAATTTTGACTTTTACTGGTCCAAGCCCGAGGAGCGCCGCTCGGTGCACGAGATGTTTAAGCCCAAGGACTGCGGCAAGCCGGTGCACCCGAGCGACACGACGCAGTTCTTTAAGCAAAAGCCGTCGATTTGGTCGGCCGTTTATCGCCGCGATTTTCTTGAGCGCAACGGCATCAAGTTCCTGCCGACTCCGGGGGCATCCTTTCAGGACACGTCGTTTGCCTTTAAGGCGATCGCGTGTGCCGACAAGGCCGTTTACCTGCACGATGCCGTACTTTCGTATCGTCAGGACAACGAGAACTCCTCGGTCAATTCTTCGGCCAAGGTCTTTTGCGTCAATACCGAGTATGCCGAGATCGAGCGCTGGATCCGAGAGGATTTTGCCCGCGATCACGCAAGCGATGACGTCGCGCGCATGCTCAAGTTCAATCAGCTCATTAAGTACGACTCGTATATGTGGAACTATGTGCGCTTGGCGCCTAAGTTCTATAAGGAGTTCCTGGTGCAGATGGCCAAGGAGTTCCAAGCGGCCTTGGACGCCGGGGAGTTTTCGCTGGATGATCTTAAGCCGTGGAAGCGCGCGAATCTCGCTGCCATCCTCAAAGATCCAGAGGGCTGGGTTGACGAGCATCCGCACTTTGCAACGGATGGTGCCTTGGGGCGCGCTAAGTATTACGCCTCGGTTGGTGGCCCTGGTGTGGTCGCCGCCTTCCTCATCGAATCGCTGAGGGGGTAGGTCGGTATGGGAGAGGCCTCGATTCCCAAAGCGACTATTGTCGTTCCCGTATACAACTCTGCGCGTTCGATTCGGCGATGCCTCGATTCGCTTTTGGCACAGTCCGAGCGCTCGATTCAGGTTGTCTGTGTCAACGACGGTTCGGTTGACGATTCGCTGGGCGTCTTGCGTCAAATTGCGCAGGCCGACGACCGTGTGCTGGTGATTGACCAGGAAAACGCTGGTGTCTCGTGCGCTCGAAATGCCGGTATCGATGCCGCCGAGGGCGAGACCGTCTTTTTTGTGGACGCCGACGATTACATCGACGCCCAGACGGTCGAGTGCGTGCTGCATGCCATGGAGTCTGCAGATGCCGAGGTCGCCGTTTTTGGCGGCGTTTGCGAGCCGTCCGACGCTGCGTCCAAGCGCGTCCAACAACTCATGAGCCCCAAAGCGGGCACCTTTGGCGCACGAGATCCCCAGTTGCTGTTCCACGCAAACGCGCAGCCGTATGCGTGCCGCGCGGCTTTTACGCGCGAGCTGCTCAATCGCGAAGGCATTCGCTTTGCCCCCGGCTTGGCCTTGGGCGAGGACGTTGTGTTCCAGTTTGCAGCTTACGCGTTGGCCTCAAAGACCGTCGTCATGCCGGACAAGTTCTACCACTACGTGATGGAGAATGACTCGGCGACGCACGAGTTTAACAGTGCCGAGGCACGCGCCAAAAAGCTTGACGCCCATATGAGGATGCTCGAGGAAGTTTTGGAGGACTGGGCGGCCTACGGCCTTTTGGATCTGTGCCCCGGCGAGCTGATAGCTTGGTTTTTGGACCTAATTGTGTTCGACCTGGCGCGCTTGGATGCCGATGACTTCCAACGCGTGGCGTCTCGCGTCAACATGGACCTCACGACGTATTTGGGAACGGAGTGGGCGGATATGCCTGCTAAAGGCGCCGTTTGTCGTGTTGCTCATAAGCTCGTTGCGGCGACCTCGGGCGTTTCGATGGCAGACGCCACGCTGTTCTATCTTTCGACCCGCGGTCTCAAGGCCTGCCTGGAACGCTTTATCTAATTCCAAGCGGTGCGCCCGCCGCAACTCGGCTGCTAAAATAACCCTGTTACACGCTATTCAACAGGAGGTTCTCTTGCAGAACTCTGATACCCCTAAAGTTTCGTTGCTTATTCCCATTTGCAATGTTGAGCGCTACCTGCGCGAGTGCCTCGATTCCGCTGTGACACAGTCGCTCAAGGACATCGAAATCATCTGCATCAACGATGGCTCCACCGATAGCTCGCCGGACATCATTCGCGAGTACATGGCACGCGATGCGCGCGTCAAGATGATTGACAAGGCCAACAGCGGCTACGGCGACTCGATGAATCGCGGCCTGGAGATGGCGTGTGGCGAGTACGTGGGCATTTTGGAGTCCGATGACTTTATGTTCGAGGATTCGCTCCAAAAGCTGGTTGCCAAGGCTGACGCCGAGCACGCCGATGTTGTTAAGGGCGACTTCTACCTGTACTGGTCCACGCCCAGCGAGCGCCGCGAGCTGTTTGGAATTATCGACGAGCATATGACGGGTGCGGCGTATCGCCCCGCCGATCGTCCGGGTATCTTCTACCGCAAGCCTTCCATTTGGTCGGCCATCTATCGGCGCGAGTTCCTCAACGACAATCAGATTCGGTTCCTTCCCACGCCGGGTGCATCGTATCAGGATGCGGGTTTTAACTTCAAGGTCTGGGCGTGCGCCGAGCGCGCTGCGTTTATTGCGGATCCCATTTTGTGCTATCGCCAGGATAACGAGAAGAGCTCTGTTAATTCGCCCAACAAGGTGTTTTGCGTGTGCGACGAATATGCCGAGATGCAGCGCTTTTTGGATCAACGCCCCGAGCTTAAGGCTCGGCTTCAGGGCATTTTAATGCGCATGAAGGTCGATACGTACCGCTGGAATGATGAGCGTCTGGTCGATGACTTGCGTGAGCGGTTTTGGGAGAAGGCGTCTCCCGAGATCAAGGCCGATTGGGACGCCGGTCGCTTTGACCTGTCGCTCTTCGACCCGCGCGGCGAGACCGACTTGCGCCTGATGGTCAAATCGCCCCGTGCCTATATCGATTCGCGCTTTGACTTTAAAAAGCCGGGCAAGCTCAATACGTTTAAACACTACTTTAAGATCGGCGGTCTGCCGCTGGTCTGGCGCGTGCTGACGTATCAGCGCACCTACGGCGATAACCCGCATCCCGACGACGTGCCGGCGGCACAGTAGGAGCGCGTGATTATGGCTACCCCTAAGATTTCCGTCGTCGTTCCCATTTATAAGGTGGAGGAGTGCCTGGCATGGTGCCTGGACTCCCTACTCGCGCAGGATATGCCCGATTGGGAAGGTGTGCTGGTTAACGATGGCTCGCCGGATGGGTCGCGCGACATCGCCGCTGCCTATTGCGAAAAGGATACGCGCTTTACGCTGGGTGATAAACCCAACGGTGGTTTGTCGAGCGCCCGCAATGCGGGAATCGCTGCGTCCTCGGCTCCTATCGTCGCGTTTTTGGATTCCGACGACCGGTTTACGCCTGATGCGTGCCGCGTAATCGTTGATGCCTTTGAGCGTGAGGATTGCGACGTTTTGACCTTTGGCGCAAATCCGTATCCGTTGGAGGCGGGGTATCCGTGGCTTAACTATGTGCTGAGCCCGCGCGACGTTTCGTTTGAGGGCTATAGCTCCGACCTGCTGTTTAAGGAAGCATCTCGCCCCTTTGCATGGCGCACCGCTTGCAAGCGCGCTTTTTTGCTGGGCAACGGGATCGTGTTCGATGAAACCGTTAAGTATGGCGAGGATCAGGTCTTTGATTTTGCCGTGTACGGGCGCTCGCGCAAGACCGCGCTTATCTCGAACAAGCTGTACGACTATCGCGTGGCACGCAAGGGCTCGCTCATGGACACCATGCGCTATGACGATGAGACGCGTCTGCTGGAGCACGTGAAGATTTACTCAGCGGTGCTGGCCGATTGGCGCCATGATGGGCTCGATGCCCAGCATGCCGATGACCTGGCGTACTTCCTGTGTGATCTGGTACTGTACGATGCACTCAGGCTGCTGAGCTCGGGCTGCGGCAAGGTTTTTGCTGCCGTTGCCGCGGCGCTTGATGGTTCTGCCGTGGGCAGTGATGCTGCGCTCGCACAATGCGCTCCTTCTGTTGCCGCTATGGTGCGTGCGGCACTTATCGGTAAGGCTCCTGCTGCTCGTTCGTGCAAAAAGCTCATGTTCGATTACGACGTCTTGAGGTTTGGGCGCCTGGGCGCGTGCAAGCGCATGGCTGCGAATGCTCTGGGAAAGCGAGAGGTGTAGATGAGTATCAAGCGTTTGGCACTTTGCCGCAGTCAGGGCCGTCTGTTTGTGCTGCTTCGTTTTGCCGGTCAGGATGTCGCCGCGCTTATTGAACGGGAGGGTTCTCAAGCGTTTGCCCACGCGACAACGAGCGGTTCTTGTGTGCCGTCGCTGGTGCTCCCAGTCGATCATGGCCGTGTGTTGGCGCTTTGCCCTTCCGTTTCCGATTACGAGCGCGAGCTCGCCGTCTTGGTGCTTCCGTTTTTGGATGGCTCTGCGATCGACGCTGCATTTGTGTCCGGTGGCCAAAAGCTTGGCGCCATTCGCCTCGATAGCCGCGTGGACAAGCTGGAATCTAAGATTAACTACAAAGCAAAGCCTGCGCTGTGCGCGCTTATCCGCGATGCGCAGCGTGGCGAATGCTGCGGTCGCTACGAGATCGATGCCATTCGCTATTTGCCGACAGACGCCGGCGCGGTGTGGCGCTATGAGGTTGCCTGGGCGGGAGACCCCCAGTGCTCCCCTGAGTTCCAGAGCTTCGATACGCATATGAATGCGATTGATGCCACCGTGCATGTGTTTGAATCGCAGGTCGATGTGCCGCAGCAGAACGGATGCCGCGTCAATAAAACGTATCTGAGCGTTGAGATGCCTCGGGATATACGGGATTTTGTCGCGATTGTGAGCGATCCCACAGAGCAGATCCAGAGCGGGTTTTGCGCCATGGATGGTCGCCTGTACAACGGCATGGTCGATGACAGTTGGAACCGCATGAAGGACGCGCGTGCGGACGACGCAGCTTATCGACGTTGGTTTGAGCAACATCGCGCAAAGCCGGGCGATTTGGCGTGCCAACGTGTCGCTTCGGCGGCCTTTGCCTATAGACCGCTCGTGAGCATTGTGGTGCCGTGCTACAAGACCGATCTGGTCTACCTGCGCGAGCTGCTGGACTCGGTGCTCGCCCAAAGCTATGACAACTGGGAATTGCTGCTTATGGACGCCTTGCCCGAATGGGATGCGGTTGCCAATCTTGCGGCGGGCGTCAACGAGGAGCGCGTCCGTCGTGTTGAGCTGCCTGGTAACGGCGGCATTGTGGTCAACACCAACGCGGGTATTCAGCAAGCGACTGGAGACTACATCGCGTTCTTGGACCACGATGACATCCTGGAACCGGACGCGTTATTCCAGTATGTTTCCGCGCTGAATAAGGCGGCCGAGGGCGAGCGCCCCCAGGTCCTGTTCTGCGACGAGGACATGTTCCAGAAAACGGGGGAGTGGGGCCAGCCGGTCTTTAAGACGCAGCTCAACGTCGACCTGCTCTATAGCCATAACTGCGTGACGCATTTTCTGATGGCGGAGAAGGCGCTCATCGATTGCATTGGCATGTCACCGGAAGACGTCGCGGGCGCCCAGGATTATGACCTGACGCTTCGCTGCCTTGCAGCGGGTGCGCGCTTTGAGCATATTGCGCACGTGTTGTATCACTGGCGCGTGCATCCGGGGTCGACCGCCGACGGATCCGCCGACAGCAAACCGTATGCCATCGAGGCCGGACGCCTGGCCCTGCAGCGTCACTTTGGCTCGCTGGGCGTTCATGGAGCGGTCGAGGAGTCCGAAACTCCGTTTGTCTACCGTATGCGCTATGCGCTGCCAGAGCCTGCACCGCTGGTGAGCATTGTGATTCCCACCAAGGATCACGTCGAGACGCTCGACGCCTGCGTGATGTCGATCGCTCAGAAGGCCACGTATGCCAACTACGAGATCGTTTTGGTGGAGAACAACAGCGAAGTCCCAGAGACGTTTGCGTATTACGAAACCCTGCCGGAGCGCGTAACCGCTGCATCTGGTGGCAAGGGCAGCGCGCGTGTTGTGTACTGGCCGGGCGAGTTCAATTACTCCCAGATCATCAACTTTGGCGTTGAGCATGCTAAGGGCGACTATCTACTGCTGCTCAACAACGATACCGAGGTCATAAGCCCGGACTTTATCGAAGAGATGATGGGTTATCTGCAGCGTCCCGATGCGGGCGTGGTGGGTGCCAAACTCTATTTTGCCGATCATCTGGTGCAGCATGCCGGCATTTTGGTTGGCGTGCGTGGTGCGCTTGCCCATGCTAACCAGGACTTCTCGGCAAAGCGTGAGGGCTATCTTGCCCGCGCTGTGCGTCCGGGCAACTTTAGTGCCGTAACGGGCGCCTGCCAGATGGTCCGACGCGAGGTGTTTGAGCAGATTGAAGGTTACGACGAGGAGTTCGCCGTTGGCTTTAACGATGCAGATTTTTGCCTGCGCGCATGGGAGGCGGGCTACCGCACCATCTTTACGCCTTATGCCGAGCTGTACCACTACGAGTTCACTTCGCGCGGCAGGGAAGAGGCCAGCGAGGAGAAGCTGCGCCGTTGGAAGCGCGAGCAGGCACTGTTTATGCAGCGCTGGCCGGAGTTTTTCTTGACGGGTGATCCGTGGTTGGGGCCTAACTTATCTGCCGAGAGTGAGTATTTCTCGCTTTAGACAATGGTTTAACTGCTGTCGAGAACCGCTAAGACCACTAAGGGCTATGCCTATCTGGTGCAAATGGTCGGTTACTCCATTTGGCAGCGCGCCAACTTGCATCGTGCCAAAAGTGCCATTGTGAGCGAACACGATGTCACCGAAGGCATTGCGCTGGCAGGGGCTCGTTTTCACGATGTTGTTCACGAGCCCGCGATTTCTGGACTGGGACTTAACGATATCAAATACCTTTTGGCGATGTGCGAGGATAAACAACAGTCCAAATCAGCCGAGATTGCTAAGCGCATGGGTAAAAAGACCAATGAGATCAGCTCTATTAGGGCCAAATTGCTACAAAGAGAGGTTATTCAGGCACCACAGAGGGACTACGTGCAGTTTGCCGTGCCGGACCTAGATATCTATCTGCGAGAGAATGCTGCGGAGATTCTCGAGCGGTTCTAAATCGAGGCATGAATAGCCGCCGGTTAACTGCCTTTGTCGACTTGGCTCGCGTCCCCCCCCAATCTAGTAGACTTTAAACCGTTGCTAGATTAGGGGGATTTTCAATGAAACGCTCCATGAAACTGGTTTCTGCGAGGACCTCGTGCTGGTGGGGGACGTCAGCACCGGCAAGACGCACATGGCCTCGGCGCTGTGCATGCTGGCGTGCGAGCGGAGGATGGAGGCCTGCTTCTTCACCGCGTCATCGCTCGTCATGCGGCTGCGGCGCGCCCGCGACGAGGGGCGCCTTGACCGTGAGGCCGCGCTCATCGGCTGCGCT
>URRT01000064.1 GCA_900550355.1 uncultured Collinsella sp.
CCGGCGATTGTAACCAGTGATTCCCGCCCCGCGCCCGAGCACTACCGCGATGAGCCGCAGATCTGCGCCACCGTCACCTCGCTCGAGGCCGCCGAGGCCGCTCGCGCCGAGGGTGTAACGCGCATCTATATGACCACCGACGCGCTCGATGCGGCCGAGCTCTCCCCCGCCGATGCGTTTGAGCAGGGCATCGTACCCGTACTCGACGAGGTCTGCCGCGCCGTTGACCACGTACGCGTCGATCCCTGGATCAATGCCGGAGCCACCGTCGCCGTCGGCAATATCTCCGAGCTCGCTGTAGCCGCGCATGCCGGCGCCACGGCCGAGATTCGCTCTTGCCTGCCCGTGCACAACACGCCCTGCATGGAGGCGCTTGCCGAACGCGGCGCCGGTGCGTTTTGGCTCTCGCCCGAGATCACGCTCGACGAGATTGTCTCGCTCGGCGCCGCCGCGCCCGCAGCCCTGGGCATCACCGTTTTCGGCCGCCCGCGCGTTATGACGAGCGAGCACTGCATCCTGCAGGTGGCCAATGGCTGCATCCACGATTGTGCCAACTGCCGCCTGCGTGCCCGCAAGCTCTCGCTCAAGAATATCGACGGCAAGGTCATGCCGGTGCGTACCGACATCCACGGCCGCTCACGCCTGTACGATGCCTACCCCATCGACCTTACGCCGCAGGTACCGCAGTTGCTCGACGCCGGCGTCCGTCGTCTCATGGTCGACGGAACGCTGCTCGAGACGGATGAGGTGGGCCGTGCCGTCGCTCGCGTCCGTCGCGCCGTCGAGACGGCTCAAGCCGGCCGCAAGCCCGCCGCCCGCCTGCGCGGCGCCACCTCGGGCTGCATGTTTGTGGGAATTAGCTAACCGAAAGGCTTACACGTGAACGAAGAACCTCAAGTCCTCTACTGCGACGCCTGGCTCATGGCCATCGACAAGCCCGCCGGCATGATCGTCCACGGCGACGGCACCGGCGAGCGCACACTTACCGACTACGCCAGCGACCTGCTGCTGGCGATGGGCGACGGCTTTGCCGCGACCGACATGCAGCCGCTCAATCGCCTGGACCGTGACACCACCGGCGTGGTACTGTTCTCGCTCGACAAGCAGACGCAGCCCGCCTTTGACCAGATGGTCATCGACCACGCATTCGAAAAGCACTATCTGGCGCTCGCCGAGGGCAAAATCGACTGGAACGAGAAGCTCATCGACAAGCCCATCGCCCGCGACCGTCACGACAGCCGAAAGATGCGCGTCGGCGCCAGCGGCAAGCCGTCTCAGACGCGCGTGAAGGTGCTCAAACGTCTTAAGAGCCGTCGTGGCCTGCCCACGCGCTCGTATATCGATGTCGAGTTGCTCACCGGCCGCAAGCACCAAATCCGTGTGCATCTGGCAAGCGAGCGCCATCCCCTGGTTGGCGACGACCTGTACGGCACGCCGCGTCCTTGTGGATTGATGCTCCACGCCCACAGCGTGTCCTTCACGCATCCCGTAACCGGCGAGCACATCCACATCGAAGCCCCCTGCCCCTGGGAGCCCTAAAACCTGCCAAAAAGGGACAGGTTTATTTTGGCAGGTTTTATCTGGACAAACGTCAAAACCACCACAAAGGTTCCTGCCCCTTCGCGGTGGTTTTGGCCTTAGCCCCTGCTGTTAGACCGTGATGACGTTGTCCATTGCCCGGTACTTGGCGGGGACATCGCCTGCGGTAATAATCGTTGCGTCACGAAAGTCCGCGAACTTGACGGGCGCCACCATACCAAATTTACTGGCGTCCGAGATTACGAAGCGCTTGGCTGTATGACGCATCGAGATGCGCTTTACTTGCGCTTCCTCGATATCGGGCGCCGTGAAGCCCTGCTCGGCAGCAATGCCGTTAGAGCCCCAAAAGCCACAGTTGAAGTTGTAGCGGTCTAAGGTTGCCAAGGCATCGGGGCCAACGAGCGCCTCGGTCTCGGGTTTGAGCTCGCCGCCCAACACCACGGTACGCATGCCGCGCAAAGCAAGGCGCTGAGCATGGAGCACGGAATCGGTCACATAGGTGACATCTTCAAGGTGTGGAAGATGCTCGATGAGCCTGAGCGTCGTCGAGCCCGAGTCGATGTATACAAAGCTCTCAGGCTCCACAAGCGCCGCCGCGCGGGCGCAGATACGCTCCTTGTCATCGTTATGGAGGTCGCTGCGCTCATTAAGCGTTAGGTCGCGCGTCACGTGCGCGCGCTCAAGACTCGTCGCTCCACCATGGACCTTGGCGATGCGGTGCGCTCGGTCGAGCGTCTGCAGGTCGCGCCGAATGGTAGACGCCGTCACGCCCAAGGCTTCGGCAAGCTCCGGCACGGTAACCGAGCCAGCCTGCTGCACCATCGACACAATCGCGTTGAGCCTATCTTCCGCAAGCATCGCTTACTCCTCCTCGGGGTACACGACTCCCCAATCGGCGCGAAGCTTGGTCATAAGCTCCATAACATCAGAAGCATAATCCAGCAGCTCGCGCTTGGAGTCGTCGCCGGCAACGGCCTTCTCAAGATCGGCCATCTCATAGCAAAGGGCGTACGCCTCGGTGCCGGCATGGACCTCCTCGCGGTGGCCGTCCGCAGTCCACACGACGGTCGCGTGATCGGCGCGCGGATAATCGTTGACCTCGATATAGCACTTGTCGAAGCTAATGACCGAACGCTTGGGCTGCTTGGAGTGGAGCGTGAGGCTCACAACACCCAGCTGCTGCTCGGCATTACGGCAGACGATGCCGCCCGCAACGTCAACGCCGGTCTCGCAGGTGTTGCCCAGCGAAATGACCTCAGCGGGCTGGCTTGCCATAAAGAAGCGCATAACGGACAGGGCATAGACGCCAATATCGAGCATGGCACCGCCAGCAAGGTTGCGATTGTAGAAGCGGTTGGTCAGGTCGCCGTACTCCTTATAGCTACCAAAGTTGAGCTGAGCAAGGTTCATGCGGCCAAACTCGCCGGCATCCATGCGGCGGCGCAGCTCCTGATACAAGGGCATGTGGAGCACCGTAGTGGCGTCCATGAGGACCATGTTGTGCTCGTCGGCAATGGCACGCGCCTCGTCGAGCTCAGCGGAATTGAGGGTAATGGCCTTCTCGCAGAGTACGTGCTTGCCAGCTGCCAGAGCGGCGCGCAGGTAGGTGATATGCGTGTTGTGCGGGGTGGTGATATAGATCGCATCGATGTTCGGATCGGCATAAAGGTCCTCGACCGTTTCATAGACCTTCTCGATGCCATACTGCTCAGCAAAAGCTTGAGCCTTGGACAGCGTGCGGTTGGCGACGCCCGCAAGCTTGCGACCGGCAAAAGCGAGAGACTGGGCCATCTGGTTGGCGATAACGCCGCACCCGATCACAGCCCAACGAAGCTCGGGAGCCGTAAAGATATCATCGGGGAATGGCTTGTCCTGGACCGAAGCGAACGCTGCTTTTGCGGCTGCCGCGGAGTCGAGTGGAGCCTGCTTGGAATCTGTCATATGTGCCTCCTGAATCATCGGAAGTCCTTCATTTCTAACAACCCTATATTCGCACAATTGCGCGCGTATCTGCTCGTGTTTGCGTATTTATATGCTTATCGGTCATTATTTAGCCATAGTTGGCAGATGTTTGCGCAGTTATGCGCATTGTCGCGCAAAACTATGCGTATAAATGCGCATGCGACGATCCTTGTGAAGCATAAAGAGGCGGAACACCAAAGCCCTAAAGAACAGAGTAGGCCGTGATACTCCACCCCTCTGGGGGCATCAGACATCAAAGGACCGTCCCAAACTGCCGGCACATAGAGACTGTCCCCCAACGACTGATTATTTAAGTCTGTCCCCAATGAATGCCAAGCGACTTCCACTCATTTAAGTCTGTCCCCAATGAGTAGGGATAGAAAAAGGCCCGGGTGCCGTGGCATCCGGGCCTTTGCTAGCAACTTGATGTTGCGGGCAGCTTAGAACTTGTGGCCGCACTTCTTGCAGACGCGCAGCTTGTTCTTGCCGTCCTTCTCGTGACCGACGCGGGTAACCTTACCGCACTCGGGGCAAACGAGATTGACGTTGGAGGCGTCGATGGGAGCCTCCTGCGAAACGATGCCGCCCTGCTGGTTGGCAGCGTTGGGCTTGACGGCCTTCTTGACGACCGAAACGCCCTCGACAACGACCTTGTTCTCTGCGGGGAGAGCACGCAGGATAACGCCCTGCTTGCCACGATCCTTACCAGAGAGAACCTGGACCTTATCGCCCTTCTTGATATACATATATCTCCCCTAACTACAGGGTCTCGGGAGCGAGCGAGACGATCTTCATGTACTTCTTGTCACGAAGCTCGCGAGCGACGGGCCCGAAGATACGGGTGCCGACGGGCGAACCATCGTTGTTGATGACAACGCAGGCGTTCTCATCAAAGCGAATGTAGGAGCCATCCTTGCGGCGGATCTCCTTAACGGTGCGAACGACGACGCAACGGACAACGTCCTTCTTCTTGACGTTGGCGCCAGGAGTAGCCTCCTGGACAGCACCGATGAACACATCGCCGATGCCTGCATAACGACGCTTGGAACCGCCAAGCACCTTGATGCAGCGAATCTTGCGAGCGCCGGAGTTGTCGGCGACGTTCAGCATGGTTTGCATCTGAATCATGGTAGATGTTCCTCCGAACTAAGAACCGAAGAGAGGTGCGCAGCCTTTATACGGCCCGTGGTATGCAAGCCAGGCATACGCACATCTTCGGAAACGTACAAGTCGTAAGAGCGACTGCTTATTTAGCGCGCTCGACGACCTCGATGAGGCGCCAACGCTTCATCTTGGACATAGGACGGGTCTCCATAACGCGGACAGTGTCGCCCACGCCAGCCGTGCACTCCTCGTCGTGAGCGTGCAGCTTCTTGGAGCTGGTCATCATCTTGCCGTACTTGGGGTGACGCTTGCGCTCGGTGATGGTGACAACAATGGTCTTGGCACCGGAGACGGAGGTAACGACACCCGTACGGACCTTACGCGAGTTACGCGAATCAGTCATGTTCTCTCCTTAGGTCCTACTCGGCGACAGCGGACTTCTCCGCTGCGATCTCGCGGGCGCGCTGCTCCGTGAGGACGCGAGCGATGTCCTTCTTCACGGTGTTGACGCGAGCGGTGTTGTCCAGCTGGCTGGTGGCCATCTGGAAACGAAGGTTAAAGAGCTCGGCGCGCATTTCTTTCAGCTTCTCAACGAGCTGAGCGTCCGAGAGCTCACGAATCTCTGCGGGCTTCATTAGTTCTCCTCCTTGGCGGCGGCGGCGTCCTCAGCAGCCCACTTGGCCTCGAGAGCGGCCTCCTCAGCCATCTCCTTCTCGATGCGCTGCTCAGCGTTCTTGGCAGCAACAATCTTGGTCTTGATGGGAAGCTTGTGCTGTGCAAGACGCAGAGCCTCGCGAGCGACCTCCTCGGGCACGCCCTTGACCTCGAACATGATGCGGCCGGGCTTGACGACGGCCACCCACTCCTCGGGGTTACCCTTACCAGAACCCATGCGAGTCTCGGCAGGCTTCTTGGTGATGGGCTTATCGGGGAAGATCGTGATGTAGACACGACCGCCACGCTTCATGTAGCGGGTCATGGCAATACGAGCGGCCTCGATCTGACGGTTGGTGATCCAATGGGCCTCGAGAGCCTGGATACCAAACTCGCCGAAATGCAGCTCGGTATTACCCTTGGCCTGGCCCTTCATGGAGCCACGCTGCACCTTGCGGTGAAGAATACGCTTAGGGGCAAGCACTACTGACCCCTCCTCTCGGAGTTACGACGACGAGGACGGGAAGAGCCCTCGAGTGCAGGGTTGGGAACAGGCTGGCCCGGGAGCTTCTCGCCCAGGTAGATCCAGACCTTCACGCCGCAAGCGCCCATGGTGGTGCTGGCGACAGCCGTGCCGTAGTCGATCTTGGCACGGAGGGTGTGCAGAGGCACGCGACCCTCACGGTACCACTCGCGACGGCCCATCTCGGCACCGCCGAGACGACCGGAGCACTGGATACGGATGCCCTTAGCGCCGGCCTTGCGGGCAGACTGGACAGCCTTGCGCATAGCGCGACGGAAGGCAACGCGCCCCTCGAGCTGCTCGGCGATAGACTGAGCAACGAGGTTGGCGTCGAGCTCGGGGCGCTTGATCTCGACAACGTCGACGGAGAGCTGGCCCTTGGAGACGCCAGCGACCTTCTCGAGCTCGGTGCGGAGGGTATCGATCTCGGCACCCTTCTTACCGATGACAACGCCGGGGCGAGCGGTGAGGATGATGACCTTCACCTTGTCGCCAGCGCGCTCGATCTCGACACGGGAGACAGCTGCGCGGGAAAGACGCTTCTCGAGGTACTTGCGGATCTCGAGATCGTTACCGAGGGTCTTAGCGTAATCCTTCTCTGCGAACCAGCGGGAGCGCCAGTTCTCGGTGATGCCAAGACGGAAGCCGGTGGGGTAGACTTTCTGACCCATACAGCTTTACGCCTCCTTTCGAGGAGCAACGACGACGGTGATGTGGGAAGTACGCTTCAGAATGCGAGAAGCGGAACCCTTGGCGCGGGGACGGATGCGCTTAAGCGTCGGACCCTCGTCAACATAGGCAGCGGCGACAACCAGGTTGTCGGCACGCAGACCGTTGTTGTTCTCGGCGTTCGCAACGGCGGAACGGAGAACCTTCTCGACATCCACGGCGACGGCGCGGTCGCAGAAGTGGAGGATGTCGAAGGCCTGAGCAACAGGCTTGCGGCGGATCAGATCGACCACCAGGCGGGCCTTGCTGGGGGAAACACGCACGTACTTAGCGACGGCGCGAACCTCGGTGGCCTCAGTTTCAATAGACTTAGTTGCCATTTACGGTTAACCCCCTATTTGGCCTTGTGGCCACGGAACGTACGAGTCGGCGCGAACTCGCCGAGCTTGTGACCAACCATGGACTCGGTAACATACACGGGCACATGCTTGCGGCCGTCGTGGACGGCGCCGGAGTGACCAACCATCTCGGGGGAGATGGTGGACGCGCGGGACCAGGTCTTCACGACGTCCTTCTTGCCAGCCTCGTTCATCGCGGTGATACGCGAGAGAAGGCGAGTCTCCACGAACGGGCCCTTTTTGAGACTTCTGCTCATAAGTGCTTTCTCCTAAAACTCGGTATCCGAAATTACTTCTTACGGCGACGAATGATGTGCTGGTTCGAGACCTTCTTCTTCTTGCGCGTACGAAGGCCCTTCGTCGGCTTACCCCAGGGGGTAACGGAGGGACGACCAGAGGTGTGGTTCTTGCCCTCGCCACCGCCGTGCGGGTGGTCGACAGGGTTCATGACGGTACCGCGGACGGTCGGGCGCACGTTCATGTGACGCTTACGGCCGGCCTTGCCGATGACGATGTTGGAGTGATCGGCGTTGCCGACCTCACCGACGGTGGCGCGGCAGGTAACGAGGATGCGGCGCATCTCGGAGGAAGGCATACGGACGATAGCGTACTTGCCCTCCTTACCCATCAGCTGGCAGGAGTTACCGGCGGAACGGGCGATAGCAGCGCCCTTGCCCGGCTGGAACTCGACGGCGTGGATGAGCGTACCGACGGGGATGTCGGCGAGGGGCAGAGCGTTGCCCGGCTTGATGTCGGCGTCAGAACCGGACATGATGGTCTGACCGACCTCGAGGCCCTTGGGGGCCAGGATGTAGCGCTTCTCACCGTCAGCGTAGTGCAGCAGAGCGATGCGAGCGGAACGGTTCGGATCGTACTCGATCGTGGCAACCTTGGCGGGCACGCCGTCCTTGTTGCGCTTGAAGTCGATCACGCGGTAACGACGCTTCACGCCGCCGCCCTGGTGGCGGGTGGTGATGCGGCCGTTGTTGTTACGACCGGCCTTCTTGGGCAGGGGCTCGAGAAGAGACTTCTCGGGCTTGGTGCAGGTGATCTCGGAGAAGTCGGAGATCGTCTGCCAACGCCTACCAGCGGAGGTCGGCTTAAGGTGCTTTACAGCCATTACAATCCCTTTCAATAGGAATCCGTTAGCCATCGCAGACAGGGATTCGAGGTTCTGCCTCGGGTGCGATGACACCGGACGTATACACGGTTCCGGGCGTGTCCATTTTATACGCCCAAAACCTTGAGCTCTCGCCTCCCCTATTTGGGAGGCATGAGCTCACTCAACAGCAGCGAGTCTTAGGCCTGGTTGCCAAAGACCTCGATGGTGTCGCCCTCAGCCAGCGTGACGATGGCCTTCTTCCAAGAACGGGTCTTGCCGGCGACATAGCGCACGCGCTTGGTCTTGGGCTTGACCGTCAGGGTGTTCACGCGAACGACCTTGACGCCGAAGATCTCCTCGACAGCGTCCTTGATCTGATACTTGTTAGCATCCTTGGCGACCTCGAACGTGTACTTGTTCTGCTCCATGCCGGAGAAGGAACGCTCGGACACGATCGGACGGATGATGATCTCGTGGGCGGTCATTTATGCAAGCACCTCCCCGAAGTGAGCGGCGATGTCGGCGGGCATCAGCACGGCGTTGTTGTTGACGAGATCGTAGGTGTTGGCCTCGTCAGCGGTGATGATGAACGTCTTGGGAATGTTGCGGAACGACAGGTAGGCGTTGACGTCCTCATCGCGAACGATGATGGTCAGACGCTTGCCCTCAAGGCCGAGAGCCTTGAGCATGGCGACGGCAGCCTTGGTGGAAGGCTTCTCGAAGCCGTAGTCGTCGACGAGCACGAGCTCGCCATCGGCCAGCTTGGCGGACAGCGCGGAGCGCATAGCCAGCTTGACCTCCTTGTTGTTCATACGCTTAGCGTAGGAACGGGGCTTGGGGGCGAAGACAACGCCACCGTGACGCCACTGGGCAGCACGGATGGAACCCTGGCGGGCACGGCCGGTGCCCTTCTGACGCCAAGGCTTCTTGCCGCCACCGGAAACCTCAGAGCGACCCTTAGCAGACTGGGTGCCCTGACGCCAAGAGGCCATCTGGCACTTGACGATGTGGTGCATAACGTGGATGTTCGGCTCGATGCCGTACACCTCAGCGGCGAGCTCGGCCTCGGCGACCTTCTTGCCCTCGCTGTTCTTTACTTCAAACTTTGCCATTTAAGTGTTCTCCTTGGTATGACGCTGGGCTAAATGGGCTGGGCCCTTAGGCCATACGGATGGCGACGAGACCATTCTTGGCACCCGGGACAGCGCCCTTGACCAAGATGAGGTTCTGCTCGGCATCGATGCGGACAACGGAAAGGTTCTTGACGGTAACGCGCTCGTTACCCATGTGACCGGCCATCTTGACGCCCTTGAGGACGCGCGCAGGATAGGCGCACTGACCGATAGAACCGGGGTGACGCTGGAAGTGAGAACCATGCGTCATAGGACCGCGGCGCTGACCCCAGCGCTTGATGCGACCCTGGAAGCCCTTACCCTTGGAGGTACCGATGACGTCGACCTTCTCGACATCAGCGAAATCAGCGACGGTGACGACCTCGCCGACCTTGTGCTCCTCGCCGTTCTCGACGCGGACCTCACGAAGGAAGCGGACAGGCTCGACGCCAGCCTTGGCGAAGTGACCAGCCATGGGCTTGTTCACGTTCTTGGCCTTGATGTCGCCGAAACCGATCTGGACGGCGTCATAGCCGTCGGTTGCCTGAGTTTTAACCTGCGAGACAGCGCAGGGGCCAGCCTGGATGACCGTGACGGGAACGACGTTGTCGTCCTCGTCCCAAACCTGGGTCATGCCAATCTTGCGGCCGAGAATCATGCTGATCAAGATATGATCCCAACTCTCGCGTGGTCTTGGGACAATGCGTACACCACCGAGCGTACGCCCCTAGAGGACCACTACTTACACGACGTGCTCCCCAGCCTTGTATTGCGTCCGGACTACCTGACAACCCTATTAAGCAGGCATTTTGTCCAGCCAGAATACTCCCCTGGTTTCACACAGCTGTTTAGTATACACGGCTGCGGGCGTATCCATCGAGATTCATATTTCACTCACATTGTTTACGCAGGTAAAGTGCGTGGAGTCGCCCGAGCTTGGCAGAGGGGCGCCGAAATATATTAAGTTTGCTGCTCTACAGTCCTGCGCAAGACGGAAAGCACATTAAGTGCTTTCCT
>URRT01000065.1 GCA_900550355.1 uncultured Collinsella sp.
GCACCAAATGATCCGGGCGCTCCCCCGCCGTGAGCTCATAGCCCACGAGTGTGTGATCCAAATCCAAGCGCTTGCTCTTTTTGCCACGCGCGTAGTCGATGCCATGGTCCGCGCGCAGCGTGTCGATCGCACGACGCACCTCGTCGGCGCTTACGGGCGCCTCGGGGTCCAGATGCAGGTCGATGCGATACGACAGGCGCGTGAGCTGCGCCGTCAACGCCGGCGTGCGCACGTCGATGTACGCCGCCTCGATGGGCGCCAGATCGGCCGGAGACGCCGCAGCCAGGCGCCCAAACGCCTCGTCGAGCGCCACGAACTCGGTCATAAACAGGTCATACCACTCGCAGGTCGACGACGTACCCACCGGTAGCGCCGAAGAGAAGCCCACGCGCATGTGCGGAGAGAAGCCCTGAGTGACGGCATAGGGAAGTCCCGCACGGCGCACGATGCGCTCAATGGTATGGATTACTTCGAGATGGCCCAGGTACTTAAGGCGATCGCGCTTGCCATAGCGAACACGAAGTCTAAAGAGCGAGGGGTTGTCGGTCAGGCGCTCACTCATGCGCGATCACCCATCAATACATTCTTGGCGTGGAGCGTGGGGCAGATCCCGCAGCCGGTGCACGACGTGCGGGTGCAGTCGGGAGTCGTGACGCCCTCGAGCGAGCGACGGTACTCGCGCTCGAGGAAGCCGCGCGTGCAGCCGGGGCTCACGTGCTCCCAAGGCAGGCGCCAGTCCAACTCGTAAGGCAGGTGTACGAGCTCGTTGAGGTCGATGCCGTTTTTGGCAGCAGCCTCCTTCCAGTTATCGAGTGAGAAATGCTCTACCCAGGCGTCAAAGCGAGAGCCCGCGCGCCAAGCATCGATGATGACGGGCGTCATGTCACGACCGGCGCGGGACAGCGCGGCCTCGATGAGCGAGGTCTCGGCATCGTGGTAATGCACGCGGACGGCACGGTTGCGAACGCTCGTGATAAGCAGCTTCTGGCGACGCTTGACGTCGTCGTAGTCGAGCTGCGGGCACCACTGGAACGGCGTGGCAGCCTTGGGGATAAAGACCGAAACCGAGATGGACACCGAGATCGAACCACGACGAGCCTTGGGCACCACGGAGCGACCGAGCTCCAGCACGTGATCGGCCAGATTGGCGATGGCCACGATGTCCTCGTCGCGCTCGCCGGGAAGGCCCATCATAAAGTAAAGCTTCATGCGGTTCCAGCCGGCCTCGAAGGCCGCCTTGGCCGCACGGTCCAGGTCCTCCTCGGTCACGTTCTTGTTAATGATGTCGCGCATGCGCTGGCTGCCGGCCTCGGGCGCGAACGTCAGGCCGCCCTTCTTTTCGCCAGCAACCGACTCGGCCATATCCACGCCAAACGAATCCAGGCGCTGCGACGGAATAGACACGCGAATACCCGTATCCTCCAGACGACGGTTGAGCCTGCCGAGCACGTCGCGAATGCAGGAATGGTCGGTCGTGGAGAGAGAGGTCAGCGACACCTCGTCATAGCCGGTCTTTTCCAGACCCTGAATCACCGACGAGACGATCTGGTCGGCCGAGCGCTCCCGCACCGGGCGGTACATCATGCCCGCCTGGCAGAAGCGGCAGCCCCGCGCGCAGCCGCGCAGGATCTCGATAGACAGGCGGTCGTGGACCAGCTGCGCATAGGGCACGCACGACTGCGACAGCGGATTCGTGGCGCCGAAATCATCGACGACGCGCTTGTAGACCACGGTCGGCGCATCCTTGCCCTCACGCGGCACGGTGTAGCCATGCGGCGAGCAGGGCTCGTCGTGACGAACCTCATAGAGCGACGGCACGTAGTTGCCGGCAATAGATGCAAGCTGCTCGACAATCTGCGCGCGCGGGACTCCTTCGTCACGCAGGCGGCGATGCAACTGGCAGGTCTCGAGCAGCGATTCCTCGCCCTCGCCGATGAGGATGGCATCGAAGAAGGCCGCGTACGGCTCGGGGTTGTACACCGAGGGGCCGCCGGCGATGATGATGGGGTCGTCTTCACCTCGGTCGGCCGCTAACAGCGGAATGCCAGCGAGGTCGAGTGCCTCGAGGAAGTTCGTCACCGCCATCTCGTGCGGCACATGCAGGCCGACGATATCAAACGAGGCGACGGGGGCAGCACCCTCGAGCGAGAGCAGCGGGATGCCTGCCTCGCGCATGGCGTCACCCATATCGGGCCACGGCACATAGCCACGCTCGCAGGAGATGCCCTCGGCCTGGTTAAGGATGTTGTAGAGGATGGCGATACCCTGGTTGGGCAGACCGACCTCGTATACGTCAGGATAGATCAGACAACAACGGTAATCGGCATCGGCCTTGGAAAGCGTGCCCCACTCGTGATCGATATAGCGGCTCGGCTTCTCGACCTTGGCGAGCAGCGGCTCAATTAGATGAAAACAGTCTTGGTATGCAACGCGCAACGGAAAACCCCTAAGCAGCGAGATCTGATGCGTCCTGATAGGACGCCATAGGACGGGTAGCGCCCGCGACCGTGGTCACCAGATCGCGAACGCGGGAGAACGTGGCAGTGACCACCTCGTTGGCACGGCTGTAGTCGACATCGCGCTCGTAGAGCGAAACAAGCGCACGGCCCATGCCATAGGTGCCCGCGGCAGCAGTGAGTGCCTTGACGGCAAACCCAATATGCGGCGTCTGCTTGACGAGCGCGCGGGTGACCGCGCGGATCACAAGACCGCCGGCAAGCACGCCCGCGACCTCGTAGCCGCGCTCAGGCTTAATGCCGCGTCCAAAGACGGCAGCGAGCTCAAAGAGCATGCCCACCTGCGCCAGCGCCATAACGGGATAATCGGCGCCCGGCAAAAACACCAGCGCACCGGTCGCCATATTGGTGAGCGCGCACGAGGTGATGATGCGGTTGGCCGCGGCGATGCGCATGAAGGTAAAGTTCGCCGCAAAAGCCGTTTCCTTGTCCGTGCGATCGAGAATCCAGCGGGCAAGCGTCTCGAGCAGATACGTCTTATCGGTTGCCGCTACCACGCCGAGCATGGGCGTAGACTCCTCGATAAACGGCACCTCCACAGCAGACTCGGCGAGCACGCACACGGGCGCGCCGGCGATCACGAGCTCCTGCACGGCACTCTCCAAGCGGTCGGAACCACACGAGAGCACCAGCACCACATCGGTATCGGTCTTTGGAGCAATTCGCTCCTCTCCCAAACGCTCGACGCGCACGATGCCCGAGGTCGTCTGCGGCACAAAGGCGTCACGCACCGTCTCGGCCAGAAAGCGCGAGGCGGACGAATCCAGATAGACCGAGACGCGCACCGGCGTATCGGATTCCTTCTTAACGGACGCGCCCATCTTAAAAGCGCGGGTCAGCTTATCTACGGGAATTTTCATAGCAAACCCCTCCAGCGGTTACGCGGCGCCCGAACGATGCCGCCATATGGATTGTACGATACCCACCGTCAGCAGCTGAATCATCATCGAAGACGAGCCGAAGCTAATAAACGGTAGCGGAATACCGGTAATCGGCATCATACCGATGCACATGCCGATGTTTTCGAAGGTCTGGAACGCCCACATGCCAACGATGCCCACACACGAAAGACGCAAAAACAGTGACTCACACTTAAAGGCCACGCGAATCGTCGAAAAGATCAGCAGCACGTAGAGGCACAGGAGCAAAAAGGAACCGCAAAAGCCAAAGGTCTCGGACAGGAAGGCGAAGACGAAGTCGGTGTGGAACTCAGGCAGAAAGCCGCCGGCCGACTGCGTCGCATGGCCCAAGCCCTTACCGAAGAAGCCGCCCGAGCCAACGGCGATAAGCGACTGCTGCAGGTTGTAGGCATCGTCCGAATCGGCATTATCGGGGTCGATAAAGACCGTCAGACGGTTCATCTGATACTGCTTGATGAGCACATCGTGGCCGAGCAACGAATCAAAGACCGAATCGAGCGCCAGGACGAGAGCCACCAGGCCCACGAGCAGGGCCAAGGTCGACAGCACCCATTCGCGGCGTGCACCGCTCATACAAATGACGATGGCGCCCGAAACCAGCACGACTAGGCCCGAGCCCAGGTCGCCCATGGCAACGACGGCCAAAAACGGAATGGACAGCATGCCGCAGAGCTTGACGTAGTCGCGAACGGTATCGATGCGGCCGTTATACTGCGAGCCAAGCGTAGCAATAAAGAAAATGGTGATGAGCTTGGCAAGCTCAACCGGCTGGAATGTCAAGCCGATACCGGGAATCTTGATCCAGCCCGTCATGCCCAGACCGCCCGTATAGGACAGACCCGGAATCTTGGGCGAGAAGATCACGATCAGGTCGATGACGAGCAACGCCGTCGAGAAATTGGAAATACCGCGCAGGTCGGTACGCCAGACCAGCACCGCCAGCACCGCTCCGATGCCAATTCCCAGCAGATGGCGTGAGAACGAGGCATCGGCCTTAAACTGCGAAGCCGACCAGATAATGATGGCCCCGTAGGCGACGAGCGCCATGGTAGCCACGAGCACACCGATATGCACCTTTTGGCGAAACGTGCCGCGCGAGGCCGAAAGTTGCTTGTTGACGCGGTCCAGGCTGCTGCGAGAGCCGGTCTTGGTTGAGCGGAACAGATCCGCCGGAGAAAAATCCATCGCAACCTCCTATCGAACCGAAGAATCGCCCGAGGCCGAAGAGGTATCGGGCTCGTCATAAATCACGCCGAGCACATCGCGCACGACATGCATCGCGGTATCCGAGCCGCCGCCGCCCTGCTCCAGGACAGTAGCGATGACATACTTGGGATCATCGGCCGGCGCATAGGCGCAGAACCACGCGTATTCGTCCTCGCCGCTTTTCTCGCCCGTGCCCGACTTGCCGTATACCTGCGGCGTCAGGGTGCCAAAGTGCGCCGCCAGGGACGTCGATGCCGTGTAAATCACGTCGTGCATGCCGTTGCGGACAAGAGTCAAATCCGAATCGCTGTTGATCTTGGCCTCCAGACGCTTCTTCTTGCCCTTGCCGTTGTACTTATAGGCATCGCCGTCGCCATCGCGCGACACGGCCGACAAAAACACGTGAGGCACGTACTGCTTGCCGCCGTTGGCAAGACCCATATAGGCGCACGCCATCTGCAGAGGCGTCACCAGGATGTCGCCCTGGCCGATGGCAATGTTGGTCATATCGCCGGCATTCCACTTGCGGTCCTCGGCAGATGCGTCGGTGAAGTACGACTCTTTCCACTCGGCATCGGGAATACGGCCCGCGCCCTCACTCGGCAGATCGATACCGCAGGTCTTGCCCAAGCCCCAGCGACGAAAGACCTCCTGCAGGCCCTCGGGATGTTGCTCGTCATAAAAGAACGCCTTGCCCATGTCGTAGAAGACGGGGTCGCACGAGTTGGCGATACCCGACTGCAACGTCATGGTGCCGTGGCCGGAATGCAGCCAGCAGTACTTGCCCCACGACTTGCCCAGACCCGTCCAATAGCCCGTGCAGTTGGTCGTCTGCCCCGACGTGTAGGTTCCAAACTCAAGACCTGCCAGTGCCGAGAGCGGCTTGATGGTCGAAGCCGACATGTACTGTCCGCTGATGGCGCGGTTGAGCAGCGGGTGCGAACCCTTGTCATCATTGAGCTCGGTCCACACGTCATTTGAGACGCCGCCGATAAAGACGGACGGATCGAACTTGGGCTGGCTCGCCATGCCCAGGATCTCGCCATTGTTGGGATCGAGACACACCACAGCGCCGTTGCCGGCATTGCTGTAGCCAGTGGTCTTGGCAAGCTCGATAGCGCTCGCCAGCGCCGTCTCACAGGCCTGTTGGATCTTAAGGTCGAGCGTGAGCTTAATGTCGGAGCCGGCCTTCGCGGGCACGGCGCCGGCCTGACCGGTCACATTGCCCGAGGCGTCGACCTTGACGGTCTGCTCGCCACGAATACCCTGCAGCAGGTTTTCGTAGTAGCTCTCAACGCCCGCCTGGCCCACGATATCGCCCGACTGGTACGTAATCTTGCCAGCAGAAGCATCATCATCGCCAGAGGTTTTCTTATTCTGAGCCTCGAGCTGCTCGGAGGTAATGGTGCCGGTATAGCCCAAGATATGGCATGCCGTCTCGCCATATGGATACTGGCGCTCGGTACGCTCGGCAATCTTGACGCCCGGGAACTCGCCGGCATGCTCCTGAATATAGGCAACCGTGGAGCGACGGACGTCCGTCGCGATGGTATGCAGGCTCTGGGCGCCCTCTGTATTGTCCTGAATATTGCGAAGGACCGCCACGTAGGGCATTCCAAGCACGTTGGCAAGATGGCGAACCAGAACCTCATCCTCGGCAAGGTCGCGGTAGGCCACGACAGCAAGTGAGGGACGGTTCTGGACAAGCGCCACGCCATTGCGGTCGAGGATGCGGCCGCGCACAGCGGGTGTGGTAACGGTGCGAGTCTGATTACTATTGGCCTGCTTCTCGTAATAGTCCGACGAGACCATCTGCATGCCCCACAGCTTGACGGCGAGCGCCGCGAACATCGCGCCCACACCCGTGGTGAGGATGGAAAAGCGGCCCTTAAAGGCGGTCGCCGCGGTATTGCCCTCGCCCTCGGTGGCGCGCGGGGCCGTTCCATGCTGCGTATCGTAGGTAAAACGGGAATCGCCACGACGCATGATGACCAGCGCGACCACGATGGCCACAACCAGCACGATACCGGCGATAATAACCGTCATCTGGGAAGACATCTACGGGCCTCCCCTATTTGAGCTTGCGGGTCTTGGGCTTAAAGCGCATACCCGTCTGGCGTCCGCCACGTGCGGAGAATCCATAGCCGGACTGCGGCACGACGCCGGACATCAAAAACGGAATGGCAACCAGGCCCGTCAGGATCGAAGACGGCAACGCATGGCCGAAGATCGCCACGACAAAGCTCGTCTCCAAACCCATAAACAGCAAGATGATGCTGTAGATCACATTAATGACGAGCGCGAAGGCGCCCACAGTGACGCCGCGCGCACTCGGGGTACCGCCCGTCTGACCGACGGCGCTGTGCACCAGGGCAAAAGAACCCACGGTCAGCAGGAGCGACATAACGCCCACCGGCACGGCAGCGGACAGCCACTGCAAAAACCGCACACGACGGCACGGGTCGGGTCGCCCGAGAACACGCTTAGGCACACCAGGATAATCATGAAGTTGACGCGACCGCCCGCAATGGAGATCTGCGGTGCCAGGCCTGCCTGCAGCAGCACGCACACGATGGCGGCGATCACAAACGTGCGGGAGCTCATCCCCTGCTCGTGTAGATCCATGGACATGCCCCCTATTCGCTCGAGCCGGAATCGGTCGTCTCGGATGTGTCGGAACTGTCATCCGAGCTCTCGTCCTTCGTCTTGGTCGCAGCATCGCGCGACGTTCCCTGCGGCGTGCTGTTGGCCGTGCTCACGTCCTCATCCGAGGCCGACTGTTCGTCAGTCAGCGAGGTAATGACCAGCACTTCCTCGTTGTTCTCGGCCGTGGTCTGAGCGCGCACCACAATGGTGTAGTACACGTCGTTTGCCGATTTCTCAACCGACGAGACGGTGCCGAGCGGAAGGCCCTTGGGGAACACACCGCCGATGCCCGAGGTCACGATGATGTCGCCAACCTTAACGTCGGAGTCGACGCTCACGTACTCAAGACGCAGCGTGCCGTCAGCCTGCCCCTGCAGCATACCCTGGGCGCGCGTGTCCTGCACCATAGCGGATACGCCGGAGTTCTCGTCGCCAATCAGGCGCACGGTCGACGTCTTGGCCGAAACCTCGATGATCTGGCCGATAACACCGGCCGAACTCGTCACAGGCATGTTGATTGTAAGGCCGTCGGCAGAACCCTTATCGATCGTGACGGTCGAGGTCCAGGCATCGCCCGAGGCACCAACGATACGAGCTGCGGTCGATTTAAGGTTGTAGGTCGACTGCAGGCCGACCAGCCCCTCCAGGCGCTCAGCGGTCTTTTGAGCCTCGGAGAGCTCAGCAACCTTAGAGGTCAGCTCCTCGTTTTGTTTCTTGAGCTCGTCGAGCGTGTCCTGCGACGCCGTTAGGTTAGAGAACACGTTGCCGATCGCATTGAAGGGAGCCGCCACAGCCGAGCCCACAAAGCGCACCGGCGAGGTAATCGTCGTTACGCCCGAACGCACGGCATGAATCGGTCCTGCCTCGCCCTCGCGGATGTAAAACGTGAGCAGCAACACCGAAATCAGGCTGAAAACAATCAACGGGCGCATACCCGTTGATTGTCGCTTGGTATTCAGATTTGTGGAGAAACCCGAAGATCGTGCCAAATGGAATCCACCTTTTGGAAATTAAGCATTGGTCTGGACGAAGCCGCCATCAAACGCATTGGCCTCGAGCACGCGGGCACAGCCGTTAACGACGTTATCGAGTGCCGTAGGACTGACGTTGACCGAAACACCGGTCTCATCGCGCAGGCGCACGTCGAGACCGCGCAGCAGCGCGCCGCCACCGGTCAGCAAAATGCCGTAGTACATAAGGTCCGAGGCAAGATCGGGAGGCGTAGCGTCGAGTGCGTCCTTGACGGCCTTGGCCATCTCGTCGAGCGGCTTGTTGAGCGCGCGACGAATCTCCTCGCTCTCGATGCGTACGGTCTTGGGCAGACCGGTAATCACGTCACGGCCATTGACCTCGACGTCGAGCTCGTCCTTGAGCGGCACGGCGGAGCCAACCTTGATCTTGATGTCCTCTGCCGTACGCTCGCCGATGGCCAGGTTGTAGGCATCGCGAACGTGCGTGAGGATGGCCTGATCGAACTCGTCGCCGGCAATACGGATGGACTGCGAGACGACGATGCCGCCCATAGCGATAACGGCAACCTCGGTAGTACCGCCACCGATGTCGATGACCATGGAGCCGGTGGGCTCCTCGACGGGCAGGTCGGCGCCGATAGCAGCAGCCATGGGCTCCTCGATCAGGTAGGCCTGGCGAGCGCCGGCCTGGATCGTGGCCTCAAAGACAGCGCGCTTCTCGACCGACGTGACGCCGGAGGGAACGCAGACGACAACGCGCGGACGCGGGGTCCACGGATAGCGCTTCTCGGAAGCCTTGTCGATAAAGTAGCGGAGCATGGCCTCGGTAACATCGAAGTCGGCGATAACGCCGTCCTTCAGGGGACGAACGGCCACAATGTTGCCGGGCGTACGGCCGAGCATGCGCTTTGCCTCGATACCGACCGCCAGGATGCGCTCGTCGTTCTTGTCGATGGCGACGACGGAGGGCTCGCGGATGACGATGCCCTTGCCGCGCACGGAGACAAGCGTATTTGCGGTGCCGAGGTCGATGGCAAGATCGCCCGCATAGCTACCGAAGAACATATCCATCAAAGAAAACAACGCAACTCCTGATGTGTTGGATGATTGCTGGAAAACTACTAGTTCATGATACTAGCGCAAGCCCGGCACCTCACTTGCGGTGAAGCGCCGGGCAAAGCTAAATCCCATAAGGTCACTACTGGTTGTCAGCAGCCGAGAAATCCATATCGAGCGAGGAGACGGCCCAGCCGATGTGGTTGTCGGAGCGCACGAATTTGACGGTGTACTCCTGCTCGCCGCCCTTGGACAGCGATGCCTTGACCTTGGCGGTCGTCTCGGTCATGGACTGGTCCATGCCCTCGACGGACACGGTGGCACCCTGCGGAATCGAGGAGATGATCATCGACTTAGCGTCCTCGGACAAACTCGAGGCCAGGCAAGACTCGGCCTTTGCGGTGTCGCCGTCGCCGGCAGCCTGGAACAGATCGGTAACCACAGATTCCTGAGACGGGAAGCCAAAGCCGCGCGTGTAGGCAAAGCCCAGACCGCCCGCGGCGATCAAAATGAGCAGAAGCAGCACAATGAAGACTTTGAGACCCGTGTGGCGATGGCGGCGACGGACCTTGGCCTGCTTACGATCCTGACGGTCCTGCTGGACCATCTCGGACTCGGACAGCGTAAAGAAGCCGGTGTCCGAGGGATCGGGCATAAACTGACCGGTCGCGCCCGTAGGATCGAGCGGATCGACGGCAGGAGCGTCCATCGCGGGCGCCGGCGCCGTAGCCATTAAGCTC
>URRT01000066.1 GCA_900550355.1 uncultured Collinsella sp.
AGGTCCTTGATCATCTGCTCGTCCTCTTGCGAGGCGGCGATGGAGTTGACGCCAAAGCTTACGATCTCGACGCCGCGCAGGTCACGCCAGTCGGCAGAGAGGACCTCGTTGAGCGCGCGGGCGAGCTCGGTGGTGTGGCCGGGGATGGCGCTGTAGCGGATGCCCATCTCTGAGATCTTGGCAAAGGCGGGCTGCAGGGCGGTGAGCAGCTCGGACTTAAGCTGGCTGTCGATCTTGTCGCGCGTGTAGCTATCGGTCACGTTGCCGCATACGTTGGTGTAGAACAGCAGCGGGTTGGTGATGCGGTACGAATACTCGCCGTTGCAGCGCACGGAGATGTCGACGTCCAGACCAATGTTGTTATCGACCACGCGGAAGGGAACGGGCGAGGCGGTGCCGTACTTGTTGCCGATGATCTCCTTGGTGTTGATGAAGTAGACGCGCTGGTCTTTGCCCGCATCGCCGCCAAAGGTAAAGCGGCTGCCGATATTGGCAAAGGTCTCCTTGATGGAGTCGCCCAGGTTGCCGCTAAAGACGCTCGGCTCGCTGCCGGTATCGAAGACGAACTCACCGGGCTCCAGCGCGACTTCGATGATCTTGCCGTTTTGCACCACGAGCATGCCCTGGCCGTCGTTGACGGCGATGACCGAGCCGTTGGAGATGACGTTGTCCTCGCCGCGCGTGTTGGAGCTGCGGCCGCCGGTGCGCTTGCTGCCCTTGCAGGCCAAGACGTCAGCGGGCATCGATTCGCAGTAGATAAATTCCTTCCACTGGTCGGCCATGACGCCGCCGGCAGCTCCCAATCCAGCTTTCAAGAGTCCCATGGTGATCTTCCTTTCTCGTCAGAGGCCGGGTGGTATTGGTTGGATTGCTTAGTCGTCCTTGTCGTCTTTCATGACAACGGTGGTCTCGGTGTGGCTGAAGGTGTCGTGCTTCTCGGTCAGGTCGAGCTCGCCGCAGTACTCGTCGGCGTGGGTGGCCTCGTTGGCCGTTTTGAGCTGGCCTACCAGCAGCACGTCTCCGATGATTACGATGATCAGCGGCGCGACGATGTTGATGAGGATGCCCTCGATGTCAAAGGCGAGGTAATCCGGATCGAAGGCATTCTCACCCATAAAGAGGATCTGGGAGAGGACAAATCCGATCACAAAGAACAGCACCGAGGCGATGACGAGCTTGGGCTTGGAGCAGGGGAGCTCGCCGACCAAGCGGCCGGTCTGACCGTTCATGGCAAACAGGTAGCTCTTGCCGTTCCATGAGGTGGAGAGCATCCAGACGGGGAACAGGGCGTAGTCGCTGTCTTCCCAGGTGTAGTCGAGCTGCTTGCTTTCGACCGTGGCATCGTCGTATTCGTCGACGACGGTCTCGCGCAGGGCCGAGATTGTGCTTTCTTCCATACGGCGCTCGGCGCGCGCCTTGCAGGTCTCGCAGTCCTCGTCGTAGCGGTTGGCGATGTAGCCGGGCATATATGCGACCGAGAACGGACGCAGTGCGTCGTAGTCAAACGGCTCGATGGCGTCCATGTGGCCGTCGGGCATCTTGGACGATCCGTCGACGGGCACGCGCTTAAACGAGATATTGCCCTTGCGATAGGCATCGTAGTGGTCGGTGGTCGTGACGGTGCGGTCGGATTCCTCGGTCACGGTCTCGTTGGTCGCGTCAAAGTACACTTCGCCGTCAACGCGGGCGCCGTAGAGCCAAAACGGCACGTAGACACCTTGGACCTCGTCGATGTGGTTGCCGGTGACAAAGCTCTTGGGCAGCAAGATCTTGCCCTTGTAGTGTTCCTTGAGTGCGGCCGTGACGTCGTCGCGCCCGAGCTTAAACGGAATCACCAGGTCGGGCGAGAAGTCGCCAGAGAGCTGGCCGGGCGCCACGGCGGAGTTGCCGCAGTACGGGCAGGTGGTGACGGCGACGGTGCCGTCGGACACGAGCTCGGCGCCGCACGACGAGCAGATGTAGCCGGCGTTTTGGGCGAGCTCCTGCACCGCGTCGTCGGCGACGAGGTCCAGTGGGCTCGGGGTTGGGGTGTTGCGGCTGCCGCATCGGCTTTGGCGTCGGCCTTGTCCTGGCGCTCGCGATAGAGGGCCTCGACTTCTTCGACTTCAAAGCGCGAGTCACAGTAGTCGCAGACGAGCTTTTGCTCGGCGCTTGCAAAATGCAAGGGGCCACCGCAGGCAGGGCACTGATAGTTAACGCTCTCGAAGGCCATGATCGGTCCTTTCGCTGCCGGAGGCTATGCGCCGATGGCGCCGCCGCAGTATTCGCAGCGCCCGCTGGCATCGGGAATGGTGGTGGCTCCGCAGAAGGGGCAAGTCACCGCGGTCTTGGGGGCCTTGGCGGCCACGACGCTGTCGCGCGTCTCCTGGCGCAGCTGCACCAGCGCATCGCGGACCTCGGTTGCCTGGCGCTTGGCCTCGCGGTATTCGATGGAGCCGCGCTGATCGATGGTGGAGTCGTTCACGCGCAGGTTGATCTCGGTAAAGTACGGCGTGTTGACATGGATGGTCAGATTGAAGTCGTAATCCAGGTCGTAGCGCGGCGGGTTGTAGCTCTCGCGCTCGCCGTCCTTGGTCTCGCGATAGATCTCGGTGCGCTGCTCGTCGATATCCATATCGCAGCCGAGTACCTGTGAGAACTCGATGATGTCGGGATTGGCGTCGCGCCAGCGGCTCTGCGAAGTGATGATCAGCAGCCCCGCGTCCTCATCGAGCATAATATTGGTGCGCCCGGCAGAAAGCGTGCGCGTGGGGTTGAACGAAGACAGGCGCTCGGCGTTGGCCTCGCGGTAGGCGAGTTGCTCACGGATGTCGTCCGCGGTGCTGGAGCGATAGCCGTGGAAGTAGGGGGAGAGCTTGCCGGCGCACTCTTTGCACAGGTAGCCTTCATTGATTTTTGTCTTACCTAGAAGTCCCAGCTCGGTACCACAAATCGCGCACTCTTTCTTCTCGAACATCTTGTCATAGAAGCCCATGGCTGCCTCCCATCAACTGGTAGCGTGTGTCACTTTCGATGATGGGGGAGTGCGCGATCCTTCGCGATACCCAGACGGCTCAAGGAGTCTCCACAACTGGGACACATGGCCCATTTTTGACTAGTCATCGGGGACGTTCTTAAACGACTAGTCGCGGGGGACACTCTTCGGCCACTCATTGGGGACGTACTTAAATGAGTGGTAGTTGGAGACACTCCTGGCCGAGCTAGAGATCGCGCGCGTCCCTTCTGGTCCATGCGGCTCAAAATCGCGGCGTGATGTGGACGGCTGGGGTCGAATTGGCAGCATTTCGAGCCTGGCTTCGATATTGAGACTAGTTCTTTATTAAAATAGATTTCCAGACAATTGAGCGGCTGGGGGTTAACCATGAGGGGCATGGGAGACACAACCGCATATTTGCGTCGGGGCATTCGGGAGATTATATGCCTGGCGCTGTTCTTCTTCACGTTTTTGGCGTGCGAGTATCTCTTTGATGTGCGCATGGCCGTGTTCGTGCCATCGAGTGAGGTTGTCATCTACGAGAGCATCGTTGTCGGCGCGAGCGTGATTGGCTTTTTCGTGCGCCCATTTCTGTACTATCGCCTTCCCCAGACGATCGATGCGACGAGCGATATTACAGGCGTGCTGTTGGTATCGGCGTTGCTGCTGATGATTACGGCAGTGCGGTTTGAGGTAGTAATTGCCGGCGGCCTGGTGGCGTGCTGCGCCCTGGGCTATTGCGGATCGACCGCCCATGCCAATCTTGCGCGGCGTTTTGCGCAGACGCCCTGCCTGGCGCGCGCCGCCGCACTTTCCTATGCCATGGGCGTTCTGGTACAGGTGATCAACCACATGGTGATGCCTGTCGGCATTCCTCAGCAGGCTGTTCTGGTCGTCTGTGCGATCGCGCAGGTGGCGTTGCTCCACGGTGCCCGACGCGCCAAGCTGCGCGACGAGTCCGATCCCAACTTTGAACCCAGTGCTGCCGGGCTTTCGGTAGATGCTCTGGAATATGGCGCCAAGTGGCATGACGATCCCGAGGCAAAGGCGGCATTCCGCCGCACTGTAGCTCGCTTGACCGTGGCGACAGCGTATCTTTCCGGCGTATTCGCCGCTCTCAACGCGGGCCTCACAACCTTGCATGCTACCGGAGCCGTTGATTTGGGTGACTGGCCGCGCCTGCTGCTTGTCGTGAGCTCGTTGGCCGCTGGCGCCCTATTTGACCTGCACGGCCGCTCGTATATGAATATCGGCATGACATGCGCCGCCATGTTGTCCGCGCTTTCGTTCTTTGTGCTCATCATCGACGGCAACGGCGGCAACGAGCTTGCTGCCACGATCATCTTTTACCTGGGCTCGGGGTTCTTTGTGGTGTTCTTTACCACAAAATTCGTCGCCATCTCGCTCTATGCGCGCTGGTCATATTTTTGGCCATGCATGGGTCGCGTCGTCAACAACGTGTGCTCGATGCTCGTGACGGCGCCGGCGGTGGCGATCATCTCGAGTCAAAACGTGCTGGCTGCGGTCGGTGCGGCGCTCGTGATGTTTGTGGGCATTGCGATTACGCTGCTGGGGCAGTTGGGACAACGAGCCGATGATGCCGTGATGCAGGATGGCCTGCCGCTTGCCACCGACGATCTTGGTGGGGATCTTGCGCCCACATGCTCCGACCCCGAGCCCGTGGAGGCGGCGGAGCTCACGTCCGATGAACGCCTCGATGCCTTCGTCGCCACCTTTGGGCTTACAGAGCGCGAGCGCGATATTCTTGAGGCCTTGGTCGTTTCGGACCAGAGCGTTCAGGACATCGCCACAACGCTTTTCCTTTCGCGCTCCACGCTCTATCGTCACATTTCCTCAATCAACAAGAAGACCGGCACCGCCTCGCGCGTGGCCCTTATCAACTTCTTCTGGTCCTGGACGCCCAAGGACTAGCGTATGAGCCGCCGCCCAGTTCCTTACTCTAACGGGGGGATGTGGCCTCAAAGCACGCCCACATCGACGCCTCGCCTGCGCTAAACTGAAGAGCACGTACGCAATTACGAGAGGAGCCCGCATGGAGGCTTACAAGCAAGAGTTCATCAAGTTTATGGTTGAGTCCGACGTTCTTAAGTTCGGCAGCTTTACGCTCAAGAGCGGCCGTCAGTCCCCGTTCTTTATGAACGCCGGCGCTTACGTGACGGGCTATCAGCTCAAGAAGCTGGGCGAGTATTACGCTCAGGCCATCCACGATAACTTTGGCGACGACTTTGATGTGCTGTTTGGACCGGCCTACAAGGGTATTCCGCTGGCCGTCGTGACCGCAATTGCCTACCACGAGCTGTACGGCAAGGAGGTCAAGTACTGCTGCGACCGCAAGGAGGCCAAGGACCACGGTGCCGATAAGGGCAACCTGCTGGGTTATGAGCCCAAGGACGGCGACCGCGTGGTCATGGTCGAGGACGTCACCACCAGCGGCAAGTCCATCGACGAGACCTATCCCAAGGTTAAGGCTGCTGCCGATGTCGAGATTAAGGGCCTGATCGTGTCCCTCAACCGCATGGAGGTCGGCAAGGGTGGCGTGACCACCGCGCAGAAGGAGATCGAGGCCAAGTACGGTTTCCCCGTCGCGAGCATCGTTTCCATGGCCGAGGTCGTCGAGACCCTCTACAACCACGAGATCGACGGCAAGGTTGTCATTGACGACGAGCTTAAGACCGCCATCGACGCCTACTACGAGCAGTACGGAGCTCGGGAGTAGGTAGTTACGCGGGTTTACCAACCCGTGTAACGGCTCGACGCTGCGCGGGCCGCATTTGGACAATCTGACGTTCAACTTCAAGGGCGCGACCAGAAGGTCAGCGCCCTTTCGTTTCACGTCACCTTGTCACAAATGCGACCCGCTCGCTGGCGCTACCAAAACATCGGCGTTGCCGCGCTAGTCACCGGGGACGTTCTTGTTTGACTGGTCGTTTAAGAGCGTCCCCAATGACTACTTAGGAATGAGCGTGGATAATCTCCCGTTTTTGGCCCCCGTGTGGGCTCAAAGTGGGAGATTATCCACGCTCGTTGGATAGGTGTCCGAAAATCAACGCTCATTCGGTTGGCGCAGGGGCAAGCTGTTTTCCGCTGTGGTGCCACATGTGAGTCTGGCCTCCTGTGCCAGATTCTAATAACGAGTTTACGGAGTAAATAGTTATTAGAGCTGAAATGGCCGACCTAATGACGAGAAGTCGTTATTAGGTCGGCCATTAGCCATTGGGGACGTTCTTAAATGACTACTTGAGCCCGGGCAGGCGGGTGTAGGGGAACGAGCGCTCCAGGAATTCGGCGCAGCGGGCGTAGTCTTTGGCGAAGTAGCTGCTGTAGAGCGAATCGAGCACGTATTGCACGGCGATGTGGCTCGCGAACTGTGTGATGCGATGCGTCATGCTCTCGTGGTCACTCACCGTAAGGTAGGCGGCAAAGCCAGGGTGAATGCGCGCGCAGTAGGGCGTGCCGATGATGATGGCCGGGACATGCCGGCTGCTGAGGATCGGCAAGATTTTCTTGAGGTTGGGCGCAAGGCCGCTGTAGGAGATAACGATCGCCGCGCGGTCTGAATCCGAGGTAAGCGCCGTGCGCACCTGTGCCTCGATGTTGCCGTAGCATGTGGCGCTCTTGCCGGCGGAGAGCAAGCGGTCGCGGAACATTCCCGCTGGATAGAGGTTGTGCGAGCCCGTGTAGATGTCGACCTGTCGGGCGTTCGCGATGAGCTTGGCGGCGTGGTCAAGCTGCGTGGGGTCTAGCAGCTCCTGCGTTTCGGCCAGCGTGGTCTGGTAGAGCCCCTCCATGCGCTCCATAACCTGTGCAGGCGTGGAAGTGGCATCGAAGGGAAAGTTGATATCCACGTCGCGCCGGTTTCCCGCCTCGGTTGCTAAGCGAATAAGCTCGACCTTGAGATCTTTGAAGCCCTCGAGGCCGAGCTTTTTGCAAAAACGGTGCACGCTCGCAACAGAAACGTTGGTGCGCGCGGCAAATTCCTTGATGGAGAGTCTGCGGATGTCCTCGCCCATGGCAAGGGCCGAGATGCCGAGCTGTTGCTCGGTAGGGGTAAGGCCCTGGGCCTCGGAAATCTTGCGTTTGATATCCATGCGAACTCCCGCATTCGCCAAACCTACCAAAAAGGGATGGGTTTATTTTGGCACGTTTCGGTAGGTATCAGGAGGTGCCAGGGGCGGGGTGGCGGCGGGGTGCCGCTGCGAAAAGAAGTGTCGGGCTTGGTGCGCCCGCTTCTGCTCGTCCCGTGCGCAGGCGATACTCGGCTTATCGACCCGCGATGCAAAGGAGATGCTCATCCCACGAGCACTACCGGGAAGGGCTTGCGATTCGAGCCCTCGCCTTAGTATTTTGGTCATTTAGCACTATAATCACCATAGGCATGCGCATAACGTTGCGCTTAATCAAGAGGAGAAAACGTATGGGTCTGTTTGACATGTTCAAGAAGAAGGCTGAGCCCGCGGCTGTCGCTGTTCCGGCCTCCATCTCTGCTTCTGCCGGCGCCGACGTGCTGTGCTCGCCCGTCAAGGGCAAGGTCATCAAGATGGCCGACGTGCCCGATCCCGTCTTTGGTGGCGAGGTTCTGGGCAAGGGCTGTGCCGTGTGGCCCGAGGATGATCTGGTCTACGCTCCCTGCGACGGTAAGGTGACCGTCACCATGGGTCACGCCGTGGGTCTGCAGTCCGATAGCGGCATCGAGGTTCTGGTGCACGTTGGCGTCGATACCGTCAACATGAACGGTGACGGCTTCGAGGGCTTCGTCAAGGCCGACGACGTCGTGAAGGCCGGCCAGCCCATTCTCAAGATCGACCGTGCCAAGATCGCTGCTGCCGGTTACAAGGACTGCGTCGTCGTGGCCGTGTCCAACACCGCCGAGTTTGCCGATGTCGAACTCGCCGTCGAGGCCGACTCCGCTGTCGCCGCCGGTGACGCCATCGTTAAGGTCGTCCGCAAGTAAATTGCGGCATCCAAAGGATGTGCAAGGGTGGTCGGGTTATCCGGCCACCCTTTTTATTGCACCGCGGGGAAGCGTTATATTGCACGTTGGGCGGGCTTGCAAACCGTTCGGATGCTAAAACGAACCGACCGCGCCTTCGCGCTGCCGAGAGTGTTCATAAGTGGATAGTATGGGCTTACTTATTACAACGTGCGCCGTGTCTGGGAAGCACGGTGCCGCTTATTGGGAGGAACAACATGAAAAAGAAGCTGCTGCTTGCGCCCCTCATGGCCGTCTTGGTTGCATGCGTGGTCTTGCTTTCCGGTTGTGGAGGTCCTTCGGTTGAGGAGCTCATTACCGAGGATCTTACGACGCAGTTTGACGAGGTCAAGAACGGTGGCGAGGACTTCCTCTCTGGCCTAGAGGAGGCTTCGGGCGACGAGTTCGAGCAGCTGGGTATCGATCCCAAGGAGTATGCCAAGACCTATCTCGAGGGCTTTGACTACAAGATCGGCGACGTGACGGTCGACGAAGACAAGGGTGTCGCGACCGCCGAGGTCTCCATCACCTGCAAGTCTATGAACAAGATCGTCGAGGACTTCTCCACCCAGTATCAGGAGAAGGTCGCTGCGCTTGACACGGTTCCTTCCGATGACGAGCTGTACAAGATGGCCGGTCAGGTTATGGTCGATGTGACCAAGGCCACCGAGCCCAGGAAGACCACGGTTATCTTCAAGTACACCTGCAACGACGATGGCGAGTGGTCTGCCGACGACTCCGTCAACTCCGAGATGATGGATGCAATGCTGAGCTAGGGGGTTACGCGGTAGTTCGTTACGGCGTTTTACCAAACGCCGTAACTGCTCGACGCTGCAAGCCCGCCAGAGCGGCAATCTGCCTTTCAACTTCGGCGGCATGACCAGAAGGTCAGCGCCCTTTCATTTCACGTCACCTTGCTCGCTTAGGGGCGTTTTCGCTGTCCGCCCTCTACCTGCGGCGTTGCCATGGTGGTCATTGGGGCGGCACTTGGGGACGTTCCTTTTCTGCCGGCAGTTGGGGACACTCCTTTGGTGCAGGGGGCAGCTAAAAGAGTTCCGTCCCACATTAGCTACCCGTGGGCGGGATGAGCGGTTACTCGCCCAGAATCAGCGCCGCGAGCTCTGCCTGGCTATCCACCACGTAGTCGGCGCCGGCGGCTTCCAGCTCTGCGCGGCCGCGGAAGCCCCAGCTGACGCCCGCACTCTTAAGGCCGGCGTTGTGACCGGTCAGAACATCGACATTGGAATCGCCCACGTAGAGCGTGGTTGCCGGATCGGCGCCTAGCTCTTCCATCACATGCAGCGTAACAGGTGCCTCGGGCTTGGGCGGAAACGCATCGACACGGCCCTGTACCAGCGCAAAGCGCTCGGAACCAAAATACTTCTCGATAAGCGGAGCGGCCGAGACGTGGTCCTTGTTGGTGAGCACGGCAAGCTGTACGCCCGCGGCGCGCAGGCGGTCGAGCATCTCGATCGTACCGGCATAGGGGGCGGTGTGGTCCTCCTTGTGCTCGCCGTAATAAGCCCTAAACTCGGCAAGCGTCTGCTCAAACATACGGCTGTCGCCCGCATACTCGGCAGGCATAAAACGCTCAACCAGCTTGAGCATGCCGTTTCCCACCTTGTAGCGGTACTCGTCTACGGCAAACGTGGGCCAGCCGTGCATCTCGCAGGTATGGTTGCCGGCGGCCGCCAGATCCTCGAGCGTGTTGAGAATGGTGCCGTCCAGGTCAAAGATCACATGGGAAAAAGCTGCTGCCATGGGTGCTCCTGCCGCTTGAGTTGTAAAACGCACCCCATGATACTGGGCATGCGTGCCGGGCATGTTTGGAATCTGAATATCTTTAATAGCCCTGAGCCTTTGTCGTTAGCAAATCCTCGGCAGCTGCTCTCCCACGAGCATGTCGAGGATGCGGGTCGAGCCCCAGCCGGTGCGCACGCGCACGGCGGGATGGGCGCCCTCGGCAAGTGGCAGCACGCGACCGATGATGGCGGCATTCTCGCCGTAGCGGGCGGCGCGCATGGCGCTCAGCGCGGCATCGGCTTGCTCG
>URRT01000067.1 GCA_900550355.1 uncultured Collinsella sp.
CCATGCTCGTCCATCAGCGCCGCGCCGCCGAGGATCGCGACATCGTGGCCGAGGGTCGCGACATCGGAACCGTCGTGTTCCCCAACGCGCAGGTCAAGGTGTTCCTGACCGCCGACCCGCGCGAGCGCGCCCGTCGCCGCGTGCTGCAGCGCCACCAAAACGACGCCCAGCCGCTCACCAGCGAGCAGCTCGAGGCCGAAGTCGACGAGACCCTCGATGCCCTCAAGCAGCGCGACAAGCTCGACAGCAGCCGCGAGGTGGCGCCGCTCGTCCCCGCCGAGGACGCCGTGCACGTCGACTCCACCGCACACACCATAGACGAGGTCGTCCACATTATCGAGGACCTCATCAACCAAAGGAGGTAGCCCATGCGCCTGTTTAAGCAGACGCCCGAGGATTACTACAACGCCCCTTATGCCGAGTTCCCCGTGCTCATCCGCGGCACCGTCTTCGTGGTCATGGCAATCCTTTGGGCCTTCTCCAAGCTCATGTGGCGCTGGAAGGTAGAGGACGCCGATCTGCTGTTTGAGCGCCAGGAAGGCCGCGGCAGCGTGGTCATCTGCAACCACACCTCGATGGCCGAGCTTTTGGCTGTAGAGACGGCGCTGTTCTTTGGCGGCCGCCGCATTCGCCCCATTTTTAAGTCCGAGTTTGCCAAGAGCAAGATCGTACGCTGGGCCTTTAGCCGCGTTGGTGGCATCCCCGTGGAGCGTGGTACTGCCGATATGAAGTGCCTGCGTGCCGCCCAGCATGCGCTGCAACGCGGCGAGGACGTCCTGATCTTCCCCGAGGGCACGCGCATCCGCTCGCGCGAGATCAAACCCGAGGTCCACGGCGGCTTTGCGCTCATCGCCCAGATGGGCAAGGCACCCGTGAACCCGCTCGCCATTTGTGGCTGGTCCGACATCACGCCTGCGGGCAAAAAGATCATGCGCCCCAAGAAGTGCTGGATCCGCGCCGGCAAGGCCATCTCGCTTTCCGACGCGCCAGCCGGGCTTAAGCGCACGGAGCGTCTGGCCTGGTTTGAGTCCGAGGCCATGAACCGCGTCTACGCCATGCGAGACGAGCTGTGCGCCGAGCATCCGGGCAGGTTCTAGCCATGGACGAGAACGTTATGGGCACCACCGCGACCGCGTCCGACCAGGGCGGCGCGCCCACCATCGAGATCGCAGCCCATGCCGGCACCTGCTACGGCGTGCAGCGCGCGCTCGACATGGCGCTGGCCGCCGCGCCGCAGGCAGGGGAGAGCGCTCAGGTCCACACCCTGGGCCCGCTCATCCATAACCCCATCGTCGTGCGCGAGCTCGCCGAGGCCGGCATTGGCTTGGCCGAGACCCTGAACGACGCGGCATCGGGCACCGTAATCATCCGCGCCCACGGCGTGGTGCCGCAGGTGATCGAGGCGGCTCACGATCGCGGTCTTACCGTGGTCGACGCCACCTGCCCCTACGTGAAAAAGGTCCACATGGCGGCGGAACGCCTGGTACGAGAGGGCTATCACGTGGTGGTCGTGGGCGAGCCGGGCCACCCCGAAGTCGAGGGCATCCTGGGCCACGCCGGCGATGATGCGCAGGTCGTAAGCTGTGCCGCCGATGCGGACGCGCTGCCGCTCAAGGGCAAGGTGGGCCTCGTTGTACAGACTACCCAGACCGCACAGAACCTCGCCGACGTCGTAGCTGCCATCACCCCGCGTGTGCAGGAACTGCGCGTGATCAACACCATCTGCGCCGCCACGAGCGAGCGCCAGCAGGCCGCCGCCGCACTTGCCAACCGCTGCGACTGCATGGTCGTCGTGGGCGGCAAAAACTCCGGCAACACCCGCCGCCTGGCGCAGATCTGCGCAGACGCCTGCGAGCACACGCATCATATCGAGGAGGCAAGCGAGCTCGAGGCCGCATGGTTTGCCGGCGCGCGCCACATCGGTATCACCGCCGGCGCTTCCACACCGCAAGAACACATCGAACGCGCCGTCGCGCGCATCAAGGAGCTTTGCCGCTAATCATGGACCAGACCGTACCCGCATACGCCGCCGAGGTGGCCGATTACGGGCGCAGCCGCGACCCCGAGCCGGGTGAGGGCGCGCTCGTTAAGAACGTGCGTCCCGAATCGCCCGCATGGGATGTGGGTATCGAGCCGGGCATGCGCGTGCTCACGGTCAACGGTGAGCAGCTTACCGACATGATTGTGTGGCTCTGGGAGGCCGACGATGATACCGTCGACCTCGAGGTTTTCGACCCGCGCGACAACACCGTCACCCCCGTCGAGCTCGACCGCTTCCCGGGAGAGGACTGGGGCCTTGAGTTCGATGGCCCCATCTTCGATGGCATGCGCACCTGCGTGAACGCCTGCGTGTTCTGCTTTATGACGATGCTCCCCAAGGGCGGCCGCTCAACGCTCTATATTCGCGATGACGACTACCGCCTGAGCTTTTTGCAGGGCAACTTCGTCACGCTCACGAACCTCACCGACGAGGACGTGCAAAACGTCATCCAACGCAACATGAGCCCTATGAACGTGTCGGTCCATGCCGTGAGCCCCGACGTCCGCCGTCGTATGATGGGCCGCAACGCCCAGCGCGGCATGGACGTACTCGAGGCCATCATGGCCGCCGGCATCGAGATCCACGCGCAGATTGTGTTGTGCCCCGGCATGAACGACGGCGAGGAGCTGGAAAAGACCCTGCGCTTTTGCGAGGAGCACGAGCAAATCACAAGCCTGGGCATTGTGCCGCTCGGTTTTACCAAGCACCAAAACCGCTTTAGCTGGTCCTACAGCGACAAACCCGAGCTCGCGCGCGAGACCATTGCCATGATCCGTCCCTACCAGGACCGCGCCTTCGAACGTTTTGGCCGCCACACCTTCCAGATGAGCGACGAGTTCTACCTGGACGCCGGCATCGATCCGCCCGAGGCGGACTTTTACGACGGCTATCCGCAGTACTACGACGGTATCGGCATGATCCGCTCATACCTAGACGAGACGGACGATGTGCTCGCCGCCGATGCCGAACGACTGGCCCGCGTCCGCGAGGCCATCGCCACTCGCAGCCAGCACCTGCTGTGCCTCTCGGGCGCCAGCGCACGCGACACCGTGGCACGTTTCGTGGAATCGCCGCAGGGGCTCGCCGGCACCGTCACGGCCATCAAGAATCGCTACTTTGGCGGCAACGTGGACGTGACCGGCCTCATCGTCGCCTGCGACATTCTGGAACAGCTGCCGCAGGACCTCTCGGGGGTTATGCTCTTTGTGCCTAAGCTCATGTTCAACGCTGACGGCATGACGCTTGACGAGTATCATCGTGACGATTTACTCGCAAGCCTTACCAGTCGCGGCGCCGAGGTTCATGTGGTGTCGACCATGCCGCATGAGCTGCTCGATACCCTGGAGCACATCCTTGGCATTGTGCCTGCCGACTCTAACACTTCCACTGACCCTACCCATTAAAGGAGTGCAGATGAAACCTATCGTCGCCGTCGTCGGACGCCCCAACGTGGGCAAGTCCACGCTCGTTAACCGCCTGGCCCAGACCTCGGACGCCATCGTCCATGAGTCCCGCGGCGTCACGCGCGACCGCTCGTACCACACGGCCGATTGGAACGGCCGCGAGTTCACCATCGTCGACACGGGCGGCATCGAACCGCTCAAGAGCGATGACGTCTTCGCCACGTCCATTCGCGACCAGGCCCTCGCCGCCGCCGAGGAAGCCGCCGTCATCCTGTTTGTGGTCGACGGCCGCACCGGCGTCACCGAGGAGGACGAGTCGGTCGCTCGCATGCTCAAGCGCTGCGACAAGCCGGTCTTTCTGCTGGTGAACAAGCTCGACAACCCCGATCGAGAGAACGACAGCATCTGGGAGTTCTATTCGCTCGGTATCGGCGAGCCCACGCCGCTCTCGGCCCTGCACGGCCACGGCACGGGCGACCTGCTCGACGACATCGTGGCCCTGCTTCCCGAGGAAGAGGACGAGGTCGCCGATGAGTTCCCCGATGCGCTGAACGTGGCCATCATCGGCCGCCCCAACGCCGGTAAGTCCTCGCTGTTCAACCGCATCCTGGGCGCCGACCGCTCTATCGTGTCCAACATTGCCGGCACGACGCGCGACGCCATCGACACCGTCGTGGAGCGCAACGGCAAGCACTACCGAATGGTCGACACCGCGGGCATCCGTAAGAAGAGCACCGTGTACGAGAACATCGAGTACTACTCCATGGTTCGCGGCCTGCGCGCCATCGACCGCGCCGACGTGGCGCTGCTCGTCGTCGACGCCTCCGTTGGCGTTACCGAACAGGACCAGAAGGTCATGGGTCTTGCCATCGAGCGCGGATGCGCCATCGTTGTGCTGCTCAACAAGTGGGACCTGCTCGACGATGACCGCAAGCGCGAGGCCTGCATGGAGACCATCGACCGCCGTCTGGGCGTCATGGCTCCCTGGGCCCAGTACCTGCGCATCTCTGCCCTCACCGGCCGCAGCGTCGAGAAGATCTGGGCGATGGTCGACGCCGCCGAAAAGACGCGCTCGCAGAAGATTAGCACCTCGCGCCTCAACACGTTCCTCACCGATCTGCGCGAGTTCGGTCATACCGTGGTGGACGGCAAGCGCCGCCTGCGCATGCACTACGTGACCCAGACGGGCGTCAACCCGCCGACGTTCACGTTCTTCGTCAACCACAGCGACTTGGTCAACGACACCTACCAGCGCTATGTGGAGAACCGCATGCGCTCGACCTTCGACTTTGCCGGCACGCCCATTCGACTCTTCTTTAGGAAGAAGGAGCAAAAGGATGCATAATCCGATTCTGCTGACCGCCATCTGCGCCGTGGTCTCGTTCTTTATCGGAGCGATTCCGTTTGGCCTGATCTTGGGCCGCGTGTTCAACCACACGGACATTCGCAAGGCGGGCTCCGGCAACATCGGCACCACCAACGCGCTGCGCGTGGCCGGCCCCAAGGTGGCCGCGCTCACGCTGCTGCTCGACTGCCTTAAGGGCGCCATCTGCGTTGTCATCGCCCGTCCGCTCATCGCGAGCGTGGGCTATGGATTTCCGCCGAACATCATGGCGCCCGGAGCCCCCGGCGACTGGATGCTCGGCGTCATCTGCCTGGCAGCGGTGTGGGGCCACATCTTCTCGCCCTACCTCAATTTCCATGGCGGCAAGGGAATCGCAGTTGGCCTGGGCGTCATCCTCGCCTGGTATTGGCCAATTGGCCTGTCGCTGCTGGGCATGTTTATCGTGGCCGTCGCCATCACCAAGTTTGTGTCGGTGGGCTCGCTTGCCGCGGCCATCGGTCTTCCCATCGCTGCTTGCGCGGTCTTTCCGTACAGCAGCCTGGGCCTCAAGTTCTGCATGGCGATAATCGGCATCACCGTGGTGTGGGCCCATCGCGCGAACATCAAAAAGCTCATGACCGGTAAGGAGTCCAAGCTCTCGTTTACCAAGCGCGTCACCGAGCCCGACGATAAGTAGGAGAGAGTCATGAATGTTGCGCTGATTGGCTCTGGCTCGTGGGGAACCGCCGTCGCCGGCCTTGCCGCCGCGCGAGCCGTGCGCGTAACCATGTGGGCCCATAGCGAGCAGACGGCCGCCGGCATTAACGGTGAGCACCGCAACCCCCGCTACCTTGTGGGCTACGAGCTGCCGGACAACGTGGTAGCAACGACCGAGCTCGCCCAGGCGCTCGACGGTGCCGATGCGATCATCTTTGCCGTGCCCTCCACGCACTTGCGCGACGTGTGCCATCGGGCAGCGCCCTTTATCGCCGCCGATACCCCGGTGCTCTGCCTCACCAAGGGCATTGAGCCCGAGTCCGGCCTGCTCATGAGCGAGGTCATCGCCAGCGAGATCGGCAACGAGGCGCGCGTGGCGGCGCTCTCGGGTCCCAACCATGCCGAGGAGATCTGCCGCGGCGGTCTTTCTGCCGCCGTCATCGCCAGCAAAGATCCGCAGATAGGGGAGCCCTTTAAGGACCTGCTCCTATCCACGGCCTTCCGTATTTATCTGTCGCAAGACATGACCGGTGTCGAGGTCTGCGGCGCCATGAAAAATGTCATCGCCATCGTATGCGGCATCTCCGCCGGTACCGGTGCGGGCGACAACACGCTTGCCCTCATCATGACGCGCGGCCTGGCAGAGATCAGCCGTCTGGTGCACGCCCGCGGCGGTCAAGCTATGACCTGCATGGGACTTGCCGGCATGGGCGACCTCATTGCCACCTGCACCTCGGAGCACTCGCGCAACCGCACCTTTGGCTACGAGTTTGCCCACGGCGTGTCGCTCGACGAGTATCAGACGCGCACGCATATGGTGGTCGAGGGCGCCGTCGCGGCCCGCAGCGTCAGCGAGCTTGCCCGTTCGCTGGGCGTAGACATTCCGCTCACCTTTGCCGTGGAGCAAACGCTCTACAACGGTGTTACTTTGGATAGGGCGCTCGAGATTCTTACCGATCGCGTCCCTTCTCAAGAGTTCTACGGACTCACCGACTAGCGCAGAAAGGCTACTACCATGGGTTCCATCAAAATCGCTCCGTCCGTCCTTTCGGCCGACATGGCCAACCTCAAGGGCGAGCTCGACAAGATCGCCGGTGCCGACTACGTACACTTTGACGTTATGGACGGTCACTTTACCGGCAACCTCACCTTTGGCGTTGACATCCTTAAGGCCGTCAAGCGCTCCACCGATGTACCGGTCGACGCGCACCTCATGGTGTCGAACCCCGACGAGACGGTCGATTGGTATGCCGACGCCGGTGCCGACATGATCACCGTGCACTACGAGGCTTCCACGCACCTGCACCGCACGCTCACGCATCTGCAGCAGCGCGGCGTCAAGGCCGGCGTGGTGCTCAACCCCGCCACCCCCGTGTGCGTGCTCGAGAGCATCATCGACGTTGTCGACATGGTGCTGCTGATGAGCGTGAACCCTGGCTTTGGCGGCCAGAGCTTTATCCCTGGTACAATCGCCAAACTGCACGAGCTTACGGCCATGTGCGAGCGACATGGCGTGTCGCCCATGATCGAGGTCGACGGCGGCATCTCTTCCAAAAACATCGCCGAGGTCGTCAAGGCCGGCGCAAATGTCCTGGTGGCCGGTTCCGCCGTATTTAAGTCCGAAGATCCCGCCGCCGAGGTTGCGCTGCTGCAGAAGCTGGGCAACGAGGCTGCACAGGAGGCATAAACCCTTATGACCGCAGGTCAAAACCGCATACCCGTGAATCTTGACTATGCCGCCTCGACGCCCATGCGCGCCGAGGCGCTCCTTGCGCAGCGCGAGTACGACGACAGCGAGCTTGCCGGCGTCAACCCCAACTCGCTGCACTCGCTCGGCCGCAAGGCTGCCGCGCGTCTGGAGGTTGCACGTCGCGAGATCGCCCGCAGCTTTGGCGCGCGCGTTCGCCCGTCTGAGATTGTTCTGACCAACGGCGGCACCGAAGCCAACCAGCTGGCGCTACTCGGTCTTGCCGAGGGTGCACGTCAGCGCGACCGTAAGCGTAACCGCGTGATCGTATCTGCCATCGAGCACGATTCGATTCTGGACAACCTGCCGCTGCTGCGTGCCGCAGGCTTTAGAGTCGACCTGGTGCAGCCCTGCCGCATGGGCTACATTGAGCCTGCCACGCTTGTCGAGCTACTAGGCGACGACGTGGCGCTCGTGAGCATCATGGTTGCCAACAACGAGACCGGCGTGGTGCAGCCCATCCGCGAGCTTGCCGCGGCCGCGCATACCGTGGGCGCCCTGTTCCACACCGATGCCATCCAGGGGTATCTGCATATTCCGCTCGATGTTACCGAGCTGGGAGTTGACGCCATGACCGTTGCTGCGCACAAGATCGGTGGCCCCGTGGCATCCGGCGCGCTCTACCTTAAGAACCGCACGCCGCTGCGCCCGCGCATCTTTGGCGGCGGACAGGAAGCCGGACGTCGCGCCGGCACGCAGGATCTGCGCACGCAGCTCGCCTTTGCCGCTGCCGCCCGCACGCTGACGCTCCATGTGGCCGAGGAGCGCGAGAAGCTGCAAGCCCTTTCCGACAAGCTCTACGCCAAGCTTACGGCCCATCCGCGCATTCACGCCACCATGGGCGACTATGCGCATGCCGACCGTCTGCCCGGCATGGTATCGATCTACATTGACGGCATGGACTCCGAGGAGCTCATCATCAAGCTCGACGCCGCCGGCTTTGAGGGATCGGCCGGTTCTGCCTGCTCGAGCGGCAGCATGGCCCCGAGCCATGTTCTCAGCGCCATGGGCATTGGTCGCGAGCAGGCATTGGGCGCTCTGCGTATCTCGTTTGATGACCGTGTGAACCCTGCCGACCTGGACGACTTTGCCCAGACGCTGCTCTCGATCGTGGGTGCCGCATGATCGTCGCCGAGTTTGAACGTGCGCTGCTGGCGCGCTACCCCAAGGCGGACGCCGAGGGCTGGGATCACGTAGGTCTCTCCGTTGGCGATCCCGCTGCCGAGATTACCGGCGTTGCCTGCGCGCTCGATGCCACCGAGGCAAATGTTCGCCGTGCACAAGAAGCCGGTGCCAACGTTCTGCTGACGCATCATCCCATATACATCAAGGCGCCCGAGGCGTTTTGCCCAGCTGATGCCGCACGCCCCCAGTGCAGCGCGGCACTCTACGAGGCAGCGCGTTGCGGCGTGAGCATCATTTCGCTCCACACCAACCTGGACCGCTCGCACGAAGCCCGCGTCTGCCTGAGCGAGCTGCTGGGTGCCGCACCCGTGAGCTCACTGGAGCACGTGGACGACCCCGAGTCCACCGGCCTGGGTGCACTCGCGACCCTCAACAACCCCTGTAGCCTGCGCGATCTCGCCGCCCGTGCCGCCACGGCATTTGGCAGCGACCCGCGTGTGTGGGGCGAAGCCGAGCACGCGTGCCGAACCGTCGCTATTTTGGGCGGCTCCCTGGGCGACTTTGGAGAGCTCGCCATCGCCGCAGGCGCAGATGTTGTCGTGACGGGCGAGGCGGGATACCACGTGGCACAAGACCTTGCCTTGCGCGGGCTGTCGGTGATCTTGCTCGGCCACGACCGCTCTGAGGAGCCGTTCGTTGATATATTGATGAACTCTGCAGTTGACGCCGGGGTCGACCCCCGTCATGCGATTAAAATACTGAACCCTTGCCAATGGTGGACTGTGACAAAAGGAGAGAACTTATGAGCGCCGGCGCTACGCTACTCAAGCTGCAACAGATCGATTTGGAGCTCGCCCGCAACAAGAGCGAACTTGCCAATATGCCGGAGCTCAAGGAGCTCGCTTCCAAGCGCAAGACCTATGTGAAGCTCAAGTCCGAGATGACCAAGCTCTACGCCCAGCGCAAGGATCTGGACATTGAGCTCGACGATCTCAACACCACCGAGATTCAGACCAACAACGCCATCGAGGCTGCCAAGAAGCGCCATGTCGACGGCTCCGACTACCGCGAGGTTCAGGACCTGGAGAATGAACTCGCCACCCTGGCCAAGCGTCTAGACAAGATTGAGCACACCCGCAAGGACGTCGTTGTCGCCCATAAGGAGGCGCTCGAGCGCGAGGCCCGCGCGCAGGCAATCATCGCCAAGTTCGAGGAGGGCGTGAAGGCCGATACCAAGGCCGCCCGCGCCAAGGCTGCCGACCTTCAGGCTCAGATTGACGCCGCCACTAAAGAGCGCACCGCGCTTGCTGCCACGCTGCCGGCCGACGTGCTCACCGACTACGAGCGTCTGCTCAAGCAGTTCCGCGGCCTGGCCGTCGAGACCATCCAGGGCAACATCCCCACGGTCTGTCACACCGCGCTGCAGGCATCGTCCATGAGCGACCTGAACCACGACGGTAGCGAGATTACGCACTGCCCGTACTGCCACCGCCTCCTGGTGCTCCCGAGCAAGGAAGCTTAAACGATGGCGGCACCCAACAATTCAATACAACTTGAGGGAAATACGATCCTGCTGGGCATTACCGGCGGGATCGCCGCCTA
>URRT01000068.1 GCA_900550355.1 uncultured Collinsella sp.
GGTCGGTCAGCTCCGTTGGGTTTTCGAAGGGCTGGGTTCAGGAGCCATGCCAAGTGCTCAGGAGCTACAACAGCAATTTGGTGAATATCGAGGCGCTATGCCCCGTCCATCGGATTTCGATCTCTTTTGGAAGGACCGCATGGCCGAGGCCGACGCCGTCGAGCTCGACTATGCGATTGAGGCGGCTTCGGTTGCGGATTCCGCGACCTGTCGGTTTTTCGACCTCTGGTACACCGGCATGTGTGGTGCACGCATGCATGCCAAGTATCTCAAGCCGGTTTCGGACGAGCCCGTGCCGCTGGTGCTACAGTTCCACGGCTATCCGGGTGCAAGCCGCAGCTGGTTTGAGCAGGCGTCGTTTGCGGGCATGGGCATGGCACTCATCGCTCTCGATTGTCCTGGCCAGGGTGGCCCCTCCGAGGATATTGGTGGATTTGAAGGCACGACGGTTGCTGGGCATATCGTCGCCGGTATCGACGGCGACCCGGCCAACCTCTACTATGTCCGCTTGCACCAAGATATTCGCATTCTGTGCCGCATCGTTCGCGAGCTCGAGGGCATCGATCTTTCCCGCGTATTTGTGAACGGCGCGTCGCAGGGCGGCGGTCTGGGCATTGCTACCTGTGCGCTTAACAGCGAGCTTATCAATCGCGCCGCCATCCTCTATCCCTTCCTGTCAGATTTCCGCCTGGTCTGGGATTTGGATGCCGACGACATTGCCTACGAGGGCCTGCGCTATTGGTCTCGCTGGTTTGACGAAGACTCGACTCGTATTGACGAAGCCTATACCAAGCTGGCGTACTTCGATTCCAAGAACTTTGCCCCTATGGTCAAATGCCCCGTGCTGTTTGGCACCGGCACAGCCGATATCGTCTGTCCGCCAGCGACGCAGTTTGCGGTCTATAACAACCTGACCTGCGAAAAGCGTCATGAGTTCTTTGAAGGCTTTGGCCACGAGGAGATTCAGGATTTTGACGATCTGATCATTCCGTTTTTCTGCAAGGGAGGGGAGGCTCATGTCTAAGTGCGAGAGCAATGTTGACGAGCTGATTGTCCCCGGACTCGTGGGAATTCCTGGAACGGTTTCGTCAGGGCTCGCAGAATATCGGGACTGGCGCGGTGATGTCCAAGCAGATGTTTCTGATTTAGAGACATGCGCTTCGAATCTTGAGATTCAAGGCCTGGCCATAACGGCGATTGACTTTGTTAACCCCTGCGCCCGTTACTCGGAGGTCTCCTTTGAGCTCGGTGACGATGCGATTCACGCTCGTTTGATCGAGCCTGTCGGTCGTGCCCGAGTATCTGAGCGCGTGCCGCTGTGCCTGATGTTCCACGACATCGATCGGCCTGTGCGCGGCTGGCATCACATGACGAGATTTGCCGCCATGGGGTATGCCGTTCTCGCGCTGGATGACGATGTTGCTGGTGCGGACGACCTGCAGCGGGGGATTTCTTCGCCCGCATTTGTCAGGCGCGTCCGTTGGGGCTGCGCGTTGGCGAAGGTCGCGCGCAATCTTGATGGCATGGACCCCGACCGCATCTTTGCATGGGGCGAGGGTCTTGGCGGCGGAGTCGCGCTGGCGGTTTCTGCTCTGGACGAGCGGGGCCTCGCCTGCACGGCGGTTGCCAATCCGCTTCCTGGCGGCCTCGAGGCGCTGTCGTCTCGGGTGCGCGGATCGGTGCTCATGGGCACATCGCTTATGGATACCGTGAGCGATCCCAAGGATCAGTTTGCCGTATTCAACGGTCTTGAGTGTGACCGGAGGCATATCATCTATGCAAAATACGCTCACGAGCGCATCAATGCGTTCGAAAATGAAGTCGTCGACTTTTTTAACCAAACGTTCTACTCGTGTTCTTTGGCCTAGACGGCCTGGACACTGCCAACAAGAGTGGGTGGCATAGGGCCGCCCGCCAGACAGCTAAGGAGATTCTTGTGGCAACTCAGAAATTCACCGGCGTTATCCCTCCCGTCGTTGTTCCCGATACCGAAGATCACCAGCTCGACGTTGCCTCCTTTGAGCGCAGCATCAACCGCATGATCGATGCCGGCGTCGATGGCCTGTTCTTCTTGGGATCCTCGGGCGAGGTCGTCTTCTCCACCGACGAGCGCCGTCGCCAGATTATCGCCGAGGCCGTTCGTATCGTCGACCACCGCGTTCCCGTTCTGGTCGGCATCATCGATACCGAGACCGAGCGCATGATCGAGCACGGCAAGGTCGCCCAGGAGCTGGGCGCCGATGCCCTCGTCGCCACCTGCCCGTTCTATGCCCTGCAGGGCATGACCGAGGTCGAGGAGCACTTCCGCATCCTGCACGAGGAGCTCGACCTGCCCATCTTTGCCTATGACATTCCCGTCTGCGTTCACACCAAGCTCCCCTGGAAGCTCCTTGCCAAGCTCGGCGCCGAGGGCGTTCTGGCCGGCGTCAAGGATTCCTCGGGTGATGACATCTCGTTCCGCTACCTCGTTCAGGAGAACGAGAAGAACGGCCATCCGATGAGCATTCTCACCGGCCACGAGGTTGTTGTCGACGGCGCCTACCTCGGTGGCGCCGACGGTTCCGTCCCGGGTCTCGCCAACGTTGAGCCCGAGGGCTACGTGCGTCAGTGGAAGGCCGCTCAGGCTGGTGACTGGGCTACCGTCAAGGCCGAGCAGGATCGCCTCAATGAGATTTCGCACATCTGGGATGTCACCTCGGGCGTCCAGGGCTATGCCGGTGGCGTCGGCGCCTTCAAGACCGCTATGAACCTCATGGGCATCTTCGACAGCCCGACCATGCCGCGCCCGGTGAAGGCCATGACCGGCGAGAACGTCGAGGCGATTAAGAAGGTCCTTCAGGACAACGGTCTCCTTTAAAGCTTTCCCAGGCACCCGACCTCGCCGTTCAACCGTGCGGCCATGACCCATTAGGTCAATGGCCACACGGTTTCTCGGCGATCTCGGGCATCTGGAAAACCTTTACCGCGCTGTGACGGCTAGCCTGACGGCGCATTTCCTGTAGTTGTTTTTTATCTCCTAAGGAGAGCGACATGGAGAACAAGTACGTCTGCTCTGTCGATATCGGCGGAACTAAGATCGCGACTGCCATCATGGAGTACCCGGCTGACGGCAGCGTGCCTCATCCCGTTTTTGAGGCCGAGGTTCCCACTGAGGCCCAAGAGGGCGGCGAGGCCGTCTTCCAGCGTATCGAGGCGTCCATCAAGGCTGCTCTTGAGGCGAATCCCGATGTCGAGGTCCTTGGCGTCGGCATCGGTGCCGCCGGCGTCGTCGATCCCAAGACGGGCGCCATCGCGTATGCCAACGAGATCATGCCCGGCTGGTCCGGCGTTCAGTTGGGGCCGCGCCTGCGCGAGGACCTCGGTCTTCCCGTTGCCGTCGTAGGCGACGTGCAGGCTCATGCTCTGGGTGAGGCCCACTGGGGCGTCGGCAAGGGCAAGTTCTCCGTTTTGTGTCTTGGCATCGGTACGGGCATCGGCGGCGCATATGTCGAGAACGGCCGCGTGATGCAGGGCTTCCATGGTGCTGCCGGTCATATGGGCCACATCGAGTGCTCGGCTGCCGCCGGCATTCCCTGCGCCTGCGGGCGTTCCGGCCATCTGGAGTCGGTTGCTTCGGGCACTTCCATTGGTCGTATGTACGATGAGCGCTTTGGTCGCGTCGACCCCAGCCGTCCTTCGGTCGGTCGCGATGTGAACGACCTGTGCCGTGCGGGCGACGCAAAGGCGACCGAGGTCATCCATGACGCCGGCTTTGCGCTGGGGGCCAGCTTGGGCTCGCTCGCTAACATCCTGGACCCTGAGGTCATCGTGCTTTCGGGCGGCGTGATTCACCAAGGTCCCGATTGGCGTTCGCAGACGTGGAAGGATTCGGTGCACGAGGGCTATGCCAGCCAGGCGCTCGATCCGCTTCAGAACACGCCGATCCTCATCGGTTCTCTGGAGGGCGATGCTCCGCTCATCGGTGCCGCCGAACACCTTCTTGCTTCGTTGAAGTAAACATAACTACCAAGTGTGCCTTCTGAGGTGCCGCAGATTGACGTGAAAGAGGAGCGAAGCGTACTTCGGTACGCGAGCGACGGTTTGAACGTCAAGGTGCGGCGTCTCAGAAGGCTGTTTTGAGAAAGGTTGAGTCGAACATGACCGTTGATCCTTTGATCCAGTCCCTGAAGGGCAAGCTCGTCGTGAGCGTTCAGGCGTATATGGGCGAGCCGCTTCGTACGCCCGAGACCATGGCGCAAATGTCTCGCGCTTGCGAGCTCGGCGGCGCCGCCGCCATTCGCTGCCAGGGCCTTGCCGACATTGCCGCCATTAAGGGTCGCTGTGAGGTTCCCGTCATCGGCCTGTGGAAGGATGGGCACGAGGGCGTTTACATCACGCCGACGCTGCGTCACGCTCGCGCCTGCGTTGCTGCCGGTGCCGATATCGTGGCGATCGACGCCACCGATCGTCCACGCCCCGATGGCAAGACGGTCGAGGATACCTTCCGCCCGCTGCACGAGGAGGGTGTGCTCCTGATGGCGGATTGTGCCACCATCGAGGACATTCGCCGTGCGGTTGATATGGGCTTCGACCTTGTATCTACCACGCTTTCTCACGGTGTCGCTGCCATCGACTGCACCATGGCCGATGGCCCCGATCTGCCGCTCCTGCGTCAGGCGACCGAGGAATTCCCCGGTCTTCCGATCATCTGCGAGGGCCGCGTGCACACGCCCGAGGAGGCTCGCGCCGCGATCGATGCTGGCGCCTGGGCCGTTGTCGTCGGCACCGCCATCACGCACCCCACGAGTATTACGAGTTGGTTCAAGGCTGCGCTTGAGGCGTAAGACAGGCCTCGTATCCGCTCGGGGCGGTATACTCAATATAGGCAATTGACCGCGCGGGATCCGGGTTGCTGGGTCCCGCGCTTGTTTTTGGGAGGCAGCACATGCAAAAGGGAGATGCCATGGATGCGGCGGAGCGCTCGGAGCGCATCCCCGATATCGTCATTATCACCGGAATGTCCGGATCGGGCCGCACACAGGCCATGCACGTGTTCGAGGACATGGGCTATTTTTGCATCGATAACCTGCCTCCGCGTCTCATCGCCCAGCTTGCCGAGCTCGTCGGCATCAATACGGGCGTGGGCAGGCATCTCGCCGTCACCTGCGATTTGCGTAGCCAGGGACTGTTTGACGAGTTGCTCGATGCGGTCGCCGCGCTCGAAGAGCGCGAGATGAGCTGCGACATCGTGTTCCTGGAGGCTTCTGACGAGGTGCTGATTCGTCGCTACAGCGAAAATCGCCGCCGTCATCCCATTGCCAAGCCGGGGGAGACTACGGCCGATGCCATTCAGCGCGAGCGCCTTCAGCTTCAGGGCGTGCGCGACCGAGCCGATATGATTATCGACACGAGCCGTCTGCGCACCTCTGCGCTGCGCAACAAGCTACGTATGGCATTTTCCGAGCTGTCCGACCAGCAGCTCATGGACGTCCACGTGTTCTCGTTTGGCTTTAAGCACGGCATGCCCGTCGAAGCGGACATTATGATCGACGTCCGCTTCCTGCCCAATCCGTTCTACGATCCCGAGATGCGCACGATGACCGGTCTCGATAAAAAGGTCTCCGATTTTGTTCTGGACCATCCCAAGACGCAGGAGTTTTGGAAGGCTTGGACACAGCTGCTCGATACGGTGATGCCGGGTTATATCGCGGAGGGCAAGCCGCAGCTTTCTATCGCCATCGGCTGCACGGGCGGCCAGCACCGCAGCGTTGCCATTGCCGAGGCCACGGCCCGTTACCTGGAAGGCGCTCAGTATCACGTGAGCATCTCCCACCGCGACCTGTCGCGCGCCAACACGAAGGCATAGGCCTGCATGTCGTTTACCGCTGAGGTGCGCGACGAGCTTGCGCGCTGCGAACCCGAATGTGAATACTGCGACTTGTCGACGCTTGCCGCCCTCACGCGTGTGAGCGGTACGCTCTCGCTTACCGGCTCTGGGCGGTATCGTTTGACAGTTGCGACTGAGACGGGAGCCGTCGCGCGCACGATGATCACGCTGACGCATCGCATCCTTAAGCTCAAAACGGAATTCACCGTTCGTAAATCTGTATTGCATAAGGTTCGAAACTACCTCATCACCTTGCCTGATCAGCCAGACCTGGATAAGGCTCTGGTGCTGCTGGGCATCCTCGACCGCAGGGGAGGACTTGTCGCCGGCGTGCCCCGACATATCGTTGCCCGTCCCTGCTGCAGGCTTGCCTATATCCGCGGCGCGCTCATCGCGGGCGGCTTCGTGGCCGATCCACGCGGCGATTTTCATTTGGAGATCGCGGTGCAGGGCGAGCAATATGCCAAGGGGCTTTGCGATCTGTTGGAGCAGATTGGGGTCCATGCTCGTGTTAATGCGCGGCGGGGGTCATATGCCGTGTACATTAAGAGCGCCGAGGAGATCGAGCAGCTCCTAAAGCTGGTCGGCGCCAAGCGCAGCGTTGCCGAGATCGAGGAAGCGCGCGCGGTCAAATTGGTTAAGAACGACGTAAACCGTCGCGTGAACGCCGAGCTCGCCAACCAGACCAGAAGCGCCGGTGCCGCCCAGCATCAGCTTGCGTTGATCGATGAGCTCGAGCAGCGTGGCCTTCGCGATGCGCTTCCGGATGCCTTGGCGGTCTTTTGCGACCTGCGCGAGCGCTACCCCGATCTGTCACTGCGTGATTTGGGGGAGATGGCTGACCCTCCCTTGTCGAAGTCAGCCCTCTACCATCGAGTTTTGAGGCTTGAAAAGCTCATTGAAGCAAACAGGTAGTTTGAAGTATCGACTTATATATGGATTTAACTGCTATTTTAGTCTTTAAAACGTTTTAACGTAAATTTGATTTTCAATTTCGAGCATTCTCGTGAAATTCAAGTCAAAAAAAAGGTATATTAGGCGAGTGGTTAGTTTGTGGGCCTCAACGGCAGGCGCTGTAGCTTGCGGGGGCCTTACGAAAGGAGACACAATGGCAGTAAAGGTTGCTATTAACGGCTTCGGTCGCATCGGTCGTCTGGCCTTCCGTCAGATGTTCGGTCATGAGGGCTCCGAGATCGTCGCTATCAACGACCTCACCTCTCCCGATATGCTCGCTTACCTGCTGAAGTACGACTCCACGCAGGGCAACTACGCTCGCGATCACGAGGTCGTTGCTGGCGAGGATTCCATCACCGTTGACGGCAAGGAGATCAAGATCTACAAGGAGGCCGACGCCAACAACCTGCCTTGGGGCGACCTCGACGTCGACGTCGTTCTCGAGTGCACCGGCTTCTACACCAGCAAGGCTAAGGCTCAGGCCCACATCAACGCTGGCGCCAAGAAGGTCGTCATCTCCGCTCCGGCTGGCAGCGATCTGCCCACCATCGTGTACAACGTCAACCACGAGACGCTGACCGCTGAGGACAACATCATCTCCGCTGCTTCCTGCACCACCAACTGCCTCGCCCCGATGGCCAAGGGTCTGAACGACTTCGCTCCCATCGTGTCCGGCATCATGACTACCATTCACGCCTGGACTGGCGACCAGATGCCGCTCGACGGCCCGCAGCGCAAGGGCAACAAGCGTCGTAGCCGCGCCTGCGCCGTCAACATCGTCCCCAACACCACCGGTGCTGCCAAGGCTATCGGCCTGGTTCTCCCCGAGCTCAACGGTAAGCTCATCGGTGCCGCCCAGCGCGTCCCGACGCCGACCGGCTCCATCACCAACCTCTACGCTGTCGTTGACAAGAAGGTCACCGTCGACGAGGTCAACGCTGCTATGAAGGCCTACGCTGCCACCATCTCCGAGACCTTCGGTTACAACGAGGACGACATCGTCTCCACCGACATCATCGGCGAGACCCACGGCTCCATCTTTGACGCCACTCAGACCATGTGCTCTGACCTCGGCAACGGCCAGACCCTCGTTCAGGTCACCTCTTGGTACGACAACGAGAACTCCTACACCTCTCAGATGGTCCGCACCATCAAGTACTTCGAGAAGTTCGTTGCTTAATTTAGCTTTTAGCGAATAGCTCGTTGAGCGTCTAAAGAAGGGCGCGGCCTTATAGGGCTTACACCCTAGGGTCGCGCCCTTTTTATAAGAAATCGTCTGCCGTAATGGGAGGCAGACACGTACGAAAGGTAGAAGCAAACATGGCCTTTACCAAGAAGACCGTCCGCGACATCGATGTCGACGGCAAGCGCGTTCTCGTCCGCGTTGACTTTAACGTGCCTATCAAGGATGGCGTCGTTGGCGACACCACCCGTATCAAGGCTGCCCTGCCCACCATCAACTATCTCGTTGAGCACAATGCTCGCGTCATCCTCATGAGCCACCTCGGCCGTCCCGATGGCACCGGCTTCCAGCCCGAGCTGTCCCTCGAGCCCGTCGCCAAGAAGCTCGCCGAGCTCTCTGGTCTCGACGTCGCCTTTGTCGCCGACACTTACGGCGAGAAGGCTGCCGAGGCTGTCGCTGCCGTCGAGCCGGGCAAGGTTCTCGTTCTCGAGAACGTCCGCTTCGATAAGCGTGAGAAGAAGAACGATCCCGAGATCGCCAAGAAGCTCGCTTCCTATGGTGACGTCTTCGTTCTCGATGCCTTCGGCACCGCTCACCGCGCCCAGGGTTCCGTCGTGGGCCCCGCCGCTTACCTGCCTGCCGTCGCCGGCTTCCTGCTCGAGAAGGAGGTCGACACGCTGACCGGCATCTTCGCCGAGCCCGAGCGCCCCTTCGTCGCCATCGTCGGCGGTTCCAAGGTTTCCTCCAAGATCGGCGTTCTCGATCACCTCATCGACTCTGCTGACACCCTGATCATCGGTGGCGGTATGGCCTACACCTTCTTCCTGGCTCAGGGCCTGTCCGTCGGTCAGTCCCTCAAGGAAGAGGACTGGGTCGAGCGCGCTGGCGAGATGCTCAAGAAGGCCGAGGAGAAGGGCGTCAAGATCCTGCTCCCCATCGACAACCGCGTTGCCGATCGCTTTGGCGAGGACGCTGTCCCCGAGGTTGTCGCTTCCGACGCTATCCCCGACGATCGTGAGGGCATGGACATCGGCCCCAAGACCGAGGAGCTCTACGCCGAGGCCGTCAAGGGCGCCAAGACCGTGTTCTGGAATGGCCCCATGGGCGTCTTCGAGTTCGACAACTTTGCTCACGGCACCCAGGCTATCGCCGAGGCTGTCGCCGAGGCCGACTGCACCTCGATCATCGGCGGTGGCGACTCTGTCGCAGCTGTCAACAAGTTCAACCTGGCCGACAAGATGAGCTGGATCTCCACCGGTGGTGGCGCTTCCATGGAGCTCGTCGAGGGTAAGGCCCTGCCCGGAGTGGAGGCGCTTCTCGATGCCTAATCGCACCCTTCTTATCGCTGGTAACTGGAAGATGAACAACGACGTCGCCGAGGCTGCCAAGCTCGCCGACGAGCTGGCTCAGGCTCTGCCCGAGGTTCCGGCTGGCGTCGAGGTGCTCGTCTGCCCTCCGACCATCGACATCACCACGGTTCATGACCGCATTCAGGCTGCCCCCATCGCCCTCGGTGCACAGAACGTGTACTGGGAGGCCAAGGGTGCCTTCACCGGTGAGTCCTCTTGCGACATGCTCAAGTCCGCTGGCTGCACCTACTGCATCATCGGTCACTCCGAGCGTCGCGACTACTTCCACGAGACCGACGAGGACCAGAACAAGAAGGCTAAGGCTCTCGTTGCCGCCGGCCTTGTTCCCGTCTTCTGCTGCGGCGAGTCCCTCGAGGTCCGCGAGGCTGGCACCTATGTCGAGCACGTCGTGAACCAGGTCAAGGCTGGCCTTGCTGGTCTTGAGATCACCTGCCCCAAGCAGGTCGTCGTCGCCTACGAGCCCATCTGGGCCATCGGCACCGGCAAGACCGCTACCGCCGAGGACGCTCAGGAGGTCTGCGGTGCTATCCGTGAGACCCTCAAGGAGATGTTCGGCGAGGAGCTCGCTAACGGCATCC
>URRT01000069.1 GCA_900550355.1 uncultured Collinsella sp.
GGCGGGGCTTTTTGTGCTGCGTCGATGCCCTGAGACGGACAAAACCAAGGCGTACTGCCCGCTGCGGATAGGTGGTGCACTTCCCTGCGTGCATTTTTGGGAGTATTCAACAAGCTCTTAAAAATGCATAACGTTGTGAATGGGCGGTAGTGATCCGCAGGCGCCCATCGACAGCCATTGTGGGCGGGCTATCGATGAGTGGAGGGGGTTGTTACTGAGTTTCTGCTTTGCGACGACCTGCAACACTGCTGTAACCGCGTCGTTTTGTCGTTCGTGATGGGGCCGTTGGGGCCCACGGTGCTGAATACTCCGTTTTTTGCACGGTCCAAGGTGGGGCACCCTGAGACGAAGCAAAAAGATGCCTCATTTCTATGCAAATACCAATAGGATTTATGCAAGATTGAGATTGTAAACCGTGCACGTGCACAAAACCGGTGCGGGGACGTCTGGAGGCGGCTCGGCTCCTGGGGCATTGCACGTGCAGAACGGTTAAAATCGGGACTCGGTCTTAGTTTTACTTGGAAGGATGCATATGACTTCTAATATTGATGCTTCTCTAGAGGAGACGCTCTCCTATATCGCAGGACAGCTTAAGACGCTGACTTCTATTGCCTCCCCTACCGGCTATACCCGTGCGGCGACTGATTATCTGATGGAGACCCTGCGCGATATGGGGTTTGGGCCTGAGCGTTCTAATAAGGGTAACGTGCTCGTTGAGCTTGGCGGCGAGGGCGAGCCGCTCGTACTGGCGAGCCATGTCGATACCCTAGGCGCCATGGTGCGTTCCATTAAGGACAATGGCCGCCTGCGCCCCACGACGCTCGGTGGGCATCAGTGGTCTACGGCCGATGGCGAGAACTGCACCGTCTACACGCGCGACGGCAATGTCTACACGGGCGTGGTTCTTAACACCGAGCCTTCGGCGCACGTGGCCGACGAGCCGGTCAAGACCATCGAGAAGAACATGGAGATCTTGCTCGACGAGAACGTCGACAGCAAGGACGATGTGCTCGAGCTGGGTATTCAGACCGGCGACATCATCGCTATGGATCCTCGCACGACGGTGACGGAGAGCGGCTACATTAAGAGCCGCTTCCTGGATGACAAGCTATCGGCCGCCATTTTGTTGGGCTTGGCGCGTGCCGTCGCCGCTGGCGAGGTGACGCTTTCGCGTAAGGTTTCGCTGCTCTTTACCGTGTACGAGGAGGTGGGCCACGGCGGCGCCTTCGTGCCGGCCGACACGCGCGAGATGATCAGCGTTGACATGGGCTGCGTGGGCGACGACCTAGGCTGCACCGAGCACATGGTGTCGATCTGCGCCAAGGATTCGGGCGGTCCGTACAACTACGACCTGGTGACGGCGCTGTCCAATATCGCGCGCGAGCTTGAGCTCGATTACGCTATCGACGTGTATCCGCATTACGGTTCGGACGTCGAAGCCACGCTCTCTGCCGGCTACGACATTCGCCATGGTCTGATCGGCCCCGGCGTGTATGCGAGCCACAACTACGAGCGTAGCCACATGGACGGCGTGCGCAACACCTTCGAGCTCGTCCGCGCCTACGTACAGCGCTAGCGATGCAGCGGCCTCGGCTGATACGGCAGAACCGACCGAGGCCGTCCTCTCTAAGTTGCGGTGAAATAGGGACTGTTTGGCGGTTTTAAACGCTTAAACAGTCCCTATTTCACCGCAATTTATGAAGGGGATGGGGCTACTTAAGTGCGCCGGTCACCGTGCCGCCGCCGAGGACGATGTCGCCGTGGTAGACTACAACGGCCTGGCCGGGGGCGATGGCTCGCTGCGGCTCGTCAAAAGTCAGCAGCATTTGCCCGTCTTCGCCGCGCGTAAGGGTCGCTGCTTGGTCTTTCTGACGGTAACGGTACTTGGCGCCCACGCGAATGCCGCCGGCATCGAGTTCTGCCTCCATGCGGTCGGCAGGGGCGCTCCAGATCCAGTCGTCGGCCGTGAGTGCTGTGGCCGTTAGGTCCTCGGCCTCGCCCAGATGCACGGTGTTGTTGGCGGCATCGACGCCCGTCACATACACGGGATGCGCCATCGCGACGCCCAAGCCCTTGCGCTGGCCGATGGTATAGCGCAACGCGCCGTTATGGCGTCCGACCACGCTGCCGTCGCGCCACACAATGTCGCCCGGTGCAGCGGGATGTCCGCAGCGGCGCTCGATATAGCCCGCGTAGTCACCGTCTGGAATAAAGCAGATGTCCTCGCTTTCGGCCTTCTGGGCGTTGGTAAAGCCTTGCTCGGCGGCTATGCGGCGCACGTCGCGCTCTTTGTCTAGGCCTGCCAGCGGAAAGATCGTGTGCGCCAGGCGCTCCTGCGTAAGCGAATATAAAAAGTAGCTCTGGTCCTTTTTGGGATCTTCGCCGCGATGCAGCTGCCAGGTGCCGTCTACTGTCTGGCTTGTTTTGGCGTAATGACCCGTTGCGATGTAGTCGCAGCCCATGTCCAGCGCCGCACCGAGCAACGCGCCAAACTTTATGTGGCGGTTGCAGATGATGCACGGGTTGGGCGTCAGCCCCTCCTGGTAGGCGTTCACAAAGCGCTCGATAACGCTGTGGTCGAAGGTCTGCTGCAAGTCGAGCACATGGTGGGGTATCCCCAGACGCTCGGCGACGGCCTTTGCATCGGCGATGTCGCGGTCGACTTTGCTCATACCCGTTGCAGGATCGGGCGCGGGGCAGGTGAGGCGCATGGTGGCGCCGACGCATTCGTAGCCCTGGCTTTTGAGCAGGTACGCGGTCACGCTGGAATCGACGCCGCCGCTCATGGCGACGAGCACGCGCTTGTTGTGCATGGGGAGGTTCTCCTTGGTGGCATGTGGCCAAAAAAGAAAAGCGGCGCGGGAGGCTGGTTCCGCGCCGCAGACATTGTAGCAAGTTCGGGCGTCTCGTGGGACACCCTGATTGGATGGGCTCAGACTGCCGGGAGAGAGGAGACCGGCTCGTCCGTGGGCTCAACCTATGGGCGACAGGCCCTAGTCCTGGAAGAGCGCCGTGGACAGGTAGCGCTCGCCGGTGTCGGCAAGCAGGGCCACGATGGTCTTGCCCTCGTTCTCGGGGCGCTTGGCCAGCTGCAGCGCGGCCCACACGGCGGCGCCGGACGAAATGCCCACGAGCACGCCCTCCTTGTGGCCCACGGCGCGGCCGGTCGCAAAGGCGTCGTCGTTCTCGACGGGGATGATCTCGTCATAGACCTGGGTGTCGAGGACGTCGGGCACAAAACCGGCGCCGATACCCTGGATCTTGTGCGGGCCGGCTTGGCCCTTGGAGAGCACCGGGGAAGTGGCGGGCTCGACGGCGACGACCTTGATTTCGGGGTTCTGCTCCTTAAGGAACTCACCCACGCCGGTCACGGTGCCGCCGGTTCCAACGCCGGCGACGAAGATGTCGACCTCGCCGTCGGTGTCATCCCAGATCTCGGGGCCGGTCGTGGCCTTGTGGATGGCGGGGTTGGCGGGGTTCACAAACTGGCCGGCGATGATGCTGTTTGGCGTCTCCTTCTGCAGTTCCTCGGCCTTGGCGATGGCGCCCTTCATGCCCTTGGAACCGTCGGTGAGCACGAGCTGTGCGCCATATGCCTGCATAAGCTTGCGGCGTTCGACGGACATAGTCTCGGGCATGGTGATGATCACCTTGTAGCCGCGAGCCGCCGCCACCGAGGCGATGCCGACGCCGGTGTTGCCACTCGTGGGCTCGATGATGGTGTAGTCGCCGCCGCGCACGAGCTTGCCGGCCTTCTCGGCCTCGTCGATCATGTTCTTGGCGACGCGGTCTTTGACGGAGCCGGCGGGGTTGAAGTATTCCAGCTTGACGAGCACGCGGGCCTTGAGGTCCTCATCGGCCTCAAAGTGAGTGAGCTCCAGAAGCGGAGTGTGGCCGATAAGCTGATCGATGGACGTGTAAACATTGCTCATGGTGAACCTCCAAAGTGTTCAAATGACTGGATACCGTGTGGTTTTACGGTGTGTGTAGCAGCGAAACCCACAAACCTTATGGGTTGTTCGTTTTGCTGTTGGCAAGCATAGTAGACAGTAAAGCCTAGTAACGCAATAGGAAATAGAAGATTATTACGAGTCGATTAACCATCTTGACCGGAACGGGTATTTTCAAAACCAATATTTCGGCTAGAATTTCTACGGACTAAATGACCGAAAGGCAGCACTATACATGTTGGTTTCTACTAAGGGCAGATATGCCCTGCGCGTTATGGTCGATCTGGCCGAGCACCAGGCAGCCGGTCGCATCCCGCTCAAAGAGATCGCGGCGCGACAGGGGATTTCCGAGAAATATCTCGAGAACATTTTGGCTACGCTCGTGCGCGCCAACATGCTCTCGGGCATGCGCGGCAAGGGCGGCGGCTATGTGCTCACGCGCCCGCCCGAGCAATACACGGTGGGCGAGATCTTGCGCCTGACCGAGGGCAGTCTGGCGCCGGTCGCCTGCCTGGATGGCGACTGCAAGGGCTGCTCGCGTTCGGATGAGTGCCCCACGCTCGACGTGTGGAAGAACCTGGACAAGCTCATCAACGACTACCTCGACGGTGTGACGCTCGATCAACTTGTCGCTCCCAACCATGGCTACGACTACGTCATCTAACCCACACCTGCATTTGGGGACGGGGTGGAAATGGTAGATTTTCTCGCCCTTTGAGACTTGGCAAATAAGAAGGCCGCCCATTTTTGCGATGGGCGGCCTTCGTTTTGGGCTGTTGAGACGGACACGGCCGGAATGGCCATTTTAGTCCTCGGCGATGCTGTCGAGGATGCTGCGCGTGATGGACACCAGGATGCTGCCCATAAAGGCCGATCCAAAGCTGGCGATGGAGATGCCGACGCCCAGCAGGTTGACCGACAGGTAACTCGCGAGCTCAAGCATAAAGCTGTTGACGACAAGCTGGAAAATGCCCAGCGTAATGATCGTGAGCGGCAGCGAGATGACCGTGAGGAACGGTTTGACGAACGAATCGACAATGTTCAGGAACAGTCCCACAAAGGCAAAGCAGACCCAGGTCTCGGCAAAGCCGAAGGGTTGGATACCGGGGACGAGGAACGTGGCGATCGCGATGGCGATCGAGGTGAAGAGCCAGTTAAGCATAAAGCGCATGGCGTGAATCCTTTCTTGCGCCGGGATTGCTGGCGTCGCGTGAAGCGGCTTACGGCGGCGACCTGGATGGTTGCGCGGGCGCGCCGCGGTGTTTGGGCGCCCATTGTCTCAAATATTCGTGGAGCTTACGTGCGCATATGGTTTCTAAACGGCGTTCGTCCTGAAAAACGCGCCGCTGGCAGAGAGTCTTGTCGCTTTAGTTTGGTGGTGTGCTACACTGCTACGGGCAAAAGCCACAGGCGTTGCCCTATTGCATAGAACGGGTGAACGATGCCCGATGTCAGTATCAACTTCGATGCCTTTTGGCGGGTTTGGCGGTGATCGATGAATATCGAGAACATGTTTGACAAGCCTGATGTCAAGCAGCTGGTCCACGCATTTAGCCTTTTGGACGACGAGAAGGATATCCAAGCGTTTTTGACCGATATCTGCACGCCGCGCGAGATTTGCGACCTTTCTCAGCGTTTGCAGGTTGCGCGCTATTTGGACGAGGGCGAGCCTTATGTTGAGGTTCAGGCCCGTACCGGCGCTTCGTCCACCACGGTGAGCCGCGTTTCAAAGGCGCTGAACGGCGAGTACGGTGGCTACCGCAAGATCCTCATTAAGTTGGAGGATGGCGAGTAGGCCAGCGACAACATTGAATTACGAAGAACCGTCCCTCCGGGGGCGGTTTTTATATGCCTGCAATCGGCTGGTGCGTTGGGTTCAGGTTGCTTTGTACCAAAAGATGGAACTGCGGTGGCAATGTGTCCGCTTGGGCGGGTAGGATGGATGCATTGATTATTGCGAACGGTTTGAGCGGAGGACCATGCCTGTTCGAATCTATACCACCAATGCCGGCACGGATTTGAGCGATGCCGAGTCGGCGCTGCTTGCCGACCTTATTGCCCGTCACGGGCGTGCCGTGTTGCTGGCACCAACGTTTGCCGAGCTCGATCTGTGCCGTCATGATGCGGCGGAAGCCGGCATTTCGCTGGGTATCGACTACAAGACACCCGCATCGTGGCTTCGCTCGCTTTGGGAGCTTTTGGGCGACGGGCGCGGTTTCGTCGACAACCTGCAACGTCAGATGCTGTTTTCGGATATGATTGCCCGCCGCGACGATGCCGACCTGCAGCCGCTTTCGCGTAGCCAGGGCACGGTGCGCATGCTCGCGCGCATGGCCCGCGATGTGCTGCCGGGTGTGGCGGGGACGACGGCCGAGCGATGCGGTGGCAACAATTGCCAGCCTGAGCCAAAAAGCGATGCCGAGGCTCGTGTGTTTGAGCTTTTGCGTGCCTACGCGGGCGGTTTGGACCGTCGAGATATGGTCGAGCCCTGCGAGGCAGCCGACATTATGGCCGATAGCCTGCCGGCGTGCGCCCGCGCCGTATGCGTGCGCGGTACCACGTCGTTTACGCACGGTCTACTCGAGCTGCTGTCTGCCGTGGCGAACAATGGGGGAGAGGTCGTCGTGCTGCTTGCCCGCGAGCAGGCGGCGATGCGCGAGGAGCTTGCCACGGCATTTGATGCCCGCGGTGTGCTGTTTGAGATCGCGCCGCTGGGGGAGGACGCCGTCGCGTCTGATGTCGCTTGCGGGGCCGCCGCTCAGCCTGCCTTTATTGAGGTCGCCGGCCCCCATGCCCGTGCTCATGTCTATGCGGACGCCATCGATAAGTTGGTGAAAGCGCACAAGGAGTCCAAGGCCGATAAAGCTACTGCAACGCCCGCCGACCCCGTGCGCGTGCTCGTCGTTTCTGCCCGGGCACCCCAGCTGTTCGGCGAGCTCGCCGCCCGTTTGGCGGCGCGTCACATTGCGGCCGAGACGACTGAGTTCACGGCGTTTTCCCAGTCCATCGCGGGCAGGCAGTTTGCGGCGCTTGCCGGCCTGATCGAGCGCATGAAGGCCGCCGATGAGGGCATGGCGTCAAAGACCGAGTGGTGGCCCGCGCCGGAGCTTGCCGACTGGATCTACAGTCCGCTTTCGGGTGCCGACGCCGCGAGCGCCCGCGGCTTCGACAAGAACATGCGCCTGTCGCGCAGCAAGACCGCTGCGGGCGTCAAGAGCCTGCTGCAGAGCGTGCAGGGCCAGGTGAGGGGCGCCCGCAAGGCCGCCAGCGACGATAACTGGTTTAAGAATGTGCCGTGCGTGGTCTCGGACGTGTTTCAGGCGCTGTGGCGCGACAAACCCGTGACGGCGCTCAAGGCCATGCTCGCCGTTGCAGAGGCGCTGCCCGATCGCGCTCTAGGCGGTCTTGACGGCCAGGCCCGTCGTCAGGCAGAGACGGCTTTGCTGCGCCATGCCATCGACATCCTTATGAACGATGCTCGCGCGCTCGACGTGTCGCAGGCCGCGACCGTGCCGGTTCTCGACGGCGTTCGAACTAAGGTGGACAAGCGCAGTACCGCTTACGATTACGCGACCTACGAGGTCGATCGCACGCCACGGGCACAAGTGCGCTTCGTGTCGCTTGCCGATGCGTCGGTTTTGCGTCCTGGCGGCTACGATGCCGTGCTGTTTGCCGATGTCGACCTGGACAGCTATCCGCTTTCGCACGAAGAGGGCCCGCTTGCCACATTGACGGCCGAGCTGCGCCGCGACGGCGTGTCTTTGGAGCCCGCCGCCCTGTTGCGCGTGCGCTTTGGCCGTGCGATGCAGGCGGCGAGCGGTCCGGTCGCGCTCGCCCGCGTGACGCACGATCGCCAGGCGCGCGAGTGCTACCCGGCAGCCGTATGGACCGAGCTGCGGGCACATGCCGAGGCCGCTGGCGCTGCCAAGCCCACGCGCGTGGGCGAGGGCGATATCATCGCCGACTTTGATCCCGCTGCAGGCGAAGGTTTTAGGCGCGAGCGCGTGACCTGCGAAGCTCCTCAGCATCTGAGCGATGAAGCCATTCCGTATCTGGTCCTGCGCCGTCGCGATGGCGAGGGCGAGGACGCGCCGCTCGTGCCGCGTCTGACGTCCGCCTCGCAGATCGAGGCCTATTCTACCTGCCCACTGTGCTGGTTCGTGTCGTATCGCGTCAAGCCCCAGTCTATCGACGCGGGCTTTGGCAACATGGAGAAGGGCAACTTTGTCCACGACGTGCTGGAGCATCTGCATGCCCGTCTGCCCCAAGAGGGCATGGAGCGCGTGACGCCCGAGAACCTGCCGCGCGCACAGGAGCTGCTGCGCGAGGTCTTTGACGAGACCTTGGCCGAGCACGCCGGCAAGCGCGGTGCCGAGGGTCCGCTCGTGCCGCTCTCTCCGGTAGAGGAACGTCAGGTGGCCGAGATTCTGCCGCAGCTGGAAGGCGTGCTCGCCTACGAGTCCGAGGCACTTGCCCCCTTTGCGCCACGCTACCTTGAGTTCGCCTTTAATGAGCTTAAGGTCGAGTATGCCGGTTGGCCGCTCGGCGGGCGCATCGACCGCGTGGATGTGGACGCCGAGAACCGCGCCGTGGTAATCGACTACAAGCATCGTTCGGGCGTTGAGGAGTTTAAGCTTGCCGACCCCACGGTGCGTGACGAGGAGACGGGCGAGGCTCCCATCGACGACCCGCGCTGGCTGCCGCCCCATACCCAAACGCTCATCTACGCGCAGGCCATGCGTCGGGCACTGGGCTTGGATACCCGTGCAGCGCTCTATTTTTCGACCAAGGGCGGCAAGCCCGCGCTGCGCGGTGCGGCGAGCGCCGAGTTGCTCGAGGAAGAGCGCGGTGACGGTCGCATCCCGGGCCTCAAGAAGGGCTTCCCGGGCGAGGGCGGCAGCATGGACTTCGATGCCCTGCTCGATCGCGTGGAGGCCGGCATCGCCGAGCGCCTGCGCGAGCTCGAGGCGGGCAACGTTGCCGCCGTCGACCCGGCGTCGGCTCAGGCCGCGCATGCGCGCTGCTCGTATAACCACGAAGGAACGTTTGTAAGGAGGGACGTGTAGGCCATGGATCTTTCGACTTTGATGCCGCAACAGCTGCAGATTGTCAAAACGCTCGACCGCCCGCTGTTTGTCTCGGCGGGCGCCGGTTCGGGTAAGACCTTTACCCTCACGCGCCGCATCGTCTATGCGCTCTCGCCCGAATCCGGTCCGTTCGTCGAGCATCTGGACCAGGTACTCGCCATCACCTTTACCAAGGATGCCGCGGCCGAGATCCGCGACCGCGTGCGCCGTGCGCTTATCGACGAGGGTATGGACGAGGAAGCACTGACCGTCGACGACGCGTGGATTTCGACCATTCACGGCATGTGCTCGCGTATCCTGCGCGCGCACGCGCTGGAGCTGGGCATCGACCCCGAGTTCACGGTGCTCACCGATACCGACGAGCTCATGGATCAGGCTGTTGAGCATGTGCTGGGTCGCGCGACGGCACCCGATGCCGCCCCCGAGCTCGCGGCATCGCTCAAGGCCCTCTATGCCTGGTATCCCATGGCGGGCGAGGGCGGTTCCTTTGGCGGCGGTACGACCATCAAGGGTCTGGTGCGCGACCTGCTGGAGCTGTCGAGCCAGTTGCCGGGCGGTATGGACGACGTGCGCGTGGCGCGCGGCCAGGCCGATACCTCGGCACTCGCCGATGCCTATCGCGCGGCGCTGGGTGCGAGCAAGGCCTCGACCGAGAAGGCGCAGGCGGCGCTCGATGCCATCGACGCGTTCGAGGCGAGCGGCAAGACCATGGCCGATGCGGCGCGACTCATGATGTCGTGCGCCATGCCG
>URRT01000070.1 GCA_900550355.1 uncultured Collinsella sp.
TCGGTATACTGGTACGGCTCAAACTATGGCGCCGCCCGCAGGCGCGCCGTCCGTCAGATGAGGAGTCGCCCATGACCCAGCCCTTGCCCTGGGAAAAGAATGTCGCGGTACCTGTGCCGCCCGCGCCGGAACCCGTGCCGCTCGATGCATACATCGCCCCTGCTGCGCCGGAGCCCGAGCTCGTTCCGCTCGACATCTACGACGCTCCCGCGCCGGCGCCCAAGCCCGCCAAGCCGCTCGTCGACATCGACAGCCTTAATCCCGCTCAGCGCGAGGCGGTCCTGACCACCGAGGGCCCGCTGCTGGTCCTTGCCGGCGCCGGCTCGGGCAAGACCCGCGTCTTGACCTTCCGTATCGCACATATGCTCGGCGACCTGGGCGTTAAGCCCTGGCAGATCCTTGCCATCACGTTTACCAACAAGGCCGCGGCCGAGATGCGCGAGCGTCTGGCGGCACTCATCCCCAGCGGTACCCGCGGCATGTGGGTGTGCACCTTCCATGCTATGTGCGTGCGCATGCTGCGCGAGGACGCTGACCTGCTGGGCTACACCGGTCAGTTCACCATCTACGATGACGACGATTCCAAGCGCATGGTGCGCGATATTATGCAGGCGCTCGGTATCGAGCAAAAGCAATTCCCCATCAACATGATCCGCAGCAAGATCAGTTCGGCCAAAAACGCCATGATCGGCCCCGAGGACATGCTCAAATCCGCCGACAGCCCCAACGACAAAAAGGCCGCGCAGGTCTACTTGGAGCTGGAACGCCGCCTGCGCGCCGCCAACGCGATGGACTTCGACGACCTGCTCGTGCGCACGCTCGAGCTGCTGCGCACCCGCCCCGAGGTGCTCGACAAGTACCAGGAGCGCTTCCGCTACATTAGCGTCGACGAGTATCAGGACACCAACCACGTCCAGTACGAGATCGCCAACCTGCTGGCCGCCAAGTACCAAAACCTCATGGTCGTGGGCGACGATGACCAGTCCATTTATAGCTGGCGTGGCGCCGACATCACCAACATCCTGGACTTTGAGCAGGACTTTAAAAACTGCAAGACCGTTAAGCTGGAGCAGAACTACCGCTCCACGGGCCATATCCTGAGCGCCGCCAACGCCGTGGTGCGCCACAACTCGCAGCGCAAGGACAAGCGCCTGTTTACGGCCGAGGGCGATGGCGAGAAGATCCAGGCCTTCCAGGCAAGCGATGAGCGCGACGAGGGCCGCTGGATTGCCGGCGAGATCGAGAAGCTGCACTCCAAGGGCACGAGTTACGACGACATCGCCGTGTTCTACCGCACCAACGCCCAGTCGCGTATCCTCGAAGATATGTTCCTGCGCGCGGGCGTGCCCTACAAGATCGTGGGCGGCACGCGATTCTTCGACCGTGCCGAGATCCGCGACGTCATGGCTTATCTCAAGATGATCGTGAACCCGGCAGACGAGATGAGCGTCAAGCGCGTCATCAACACGCCACGCCGCGGTATCGGCTCCACCTCGATCCAAAAGATCGAGCAGCTGGCGCGCGACAACCGTTGCTCGTTCTTCCAGGCCTGCGAGATCGCAACAGCCGAGACAGGCATGTTTAGCGCCAAGGTGCGCAATGGCCTGTCGAGCTTTGTCTCCCTGGTGCGCGAGGGTCGCCGCATGGACGGCGAACTCAAGGACGTCGTCGAGATGATCGTCGATAAGACGGGCCTGCTGCAGGCTTTCCGCGCCGAGGACACCATGGAGTCCGAGAGCCGCGCCGAGAACATCCAGGAATTCCTGGGCGTCGCCGCTGAATTTGAGGAGACGCACGAGGATATCGAGGGCACGCTCGAGAGCTTGGAAGAGCTGCGCGCAGCCGGTGTTGCCGATGTGCCTGCCGGCGCCGAGTCCGAGCCCGTCGTGGTGAGCGCGCCCGCGCCCGAGCCGGGGCCGTCCGCCTCGGCATCCTCGTTTGAGGCGCTCGTCGGCGCCCGTGACGCCGCGGGCTCTAATCCGCTCGATGGCTTGGCCGCTCCGGCGCTGTCTCCGCAGGATGCCCTGGCCGCCGCCATCGCGGGCAACGCGTATGCCGTGCCGACAGAGATGCCGGCGGGTGCCGTGCATGCCGACGAGATCGAGCGCACCTACGGTCCGCTCACCTGTAAGGCGCTGCCGGCACTCATGGAGTGGCTGGCCCTGCGCTCCGACTTGGATTCCCTGGCCGGCGAGACGCACGCCATCACCATGATGACTATCCACTCCGCCAAGGGCCTGGAGTTCCCGGCGGTGTTCGTGGCCGGCATGGAGGAGGGCATCTTCCCACACGTGCACGACTTTGGCGGCAGCGATGACCCGGGCAAGCTCGAGGAGGAGCGTCGCCTGGCCTACGTTGCCATCACGCGTGCCCGTAAGCGCCTGTTCCTGACCTATGCGGCCACGCGTCGCACCTACGGCTCGACCTCTGCCAACCCGCGCTCGCGCTTCCTCAATGAGATTCCGTTTGAGGATATCGAGTTTAGCGGTATCGGTTCTGCCGGTTTTGAGGGCACGGGCTGGGAGAAGCGCGGCGACCGTCACGGCACCTTTGGCTCGGGCGTGGGTTCGGATATGTATGGCGGCAAGGTGTTCGGTTCGCATACGCGCTCGACCGGCGGTTCCGGTTCGCGCGGTGGATCGAGTTTTGACGATTTCTTTGGCGGCAGCAGCTACGGGACCGAGCGCCATCGTGGGGTCTCGCCCGACGCCGGCCGTGTTGCCTCGACCTTTGGTTCGGGTGCGCCGCGAGCCAAAAAGCCGTCATCTAAGGTGTCGCCGACAGTGGAGCGCAAGGTCAATCGCGCTAGCGCGTCGCAGGACTTTGCCGCAGGCGATACCGTGAGCCACAAGACCTTTGGCACGGGTACCGTGATCTCGGTCGTCGGAGACATGATCGAGGTTCAATTCGAAAAGACCGGCCAGACCAAAAAGCTAATGAAAGGTTTTGCACCGATCGTCAAGCTGTCGTGATCCCGGCGGACCTGGGCGGGCGTATGGGGCAACATCGCCTGCTCGGGCAGTCCTGCGCAAGACGGAGAGCACATTAAGTGCTCTCCTTTGCGTGCGGAACTCGCGATCGATGTTGCCCTATACGCCCGCCCAGGTCCTTGGGTAACGGTGCTTGCGAACGTCGCTCTGCTCGTTCGCTTTTTGATCTGGAGAGCCGGGTGGGCTGATAAATAGATATGGCAAGGGGCTCTCCCGCACATGGACGGGAGAGCCCCTTGTTGCGTTTGAGTTGTTGGTGCGACCTACAGGTGGCTGATGATCAGTTCCATCTTGCCTTCGAGGTCGATGGAGCTGACGGTGTTCGGGGCCAGCAGGTGGCTTCCCTTGTGGACGGGGTCGCCGCAGACGGTGCCTTCGCCGTCGATGACCGACAGACACATGAAGGGCCAGCGCTGGTCGAGGGTCTTGCTGCCGTCGACACGCACGCGATCGACGGTGTAGCAGGAGTTAGACTCGAGCTCGGTCACGCCATCGACCTCGGGTGCGGTTACCGTGCCGTCGGTCGGAGCCTGAGCATCAAAGTCGATGCAATCGAGGCTCTGCTCAATGTGCAGTGGGCGCAGCTTGCCGTCGGTGCCGGGGCGGTCGTAGTCGTACAGACGATACGTCACGTCGCTCGACTGCTGCGTCTCCAAAATGAGCGTGCCGGTCTTGATGGCATGCACGGTACCGGAATCAATCTGGAAAAAGTCGCCCTTGTGGATCGGCAGCACGTTGAGCATGTCGTCCCAACGGCCTTCCTCGATCATCTGTGCGGCCTCGACGCGGTCCTTGGCGCGCTGGCCGACAATGATCGTGGCACCGGGCTCGCAGTCCAGCACATACCAGCACTCGGTTTTGCCCAAGCTGCCGTTCTCGTGCTTGGCGGCGTACTCGTCGTTGGGGTGAATCTGGATCGAAAGGTCGTCCTTGGCGTCCAGAATCTTGATGAGCAGCGGGAACTCCTTGCCTTCACAGTTGCCAAAGAGCTCGCGGTGCTCGGCCCACAGCCACGACAGCGTGTGGCCGGCGTACGGGCCCTCAGCGATCTGGCAGTCGCCGTTGGGGTGGGCCGAGATGGCCCAGCACTCACCGATGGGACCATCGGGAATGTCGTAACCAAATACGGTTTCGAGCTGGCGGCCGCCCCAGATCTTCTCGTGAAAGATCGGCGTCAGCTTAATCAAATCGGACATGTTTATACCCCCATTGTGTTGTGCGGGCGCTGCACAAAACAGCTCAAAGCGAGCGCCCGGATGACTACAAAAACCTATGCCAACGTTACGTTGTGCAACTCAAAGCGGTCGCCAACGTTGCGCGAGACCGAATACTCAAAGGCGGCGCCGCTGTCCAAAAAGCCAATCTGGGTGAGCTCGAGCAGGGGAGAGCCAGGTTTGGTGTCCAGGCGATTGGCTTCTTCCTCGGTTGCTGCCACGGCGCGAATGGTACGGTGGAAGCTCGAAATTTTCAGCCCGCATTGCTCGCGGATGAAATGGTAGACCGATCCGTACAGGTCCTTCTTTTTAAGGCCTGGAATCAGCTCGAGGGGCATGTAGGTGTACTCGATAACGATGGGCTTCCCATCGGCCTGACGCACGCGCACGACGTGATAGGCAAAGTCATCCTCGGCAATTCCCAGCTGGGCTGCGATGTCCGCTGGTGGATTAACAATCGAGAAATCGTAGACCACCGAGGTCACCTTTTCCCCGCGGTGCTCATACGAAAAGCCCTGGGCACGGTCGTTTTTGCCCTGGAAAAACGCCTGGCCGGGAAGTCCCGCCGTGTCCTTAACGTAGGTACCCGATCCGCGCCGGCTGGTAATAAGACCTTCCTCGGTGATTTGCTCGATAGCTCGTTTGACGGTGATTTTGGAAACGCTATAGAGCTCACAGAACTCAACGACGGTGGGAAGCTTGTCGCCCGGTTTAAGAGCGCCATCCTCGATACTTCGACGAATATCTGCAGCTATCGCCTCGTATTTGGGAATCATGGAACCTCCTTTCCGACATATATGAATACAAAAAGTAAGTATAACCCTCAACAGGGCATCCATATTACTTTTATCTAAGAAGTTCGAGAAAGAAAAAAGAAAAAGACGCTTTACTTTTAAAATTAGAGCGCTATAGTTTAAGCAACGAACGGAATCCTTCCGCACAACAGGATCGACCGTTTGGGGACGGTTTTGTTTTGGCGGGTTGGATATCGGTATGGCCGGTGCGCGCCCGCGCCGGATAACCTGCCAAAGCAAACCCGTCTCCAACCGGAAGCTCTAGAACACGAAAGCGAGGACTTTGATGGCACAGTATCAGCTGCCCAACGACTTCTTCTTTGGCGCTGCTATGTCCGGCCCGCAGACTGAGGGTCAGTGGAACCAGGGCGGCAAGCTCGAGAACCTGTGGGACACCTGGTCCATCCAGGATCTGGGTTCGTTCTACAACCGCGTTGGCTCTTACGCCGGCAATGACTTTATGGCCAAGTACCAGGAAGACCTTCGCATTTTGAAGGACTTGGGTCTGGATACCTATCGCACTTCCATCCAGTGGAGCCGTCTGCTCGATGCCGACGGCAACCTCAACGAGGAAGGTGCCGCGTGGTATCACGAGTTGTTCCGCGCCTCTCGCGAAGCCGGCTTGGAGCCGTTTGTCAACTTGTACCACTTTGACATGCCCACCTACCTCTTTAACCGTGGCGGCTGGGAGAGCCGTGAGGTTGTCGAGGCTTACGCACATTACGCCGACGTCGCCTTCCACGAGTTTGGCCAGGAGATTAAGTACTGGTTCACCTTTAACGAGCCCATCGTCGAGCCCGAGCAGCGCTATCAGGAGGGCGTGTGGTTCCCGCAGCTCCACGACTTCAACCGCGCCCGCACCGTGCAGTATCACATCTCGCTGGCGCACGCGCTGGCCGTGGCCAACTATCGTCGCGCCTATGACGAGGGCGCTATTCGCGCCGATGCCAAGATCGGCATGATCAACTGCTTTACCCCGGTCTACACCAAGGAGAACCCCAGCGAGGCGGACCTCGAGGCCGTGCGCATGACCAGCGGCATCAACAACCGCTGGTGGCTCGACCTCATCACCAAGGGCGAGCTTCCTGCCGACGTGCTCGACAGCCTGGCCGAGGGCGGCGTTAAGCTCCCGTTCCGCGCCGGCGACCAAGAGATCCTTAAGCAGGGTGTTGTCGACTGGCTCGGCTGCAACTACTACCACCCCACGCGTGTTCAGGCGCCGGCGAGCAAGGTCGACCAGTACGGCCTGCCGCACTTTGCCGACGAGTACGTATGGCCCGACGCCGTTATGAACGAGAGCCGCGGCTGGGAGATCTACCCGCAGGGCCTCTACGACTTTGGCATGGACTGCGCTAAGAACTACCCCGATCTTGAGTGGTTCGTTTCCGAGAACGGCATCGGCATCATGGACGAATACAAGAACCGTGACGCCGAAGGAACCATCCAGGATGACTACCGCGTCGACTTTGTACGTCAGCACCTGGAGTGGGTGGCCAAGGCCATCGACGAGGGCGCCAAGTGCCGGGGCTATCACTACTGGGCCGTCATCGATAACTGGTCTTGGGCCAATGCCTTTAAGAATCGTTACGGCTTTGTCGAGGTCGATCTCATGGACGGCTACAAGCGCCGCCTTAAGAAGTCGGCGGCCTGGCTCAAACAGGTCGCCACGACCCACGTGGTTGATTAGCGACCGGGCGAACGCCCAGACCGCGCGCCGCCGCGCGCAACACATGGCACATCTGGTGGCAGAGGGCGACAGACCACCGTGCGCATAGGAAAAGGCCGGATTTGAAAGTTAGGAGCAATCATGGCCAGTGACAACGGAAAGAGCTTCCTCGACAAGTTTGCCGAGGTCTCTGCGAAGGTGGGAAACCAGGTTCACCTGCGTTCCCTGCGTGACGCCTTCGCGACCATCACGCCGCTCTATATCCTTGCGGGTATCGCGGTTCTTATTAACAACGTCGTGTTCCCTCTGTTCCCGCTCGATGCGGCGGGCCTTGCCAACCTTCAGACGTGGGGCTCGGCAATTACGCTGGGCACCCTCAACGTCTCTGCCATTATCTTGGCCGGATTGATTGGCTACAGCCTCGCCAAGAACAAGCGTTTCGATAACCCGCTCGCTTGCGTGGTCGTCGCCATCTCTGCCTTCGTCATCATGATGCCGCAGCAGATCACCGCCTCGCTTGCCGCCACGAGCCCACTGCTCACCGACAAGATCACCTCCGCCGAGGTCACGGGCGCCCTTTCGACTGCCAACACCGGCACCAACGGTCTGTTCTCGGCTATTATCATCGCCCTGCTTTCCGTCTCGCTCTTCATCAAGATTTCTGGCGTCGAGAAGCTCAAGGTTAAGCTGGGCGAGGGCGTGCCTCCCGCGGTCTCCAACTCCTTCAACGTCATGATTCCGATGCTGCTTAACCTCGCGGTCTTCGCTCTTGCCGCAGCCCTGCTCGCCGTGTGCGCCGGCACCGATCTGTGCACCATCATCTCCACGTGCATCTCCAACCCGCTCAAGAGCATCATGAACGCCGGTCCGTGGGCTGTTATCCTCATCTACACCCTTGCTAACCTGCTGTTCTGCGTCGGTATTCACCAGTCCACCATCTCTGGCGCTACCGTCGAGCCGATCCTGACCATGCTCATCGTCGACAACATGGCTACCTTTGCCGCCGGTGGCACCATCCAGCCCGATCACTACATGAACATGCAGATCGTTAACAGCTTCGCCCTCATCGGCGGCTCGGGCTGCACCCTCATGCTCCTGCTCGACACGCTCCTGTTCTCCAAGAACAAGGCTTCCGAGACCGTTTCCAAGATGGCTATCCTGCCTGGTCTGTTCAACATCAACGAGCCGGTTATCTACGGTTACCCCATCGTGTACAACCTGCCGCTCATGATCCCGTTCGTTCTTCTTCCCGATCTGTTCATCGGCATCACCTATGGCCTTACCTGCGCAGGCATCATCAGCCCCTGCATCGCCCAGGTGCCCTGGACCATGCCTCCCGTCATCAATGCCCTGCTCGCTACGGGCTTTGACTGGCGCGCCGGCGTGTGGCAGGCTATCGAGATTGTCATTGGCATGGCCGTCTACCTGCCCTTTATGAAGATTTCCGAGAAGGCAATCGCCAAGCAGGAGGCTTTCGCCGAGTAGAACGCCTAACGTTCGTCCCTTTCACCTTTGCGGGCGCCGGTACGCGGTGCCGGTGCCCGCAGCTCTCTCCCTTGTGTAAAGATGCAGGGGGGTGGGCACAATAGCCGCAAGGAATAAAACCAGTTGTCGTCTGCGCGCCGCGCAGTTATAAGGAGGAAACCATGAAGAAGATCATGCTCTGCTGCAATGCCGGTATGTCCACGAGCCTGCTGGTCCAGAAGATGCAGGCCGAGGTTGCAAACCGTGGTCTGGATATTGAGGTCGAGGCTCGTCCCATGAACGAGGCCCACGATCACCTGGACGAGTGCGACATGTTGCTGCTTGGTCCGCAGATCGGCTACACCAAGGGCGATTTTGAGAAGGAGGCCGCCGGCCGCTTCCCGGTTGAGGTTATCAACATGGTCGACTACGGCCGCATGAACGCTGCCGGCATCATCGACCACTGCGTCAGCGTGATGGGCTAGGTGCTCTGCATGGAGGATATGAACGAACTGCAGATGACCTGCTTTGAGATCATCAGCTACGTCGGTACCGCCAAGAGCATGTACATCAATGCCGTGCAAAAGGCCAAGGAGGGCGATTTTGACGCCGCCGAGGAGCTTATCAAGCAGGGCGACGAGGCCTATAACGGTGGCCACGATGTTCACATGGGGCTTCTGAAGAAGGAGGCCAACGGCGAGCGTAACGGCGAGGCCCCGTTGATTTTGCTGCATGCCGAGGACCAGATGGCCGGCACCGAGACCATGCGCGTCATGGCGACGGAGCTCATCGAGGTTCACAAGCAGCTGCAGGCACTTCAGGCCTAGTCGGCGTTATCGCCGCGACGGACCGTGCGGTCCAACAGACAACATAGTCCCTTTGACGGGCGCCGGGAGCCTCCGCCTCCCGGCGCCTTTATTTTTGGGGATGGTCTTGCGCGGCCTGTTGGGCAGCCAATTGCGTTACCCCAGATAAAACCTGCCAAAACAAACCTGTCCCTTTTTGGTAGGTTTTTGCCTTGAGAGCGGTACCATACAGGCAATGTTTAAACGAGAAAGGTGGGCTCCCATGGAACCTAAGCAGTACTACATCGGCATCGACGTCGGCGGCACTTCGGTTAAGGAGGGCCTGTTCGACGAGGACGGCAACCTGCTTGCCAAGGCCAGCGTGCCCACGCCTCCTATCGTTGACGCTGCGGGCTTTGCCGCGGTGACCGAGGCTATCGACCAGGTGGTCGCCAAGGCACAGATTCCGCGTGCCTTTGTGGCGGGCATTGGCCTGGCCGTTCCGTGTCCCATCCCGGCGTCGGGCGATGCCAAGGTCAAGGCCAACATTGCCATTAACCTGCCCGAGCTGAGGGTCGCCATTCAGAAGCACTGCCCCGATGCGGTCGTTAAGTATGAGAACGATGCCAACGCCGCTGCCATGGGCGAGGCCTGGCTCGGTTCTGCCAAGGGCGTGCAGAACGTGGTGATGGTCACCATCGGTACCGGCGTGGGCGGCGGCGTTATCGTTAACGGCGACGTGGTAT
>URRT01000071.1 GCA_900550355.1 uncultured Collinsella sp.
CCCGCGGGTTGGCGGCCCGCCCACCGTATGGGCGGCAGCCAGGACTGCGGCCTTGTCGGCAGCATCGCCCGCCTGCTCCAGGTACTGGTTGCACTCGGTCACAAAGCCAAAGACAGCACCCATGGCACCGGCGGTGTTAAAGTCGTCGTCCATGCACTCCTTAAAGGTGGCACGGGTCTCGGCGGCCTTGGCGGCAAACGCCTCGGATGCTGCCTCATCGGCATCGGCCGTCGCATGGTTCGCGGCCCAGCGCAGGTTCTCGACCGTACCGGCGATACGCGTGAGCGAGTTCTCGGCACCCTCCAGGCGCTCCCAAGAAAAGTCGAGCGGCGAGCGATAGCTCGTCTGCAGCATCAGCAGGCGCAGGGCGGCAGCGGAGTGCTGCTCGAGGACCTCGGCCAGCGTAAAGAAGTTGCCGAGCGACTTGGACATCTTCTCGCCGTCTACCAGCAGCATGCCCGTGTGCATCCAGGTGTTGGAGAAGCCCTGGTGCCAGGCGCAGGTGGCCTGAGCGCACTCGTTCTCGTGATGCGGGAAGGCAAGGTCGGAGCCGCCGCCGTGGATGTCGATCGGAGTACCCAGGTAGCGATGCACCATGGCGGCGCACTCGGTGTGCCAACCAGGACGGCCCTCGCCCCAGGGGCTCGGCCAGCTGGGCTCGCCGGGCTTGGCGGCCTTCCACAGGGCAAAGTCGAGCGGATCGTTCTTGTCCTCGTTCTCCTCGATGCGCGCGCCAACCATAAGGTCGTCGATGTTGCGGCCCGAAACCTGACCATAGTTGGGATCGCTGCGCACGGCAAAGTACACATCGCCGTTAACGGCTGCGTAAGCGTGGCCCTGCTCGATAAGCGTCTTGATCATGGCGATCATGGGGCCGATCTCCTTGGTGGCGCGGGGGCGCACATCGGGATCGAGCACGTTGGCAGCGCGCATGACGCCGATGAACTTGTCGGAGAACTCCGTCGCGACCTCGGCAGCCGTACGGCCCTGCTCGTTGGCGCGCTTGATGATCTTGTCATCGACATCGGTGAGGTTCTGGGCGAACGTGACCTCGTAGCCGCTCGCGATGAGCCAGCGGCGGATTACGTCAAAGCTGATGAACGTGCGGGCGTTGCCGATGTGGATGTTGTCGTAGACCGTGGGGCCGCACACGTACATGCGGACCTTGCCGGACTCGATGGGCTGGAACTCTTCCTTTTTATGGGTAGCGCTGTTGTAGATACGCATTCGTTACTCCTTAACGGTTTTCTGTAGCAGGCAGACGGCCCAGGCGCCGATTCCCTCGCCCCGACCTTCCCAACCGAGCTTTTCGGTCGTAGTGGCGGCGACGCCCACGTTTTCGACGTCAACGCCCAGGGCATGGGCGAGGTTGGCGCGCATGGCATCGCGGTGCGGGGTGATCTTGGGTTGCTGACAGGCAATGGTGCAATCGGCATCGACAAACTCGAAGCCCAGCTCGCGCGCATAGTCCATCACGCGAGCGAGCAGCACCATCGAATCAGCACCCTCGTAGGCGGGGTCGGTGTCGGGGAATAGCTTGCCGATGTCTCCCCCGCGGCAGGCGCCCAGAATGGCGTCGGCCAAGGCGTGCGCGAGCACATCGGCATCCGAGTGGCCCAGCAGGCCGCGCTCGTAGGGAATGTCGGCACCGCCGATGATACATCGACGCCCCTCCACCAGACGGTGGACGTCGTAGCCATGGCCAATGCGCAGGTTACTGAACATGGGGAAGGTCCTCTCCCTCGGCCATGCGGCCAAGCAGAATCGCGGTTACGGGACGCAGGTCCTCGGGCACCGTCACCTTAAGGTTATCGCGCGGGCTCTGGACGCAGCGGACGCGCCCACCCATGCGCTCGACCAGCGACGAATCATCGGTGCCGATAAAGCCCTCGGCAATGGCTGCAGCGTGGGCGCGCTTCACAGCATCGACGCTAAAGATCTGCGGCGTCTGCGCGGCCCAATAGAGCTCACGCGGCGGCGTCTCGACGATATTATCGCCGTCAACGATCTTGAGCGTGTCGATCGCGGGCTGACCGCACACGACACCGTCGAGCGAGCGGTCGCTCACAAGCACGTCGATAGCGTGGTCGATGGCCTCGGTCGTAATGAGCGGACGAGCGCCATCGTGAATGGCGACGTATTCAAAGCCCGCCGGAACCGCATGCACGCCGGCACGGGTGGAATCCTGACGGGTATCGCCGGCATCGGCAAAGCTGATGGGCGTGTCATAGTCAAACGGGTCGATGGCCAGGCGGCGCATCTCGGCACGGCGCTCGGCAGGACACACCACTACAATGTGGCCGACCTTGTCGCTACGATCGAACGCGCGGATGGACCAGCTCATGAGCGGACGGCCCGCCACGTTAACGAGCTGCTTGCCGCCGGGGTTACCAAAGCGCTGGCCGCTGCCACCGGCAACGACCACGGCGCATACGGGCGCCATTATGCGTTCCCCTGTTTGGTGCCCTTCATGCGGTACAGCGAGTCCGCAAGAATGGCAGGGTTGTTGACGCCAAAGTCGCCCAGGCGCTCCGGATCCTCGCTGATGTCATCCATGAGCTCCTGCAGCGAGCCGTACTCGTCGACGATCTTCTCGGCCACGCCGTCGCGCACGACGGACACGCGCGAAAGCGTGCGCAGGCCCAGCGGTGTCATGACGGAGTCCTCGTCCAGGTCGTCGTAACCCAGAACCGCCGCCACATGCTGCGGGTCGGACAGGTCCTTAGGCGTCATGCGAGCGAGCTCGGCGCGAATCTTCTCGGCGTTTGCCTCGGAGGAATCGCTTGCGTAGTCGCGGATCATCAGGTCGTATTCGGTATCCATGCTGGAGCCCGCGAGCTGCTCGAGCTGCATCTGCACGAGCTTGCCCTGGTTACCCAGCTTGACGATGCAATCCTTAAGCTCGGTCTTTGCCTGCTGCATGATCTCGAAACTCGAGAAGATGCCGGTGATGTCGGCGAGCGTAACGTAGTCGTCGAGCTCAAGGGCCGTCAGGCGCAGCAAGGAGCGATCGAGCGACTGACGGGTGGTCTGAAGCGTGGCGACGAGCTGGTTGACCGAGCTCATGATGGTGGTGACGGGCTGAATCTCGTAGCTCTTGCCGTGAACGTACACGTTAACGACGGCACGGCGAGCCGAAACCGAGATCACGATGGCATCGGTGAGCACCGACATGCGAGCGGCAGTACGGTGACGCATGCCCGTCTCACTCGTGGCGAGCGAGGGATCGGGATTGAGGTGGAAGTTGGCGCGCAGGATCTGGGTGAGGTCGCCATCGATAACGATGGCGCCGTCCATCTTGGAAAGCTCGAACAGGCGGTTCGAGGTAAACGAAATGTTGAGCGGGAAGCCGTCGTTACCGGCGGCGAGCACGTTTTCGGTGTCGCCGACGCAGATAAGGGCGCCCAGGTGACCGGCGATGATCATATCGAGGGCGGTGCGGATCGGCTGACCAGGTGCCGTCAGGCGGATGGCCTGTTCCATACGCTTTTGCAGCTCGTTCTTATCCAAAGCATCGCTCCCATCGTATACGCTCCATAAACGCTAAATAGTTTCTCACGGTTTGTCCCTGCGGCGCTTGCGAAATCCGATGCTTACAGAATGAGCGAACACAGCTTAGGTAGCTCATTTGGGACGGGATCTTTTGACCACCCATGTGGTAGCATCGGGTCTCATATAAATGAGGGAGTAGTCGTGTAATCGGATTCGCCCGCAGAGAGGGAGCCAGACTATGGGACTCGCAGAGCTCGTGTTGCTCGCCGTTGGCCTTTCGATGGACGCCTTTGCCGTTTCCATCTGCAAGGGCCTTGGCATGAAAAAGATCAACCTTAAAGTCGCCGTGGTGCTCGGCCTGTTCTTTGGCGGCTTTCAGGCCGGCATGCCCGTAATCGGATGGGCGCTTGGCAGCCAGTTTATGGGCATCATCGGCCCCATCGACCACTGGATCGCCTTTATCCTGCTCGCCTTCATCGGCGGCAAAATGCTGTGGGAGGCCTTTACCGAGGACGAGGATGAAGGCGACGGCAAGGATGCCGAAAAGATTGACCTGGGCGAGTACCTGATCCTCGCCATCGCCACCTCAATCGACGCCCTGGCCGTGGGCATCTCGTTCGCCGCGCTTTCGGTCGACATCGTTCCCGCTGTATCGCTTATAGGCATCACGACCTTCATCTTCTCCGTTGCCGGCGTGGCGATTGGCCGCATCTTTGGCGCGCGCTACGAAAAGCCCGCCACCATCGTGGGCGGCGTTGTGCTCATCCTCATCGGCCTCAAGATTTTGCTGGAGCACCTAGGGATTTTAGTGCTGTAAAACACCCTTCAAAACTAAACGTCCGGATGAGGCCTCATGCAGAGTTTTGCATGAGGCCTTTTCATGCAGACTTTTGCATGTCATACTATGATGCAAAAATCTGCACGTTAGGAGATCGCCGTGGATACCCTTCCCATCACCACACCGCGCCAAGCTGGCATCTACGTGCGCCAGGCACGCGAGGCTCAGGGTCTCACCCGTGCCGCCCTCGCTAATAAGGCCGGTGTTTCGGAGCGCCTGCTCGCATCGCTCGAGCTGGGAGATGCCACGGGCATTCGGCTCGACAAGCTGTTGACCGTCTTTAACGCACTCGGCATAGGTCTCTTTGCGCAAAGCGATAACGACTCCATCGCATCGCCCTCCGAACATCCGATGACGATAGCGGACCTCCCTATCGCGAACTCGAATGCCCTGCCAAAGCCAAGCGTAGGCAGACGACCCGCTCGACAAGGAACGCCAGCTTTCTATGGTGCCTTGCTGGCCCAAATCGCAGCCGAGCAAGGCCTTTCCGGCACTTCAGACCTCTCCTTTGGCTGTAAGGTTGTGAAATAAATGGCAGAAATGGAGCTTGCGACCCTCATTTGTGGCGAAATCGCCGGCACTCTCCGGCAAGACGAGCATGGACTCTGCAGCTTTGTATACGCCCCAACCTATCGCGGAGCACCGCTATCGTTAACAATGCCGCTTTCCAATCGCACATATGGCCATAACATCGTCCGTCCGTTCCTATTTGGCCTTTTGCCCGACAGCCAAGAGCAGCGTCGCGCTATTGCCGCCGAGCATGACGTTGCATCCAACAACCCCGTCGCCCTCTTGTGCCATATCGGTCTTGACTGCGCGGGGGCCGTTCAGTTTTGTCGAGCCGATCAATTAGATGCCGCCCACGGCAGGGTCTCAGCATACCGCCCGCTTACCAATTCTCAAATCGCTCACAAGCTCAAAGCAATTCGCGATGACGAAAGAGAGACATGGATGGGCTCCAACGAAAGCTGGTCCCTGGGCGGCAACCAAGGCAAATTTGCACTAGCTTGGCATGATGGACAATGGTGCGAATGTCTAGGGTCATCCCCCACTACCCATATCTTCAAAAATGGTGTCGTTGGGTTCAAACATCAGGCCTTAAACGAATTCGTCTGCATGAAAACAGCTCGGCGTGTTGGCATTCCAACTGCCAACGTCTCCTATTGCACATTTGAAGACGAAGCTGCGCTCGTCGTTGAACGGTACGACAGAATGGTCAATAGCAGCGGAAATATCGAAAGGCTGCATCAGGAGGACTTTTGCCAGGCACTCGGTGTATTGCCAACCCAGAAATACACCGCCGACGGAGGACCAACTACACGAGACATCCAAGAACGACTGATTAACACAGTCCCCCACCACATGAATCTTGTGCTTTTTACCTATATGTTGTTCTATAACGCCATTATCGGAGCGCCTGACGCACACGCTAAAAACTACTCGCTCATCCTAGGCAAAGGCACAAACGCGGCGCTCGCACCCATGTACGATGTCGCATCGGGCTTAGCATACGAACGTATGCGGCGAAAAGCGCGCCTTGCCATGAGCGTTGGCGGCGAAAATCGTGTGGGGCGCATCGGTCCAGGTGCTATCCGCCGATACCACGGTATGGGAGACCCCGCGCTGGAGGCGACGCTCACCGATGCCGGGCTATCCGAGAAGTTTTGCTTTGCGACCATGATGGACCTCGCCTACGAGGTGCCCATTTGCATGGAAGAGGTCATGGACGAATACGCCGACCTGCCCGGCATGGCGGACCTGCGCGAGCATATGCTCGGCCCCGTCCGCGAAAACTGCCAGCGCACCCTCGACCTCATCAGGGCAGAAATGGACTAGGTGACCGTAATTTCGCAATTATCAAACAAAAGAGGGGGGGCACCCGTCGCAAACGCTCGAATGCCCCCTCTCGTAATGTCATTTGCAATCCGCTAGCACGTGACTCGGACTGCTGCTAGCGCAACCTTTACGCGGCAAGGCGCTTGAGGACGTCGATGAGCAGCTCGTAGAAGCGCTCGGCAGAAGCGAGCTCCATGCTCTCGTCCGGGGTGTGGACATCGGAGAGCGTCGGGCCCACGGCGATGGCATCCAGGCCGTGCAGGGCCTCGGCAAACAGGCCGCACTCAAGGCCGGCGTGAATGGACTCGATGCGCAGCTCGGAGCCAAAGAGCTCGCGATAGCTCTCGACAAAGACGTCGCGAACCGGCGAATGCTCGGCATAGCTCCAGCCGGGATACTCGAACTCGAACTTGGCTTCGAAGCCCAGGACATCGGCCAGCGTCTGCAGGCGGTCCTTGAACTCGTTCTGCAGCGAGGTGATCGAGGAGCGCGGGGACAGCATGATCTTGACCTCGTCGTCAGAGGTGGCAACCACACCGATGTTGGAGGAAACCTCGACGGAGCCGTCGGCGGCGACGTTGCGGCGAATCACGCCGTTAGGGGCAAGACGCAGGGCGCGGATGAGGGCAAGCGCGGACTTCTGGTCCATGGCCTCGACCTCGGCGTCGTCGGCAATCTCGACGGTGCAGGTAAAGCCGGGGTCGAAGACCTCGAGCTCGGCAGTGACGTCGGCGATGATGCCCTTTGCGATCTGGGCCGCCGCCTCGGCGGCAGCATGGTCGGCGTAGACCAGAACAGCCTTGCACTCACGGTTGATGGCGTTGTCCTTGGTGCCGCCGTTAAAGCTGACGATGGCGGGCTCGCCGGCGACCATCAGGCGGTCGATGATGCGGGCCATGATGAGGTTTCCGTTGCCGCGCTCCAGGTTGATATCACTGCCGGAGTGGCCGCCCAACAGACCGGAAATGTCGAGCGTGAGGGTGCTACCGGTCTTGTGCTCGCGCGCGATCGGGCAGGTGTAGGTAACGACGACGCCGCCGGCGCAGCTGACGGTGGCAACGCCCTCCTCCTCGGAGTCGAGGTTGATCATGGTGCGGGCGCTGATCTGGGACTTGTCGAGCGTCTCGGCGCCAACCAGGCCGGTCTCCTCGTCGGTGGTGAACACGCACTCGAGGGCGGGGTGAACAATCGAATCGTCATCGAGAACAGTGAGCATCAGAGCGACGGCAATACCGTTGTCGGCGCCCAGAGTGGTGCCGTTAGCGGTGAGGACACCGTCCTTGACGACCAGGTCGATACCGTCGGTCGTAAAGTCGTGCTCAACGGAGCCCAACTTGTCGCACACCATATCGATGTGGCCCTGCAGCATTACGGTCGGGGCATTCTCGGCGCCAGCAGATGCGGGCTTGCGAATGATGACGTTGTAGACCTCGTCCTGATACACATCGAGACTGCGCTCCTTGGCAAACGCGACCAGGAAATCGCTGATGCCCTTCTCGTTGCCAGACCCACGGGGGATCGCGCTGACCTCCTCAAAGAAATGGAACAGCTGGGCGGGCTCGTAGCCGGTAATCTTGTAGTCCATGGTGCCTCCTTGGCGCAACTGGTTAGACAGTAAGACATGCGACTTGTATATTCCCAGACTTTGCGTGCATAAACCAGTCGAAAACGCCGAGCGCCCTCGCATCATCGGCTAACGGTGGACCGTATAGCGTAACGGTCACAGCTACCGCAGCTCTACAAATCGAGGCGCCCTTTCCGGAGCGCCTCGATTACGCGTATCAAATTGTCGCCACGCCCTACAGCGCGCCGGAACCGGCTTGCATCATGCCGCCGGGGCCCGAGGTCACGCCGCCTCCTACAGGAGCAGCGTTTCCGGTATGCGGTGCCGCCGGAGCGGAATCGCCGCCGAGTACGCCCGCCGGACGCGGCGCTGGAATCTCGCCTGTGCCGTGGCCAAAGACAAACTTGCCATCGGCCACGTCGCACAGGACGGTATCGCCCTCGCCCCACTCGCCGGCCAGAAGCTCCTCGGACAGCGGGTCCTCGATGAGCTTTTGGATGGCACGGCGCAGCGGACGCGCACCGTTGGTGAGGTCGGTACCCTCGGCCACGATCTTGTCATAGGCCGCATCGGTGAGCTTGATGTTCATACCGTTGGCAATCAAACGCTGACGCAGATCGTCCACCAGCAGGTGCGCGATCTTGGTGAGATTCTCGCCCGAGAGCTTCTGGAACACCACAATGTCGTCGATACGGTTGAGCAGCTCGGGGCGGAACAGGCGCTTGAGCTCGCCCATCGCGCGGCCGCGGATCTCACTCGACGTGAGGCCCTGCTCGCCGGTGGTGCCAAAGCCCACGCTCGCATCCTGCGCAATCTCGCGAGCGCCCACGTTGGACGTCATGATGATCACGGTGTTGCGGAAGTCGACCGTCTTGCCCTGGCTATCGGTCAGGCGGCCCTCCTCCAGCACCTGCAGCAAGATGTTGAAGATATCGGGGTGCGCCTTCTCGATCTCGTCGAACAGCACGACCGAGTACGGGTGGCGACGAACGGCCTTGGTGAGCTGGCCGCCCTCGTCGTGACCGACGTAACCCGGAGGGCTACCGATGAGCTTGGAGACCTCGAACTCGCTACCGAACTCGGACATGTCGAAGCTGATGAGCGCATCCTTGCTGCCAAAGAGATACTCGGCGAGCGTCTTGGCGAGCTCGGTCTTGCCCGTGCCGGTGGGACCCAGGAAGATAAAGCTACCGCCGGGGCGACGCGGGTCCTTGAGCGGCGAGCGGCTGCGGCGCACGGCCTTGGCAACTGCCTCGACAGCCTCATCCTGACCGATGATGCGCGTCTTGAGCACGCTTTCGGCCTGCAGCAGGCGACGGCTCTCGCTCTCGGTAAGCGAGGACACCGGCACGCCCGAAGTCACGGACACGATGTCGGCGATCTGGGAGACATCGATGGTGAGCGGGCTGGCGTCGAGCTCGGCGGTCCAGGCGGCCTTGGCCTCGGCGAGCTCAATCTCGGCGGCCTTCTGCTGCTCGGTGATCTCGGCGGCCTTGTTCATGTCGTCGCTCTCGGTGGCCTCCTGCGCGGCGGCCTTAAGCTCCTCCACGCGATGCTCGGCCTCGCGCACCGGCTCGGGCGCGCGGTTGGCGGCGATGCGGGCGCGGGCGCCGGCCTCGTCGATGAGGTCGATGGCCTTATCGGGCAGGAAGCGATCCTGGATGTAGCGGTTGGAGAGGTTCGCGGCGGCGCCGAGAGCAGGTGCCGGTT
>URRT01000072.1 GCA_900550355.1 uncultured Collinsella sp.
GGCAGCAGAAAGCGAGACAAAACCGCGGCGTGAAACCATATCGAACATATTCAACCCTTTCGGACCTTGTGCCCGGGTACCCCACCGCGAGCTTTATTCTGTTACTAGATTATACTTCCGCGCGAATAGAGATAGTGAGAAATTATTCTCGTTAGAGAATATAGTTTCGAGTTGCCGTGCACCTCGCGTCGCTTCGGCGGAAAACAAAGGCGGAGCAGCCGTTCAGGTCGCCCCGCCGCAGGTAAACCGCTTAGTTGGTATGTCCGCCGCCCGCTGTCATCTGAGCCGCATGCTCCAGCTGGTCTGCTATGGCCTCCCAGCTTTCGCGGGCGGCCTTCGTAGAACCGGGAAAGTTTACGACAAGCGTATGACCTCGTTGCATGCAAATAGCGCGCGAGAGCATAGCGCGGCGCGTCTTGGTCATGGAGTACGCACGGATTGCCTCTGCAATACCCGGCACATCGCGGTCGCAGACGGCACGCGTCGCCTCGGGCGTCACATCGCGCATCGAAAGTCCCGTGCCGCCGCAGGTGAGCACGACATTGGCGTGGCACTCATCGGCGGCTTCCACAATGGCATCACCGATCTCGCTGACGTCGTCGCGCACGACCACATGTGAGGCGACCGTCCAGCCCTGCGCCTCGATAAGTTCCTCGAGCGCAGCACCCGCCTCGTCCTGGGCAAGATCGCGCGTATCCGAGCACGTCACGATCGAAATCTTCAACTCCATAGTCTTCCTCCTACAACACCGTGCCCTCGGGCAGGTCGACGCGAACAACGTCCACGACGTCGCCCGCCTTGAGCTCGCACGGCCCTTCGTCAATACGCAGCAGGCAGTTGGCCCGCTGCATCGTGCCGAGCAGCGCCGAATTCTGCGTCTTGGCCTCGGTCACCAACAGCTCACCGGTCTCGGGGTCGCGCGAAACCGTGGCGCGATCAAAGAAGCGTCGGTCCTGTCGCTTCTTCACGCCGTGCGTCAATATCGCCTGTTGCACGGGACGCGCACCCTCGGCAAAGCCGCGCATCTTGCGAATCGCCGGACGGGCGAGCATCTCAAAGCCCACATACGCCGCGGCCGGATTGCCTGAAAGCCCAAGGTAGGGCTTGCCCCCGAGCAAGCCAAACGTGATGGCCTTGCCGGGGCGCATCGAGATGCGATCGAACAGTACCTCGCCCTCGCGCCGGACGAGCGCCGTCACGTAGTCGTAATCGCCCGCCGAGGCACCACCGCTCGTAATGACAAAATCGCACTCCTGCACGGCGCGATGCACCAGCTCGGCAATCGCCTGCTCATCATCGGGCGCAATGCCGTAGAAAACAGGCTCGGCTCCTGCATCGAGTGCTTCGGCCATCAACGCCGACGAGTTGGAGTCGCGAATCTGCCCGCGCGCCGGCACGTTACTCGGTGCGACCAGCTCCGTGCCCAGCGAGATGATGCCCACACGCGGGGCGGCGTGCACCTTCACGCGCGCGTATCCGGCGCTTGCCAGCAGACCCGCCCCCGCCGGAGCCACGACCTCGCCGGCGTGCATCACAACATCGCCGGCATGGGCCTCCTCGGCGGCAGAGCGAACGCTCTCCCCTACCTTGGCAGGCGCCGAGAAACGAACGTGCGAGTCCTCGTTGCCGTCGCCATCGAGCACGTCGACGATCTCGTATTTCACTACGGCATCGGCACCTTCGGGTACCGGCGCGCCCGTCATGATGCGGACCGTCTCGCCCACTCCGATTGTGCCCTCAAACACATGGCCCGCGGCCTCATGTCCGATAACATCGAGCGTCACCGGTGCCTCGCCAGATGCCTGCGCCAAGTCCGCCGACCGCACGGCATATCCGTCCATAGCGCTGTTGGCAAACGGCGAGATGTCGATATCAGCCACCGCGTCCTCGGCCAAGGGAAAACCAGCCGCCTGCCACACGGGAATCTCGACCAGATCGGTCGGAGCAACGTGCGACAGAACAATCGACTGCGCGTCCTCCAGCGGAATGAGTTTCTCTGCCATATGCACCTCTTAATGCCACGGCGCACAACAGGGGCGCCGATTCTTTATGCTTGTCTCAGTATAATCCCCCGACGCACGACCGCGACTCGGCCTGCACCAGCAAATACACCTGTCGGTTGCAGGCCGCGAAACAGAATGGAAACCAACCCACCGGCTCGTCGCGTTTACCGCGTTTTATAATGCTTGCGTTGCAACCTAAAAGAGGAACGTATGGCTCATAACGACAAACCCGAAAGCGCAAACGAAGCGCAGGATCATTCCCAGCCGCTCGACGAAGGCGGTTTTTTCTCCCTGAACGACGTCATCACGGCAGGCAGGCATCAGCTCACCCGCTCCGAGCACCTCTTGGCTGCCGACACGCGCCGCAACGCCCGCAACCTACTCGCGAGCGCTAAGTTGCTCGCACTCGTCGTCATCGTCTCGCTGGGCGTTTTTGGCCTCGCTGAATATCGCGACCGACTATCGCGAGCACCATGCGTGGATTTACGCGCTGCTTCCCGTTGTGGGCATGGCCACCGCGTGGGTCTACAAGAACCACGGTCTCGCCGCCAAGCGTGGCAACAACCTGGTCATCGACTCCGCCCTGGGCACACGCCTCATCCATATGCGCATGGCCGTCCTCACCTTCGTCTGCTCCACACTCACGCACCTAACGGGCGGATCGGCCGGTCGCGAGGGAGCCGCGGTGCAGAGGCCAAAAAGATGGGCGCCCCAACCCCCAGCAACATCTCGAGCCTCGCCCACCTCAAAAAGCATGACCACCACGACCTCATGCTCGCCGGCATCTCGTCGGCCTTTGGCGCCGTATTCGGTTCGCCCCTTGCCGGAGCATTCTTTGGCATGGAGATGTGTTTTATCGGCAAGATCGACTACACCGCGGGCATCTACTGCCTGGTCGCCTCGTTTACCGGCTACTTTACATCACTCGCCCTGGGTACCGAGTACGAGGCGAATGCCATCGCCAGCGTTCCCGGCATGACGCCGCGGACGGTTGCCATCGTTGTTATCAGCGCCATCATCTTCGGTCTGACGGCACGCCTCTTTGCCTGGTCGGTTCGAACCGTCAAGAGCCTGTACGGTCGCATTATCACCAATTACCTCGTTCGCGCACTCGTGGGCGCGCTCGTGGTGCTCGCGGCCTACGCGATGCTCGACGCCTGGAAGTATGCCGGCCTTGCCACCTGGCTCTCGGGCGCCGGGTTCGCCGGCAACACCACCCTGGCGGACGCAGCCATCAAGTTGGTCGTCACAGCGCTGACCCTGGGCGCCGGCTTCCAAGGCGGCGAGGTCACGCCCCTGTTTGGCATCGGTGCGGCGCTCGGCGGCTGGATCGGTTGCCTCGTCGGAATCGACCCCAGCTTTCTGGCGGCGCTGGGCATGCTCGGCGTGTTCTGTGCCGGCCTCAACGTGCCCATCACCACCTGCATGATGGCCATCGACCTGTTCCACGGCACGGCCGCCGGGTTCTTTGTCATCGTGGCCTTTATCAGCTACCTAACCGGCGGGCACCGCGGCGTGTACCCCGCCCAGCGCATCATCTCACCCAAGCGCCGTTCGCTTATTGTGGATGAGGGCGGTACGGTAGCGGATGCTATCGAGCGCCACAACGACCTGATAGAGTAGACGTAAGTATTCGCCGTGCAGCCACAATCGGGGGCAATTCGACCTGAGTGCGACCGCACCGTCACGTCATACGCCGGGAGTCGCCACATGCACGCAACTGATTTTGGTCGCACGCTCATCATCGCCAACCCAGCCGCCCAGTCGGGTGCGGCGCATGAAGTTGCCGAGCGCCTGCAGCGCTTTTTGGACATGACTGCACGCGCATCCCAGTTTGACCTGGTGCTGACCGAGCGCATGGGGCACGCCGAGGAGCTGGCCGCCCAGGCTCAGGGCTATCGCACCGTTATCGCCCTTGGCGGCGACGGCGTGATCCACGAGGTCGTCAATGGACTCATGACGCAGGATGAATCGGGCCGTCCTGCCCTTGCCGTCCTACCCGTTGGCTCCGGCAACGATTTTGCCCAGACGCTCGGTATCGAAGATTTCTCCGGTAAGGATTTTGGCGCGCTGCTCACCTGTGAGCTGCAGCGTCAAGACATCGGGCGTATTCGCTCATGGAGCCCTGCGAGCGGTAGCGGCGAGGCTACCGTTGAGTACTACGACCAGACGCTTTCGGTTGGCATCGATGCCGCCATCGGCCTTGGCACCACCGAGCTGCGCAAAAAGACCGGCTTGACGGGCGCGCCGCTCTACACCCTCTCGGGACTTGAGCAGTTTGGCCTACGCTATCGCAACTACCCCATGACAGTCAGCTTTGACGGGGCGCCCGCCGAGCGCGTGAGGGCAATCATCATGGCGATTCAGCTGGGTCCTACCTATGGCTCGGGCTATCGCATCTGTCCCGACGCTGACCCCTGTGACGGTATATTCGACGTCTGCTACGCCTGCGGCCCCGTTCCGCGTGCGGTCGCGCTTCCCATGTTCCTTTCGGCCAAAGATGGCCACCACACCAAGCTGCCACCGGTTCGCATGCGCCGCTGTCGCCATGCCGAGCTTACCTTTGAGGAGCCCGACTACCCCATCCAGGCCGACGGGGAGCCCGTTGTCGCCTCGCACATCGAGGTCGACGTCCTCGGCGGCGCCCTCAACGTCTGGCGCCCCACCTACTAGCCACCCCTATTTCACCGCAACTTATGAAGAGATCATTCGTCGCTGCCCGGCTTGCGACGGTTGGCCTTTTTAATGGCGTTGAAGTGTTTGTCGTTGAGCCTGCGCTGGCGCGATCGCTGTGGCACTTTAGTCTTGACGCGGCGGCGCGGCGGACGGCCACGACGCTCAAGCTCAGCGCGCAGTTTACGCAGACAGCAGCTACGGTTCTGGAACTGACTGCGGCTCTCGCGCGCCGTCACGGTAATCCCCGAAGGGATATGTTTCATGCGCACCGCCGAGTCCGTCGTGTTCACGCCCTGTCCGCCCGGACCCGTCGCGCGAAATACCTGCACCTCGCAATCGCGCGCCAACTCCTCGACCGACATCTCGGCATAGCGCGCATACTCGCGCCATCCCATCTTGTTCTCATCCATATCAGCACCTCCCCTCATACAAAAAATGTGACAAAGGGACAGTCCCTTTGTCACATCGCATACCAATCGCTTGTGTTGCGCACTTAGGCGAAGGTGATCTTGCCGTTCTCGCAGTCCATATCGGCGATACGGGCCAGGCTCTCAACGCGGAAGCCGCGCTTACGGAGCTTATCGCCGCCGCCCTGGAAGCCCTTCTCAACGGCGATGCCAATGCCGGCAAATTCGGCGCCCGCAGCCTCGCAGATCTTAATAAGGCCCTCGAGCGCGCAGCCGTTGGCCAGGAAGTCGTCGATAATCAGGACCTTATCGCCCTCGGACAGAAAGCGCTTGCCGACGATGACCGGGTACTCCTTCTGCTTGGTAAAGGAATAGATGGTCGTGGCATACTGCTCGCCGTCAAGGTTGATGGACTGGGCCTTCTTGGCAAAGACCACCGGCACGCCGCCAAAATGCTGAGCTGCGATGCAGGCCATACCAATACCCGAAGCCTCGATCGTCAGGATCTTGTTGATCTCGACGCCCTCGAACAGACGGGCCCATTCGGCGCCCATGTGGTCGAACAGCTCAACGTCGCACTGGTGGTTGAGGAAGGCATCAACCTTAAGGACGTTACCGGCCTTTACGATGCCGTCATGGCGAATACGATCCTCAAGCTCCTGCATGGCGCAACCCCTTCTCGCGGCAACGATACCGCGCGATTAATAAACGTTGTTCGATAGTCTACCACGGACCGACCCCCGCCCGCCCCACAAGCCGCATCGCACCACAAACCAGTCTTTTTGGGACGGCGCGAATCGTGGCAGACAGTCTCCCAACACGCTAATGGCGGGCGCGCATCTTCACCAAACGCACCATGGCAAGCGCAAAGCCCACAGCGGCCACAGCCATCAACACATAGAACACCGAACGGAAACCAAACAAGAGCACATCCGGACGGCCTGTAACGAAACTGGTCACGGCCTCGCCCATCGCCACGCTCATCTGCCCATACAGGATATGCGACGCCGCCGTAATGCCCACTGCCATACCCGCATAGCGCGCCAGGCTACCCAGGCTGCCCGCAAAGCCGAGCGCTTCGCGCGGAGCCGAGCCCATGTACAGCGAGTTGTTAGGACTCTGGAAAATCGACGTACCGCACGACATAAACGCGACGCAGCACACGATCACAGGGATAGAAGAGTGCTCATCGAGCGTGCTTACCGCAAAAAGACCGCACACGTACACGCCCAGGCCGACCGCCGTGGGACCCTCGCAGCCAACACGGTCCGAAACCGTACCCGAAAGAGGTCCGATAAAGGCATTCACCATCGGCAGCGCCAAAAAGAGCAGTCCGGAAATGTCAGAACCAAAGCCGTGGGCGTCCTGAAAATAGAACGGCAGGATAAACTCGGACGCGCCAATACCAACGAACACGATGAGCATGCAGGCAAGGTTGATGGTGAAGGCCGAATTTGCAAAGCAGCGACGAGCAGCCTCAATCAGGGACATGGGGCGCTCGCCGGCTTCCGGCTTAACATGCGGCAGCGTGTAGAGCCCCACGATAAACGAGATGACGCCAATGGGCAGGTTGATGAGGAAGATGCTCTCCCAGGGAAAGCTTGCCACCAGCATGCCGCCCAGCACGGGGCCACACATCATGCCGAGGGCCACGAAGGTCGCGAGAATACCCATGGCACGACCGCGCTCGCGCGCCGGAAACGACTCGGTGATGATACCCATGTTGTTGGCCATGGCCGCCGCGCAACCGACGCCCTGCACAATGCGTGCCAGGATAAGAACCTCGAGCGAGGCCGAAAGGCCGCACAGCAGCGAACCGACCGAAAAGACGATGACGCCCAGCTGAAACACATTCACCTTGCCGCGCACGTCGCCCAGACGGCCAAACGGCAACATAGCCACGCATGTCGCAAGCAGATACACCGAGCTTACCAGCTGAATGCGATCGAGGCCCACGCCCAGCTCCTTTTGCATCACGGGCAGCGCCACGGTCACGACGGTCGAATCCAGACACACCATAAACGTCATGATGAGCACGGTAAACAGAATCGCCCACTTGTTCTTGCCATGGGTGTCGCCCTCTAGGGCAATGTGCTCGCGGCGCAGCTGCTCTGCAGTTTTCTCCATATCCATCCTTTCGAGTGGCCCAACGCAAAAAAACGGGGCCCCAATCGCATGCAAACAGCCGCAATTGGGGTCCCGCCTACGGAATCGGAACGAAAGGTCGCCGAAGCTTTCTGCCAGCATCGGCGCCTCGCACGAACGCTAGCCTAGCACTGCTCGAGCGCCTGCTCAAGGTCGGCAATCAGATCGGCCGTATCCTCGAGGCCGCACGACAGGCGCACCATGTCGGCAGAAATGCCACAGGCGATGAGCTCCTCATCGTTCATCTGGCGATGCGTGGCATTAGCGGGATGCAAGCAGCAGGTACGCGCATCGGCCACGTGCGTGGCGATCTGGGCGAGCTTAAGGCTCTTCATAAAGGTCTCGGCCGCCGCGCGACCACCGTTAAAGCCAAAGCTCACAACACCGCAGGTACCGTTGGGCATGTACTTCTGAGCCATGTCGTAGTACTTGTCGCCCTCCAGGCCCGGATAGCTCACGAAGCGTACCTTGGGATGGCTCTGCAGGAACTTGGCAACGGCCAGGCCGTTCTCGCAATGACGCGGCATGCGCACATGCAGGCTCTCGAGCGAGCTGTTCAAGAAGAAGGCCGCCTGAGGGTTCTGCATGGGGCCGAGGTCGCGCATGAGCTGAGCGGTTGCCTTGGTAATGAAGGCGCCCTCACGACCGAACTTCTCGGCATAGGTCACGCCGTGATAGCTCTCATCGGGCGTGGTAAGACCCGGGAACTTGTCCGCATGGGCCATCCAGTCAAACTGGCCGTGGTCGACGATCACGCCGCCCAGGTAGGCAGCATGTCCATCCATGTACTTGGTGGTGGAGTGCGTGACGATGTCGGCGCCCCACTCAAAGGGACGGCACATCACGGGTGTCGGGAAGGTGTTGTCGACCATCAGCGGTACACCGTGATCATGCGCGGCCTTGGCAAAGCGCTCAATATCGAGCACGGCAAGGGCGGGGTTTGCGATCGTCTCGCCAAAGACGAGCTTGGTATTGGGCTCAAAGGCTGCCTCGAGCTCCTCATCGGTGCAGTCGGGGGCGACGAACGTGCAGGTCACGCCCATGCGGCCCATGGTGTGGGCGAGCAGGTTATACGTACCGCCGTAAATAGCAGAGCTAGCGACCACATGATCGCCGGCACCGGCCACATTAAAGATCGCGAGGAAATTCGCCGCCATGCCCGAGCTCGTGAGCATCGCAGCGGTGCCGCCCTCCATCTCGCAGATCTTGGCGGCAACCAGATCGCACGTGGGGTTCTGCAGACGGCTGTAGAAGTAGCCCGACTCCTCCAGGTCAAACAGCTTGCCCATGTGCTCCGACGTGTCGTACTTCCACGTGGTGGACTGGTAGATGGGCACCTGGCGCGGCTCGGCATCTCCCGGGTGATAGCCGCCCTGAACACATGTAGTACCGATGGTCTGCTCGCTCATATCTAGCTCCCTTGCCTGGGTTTTAGTTTTATTCGGTTCACGATACCGCTACCCCGCAGCCCTCTCAACCCATCCCCAAAGTAGGTTATGGGGCAAATTGATCAGGGGTATTTATCTCAAGCCTTGGGCATTTGCTCGATAGATAAAAACGAGGCATACATGAAGCTCTCGATGATTACATGCCCCGTCACGGGTACCATAGGCGGGTACACCGCAATCAAGGAGACAACGATGAAGCAAATCGATACGGCCCAGCTCGACATCACCGCCTGTCAGGCTCAGGCTGCCGAATACCACGCCCGTGGCTTTAACTGCGCCCAGGCCGTCGCCTGCACGCTCGCGCCCGCCGTCGGGCTCGACCCCCAGGTCGCCTTTACCCTCATCGAGGGCTTTGGCGCCGGCATGGGCGGCATGACCGAGACTTGCGGCGCCATCTCGGGCGCCGTGGCCATCATTGGGTTTGTAATGAGCGACGGCATGGAAAACCCCAAGACTAAGGGCCAGACCTACAAGCTGTCGCGCGAAATCGCCAAGCGTTTTGGCGAGAAGAACACGACGACCGTCTGCGGCACGCTCAAGGGCATCGGATCGGATAAGGGTCCGCTCCGCAGCTGTTCCGGCTGCATCGACGATGCCGTCGAGATCGCCTGCGATGTGCTAAAGCAGCTCGCCGAGTAAGCGGCAGCAACAGAAAAACGAC
>URRT01000073.1 GCA_900550355.1 uncultured Collinsella sp.
CGTGGGCTTCTACTCTGCCTTTATGGTTGCCAGCCACGTAAAGGTTGTCAGCCGCGCCTATGGCGAGGACACCGCTCACGTGTGGGAGTCTGATGGTCTTGAGGGTTACACCATCGAAGACGGCGAGCGCGCCGAGCACGGCACCGATGTCATCCTGACGCTGCGCGAGAACGAGAAGCTCGACGCCGACGGCGAGGCCGAGACCTACGATCGCTTCCTGACCGAGTGGGGCCTCAAGAGCCTGATTCAGCAGTACAGCAACTATGTGCGCTACCCGATTCAGATGATGGTGAGCAAGAGCCGCCAGAAACCCAAGCCCGAGGACGCCGGCGACGACTACAAGCCCGAGTACGAGGACTACCAGGAGCTCGAGACCATCAACTCCATGACGCCGATCTGGAAAAAGCGCAGCTCCGACGTTGAGCAGAAGGATTACAACGAGTTCTACAAGTCCACGTTCCACGACTTTGACGATCCCGCGCGCACTATCAGCTTCCATGCCGAGGGTACGCTTGAGTACGATGCGCTGCTGTTTGTGCCGGGTCGCGCCCCGTTCGATCTGTACAGCAAGGACTACGAGAAGGGCCTGGCGCTCTACAGCTCCAACGTTCTGATTATGGAGAAGTGCGACGACCTGCTGCCCGACTACTACAACTTTGTGCGCGGCGTCGTGGACTCTGCCGACGTGACGCTCAACATCTCGCGTGAGACGCTGCAACAGAACCGTCAGCTCAAGGCCATTGCCAAGCGTGTCGAGAAGAAGATCACTGCCGATCTTGAGGACATGCGCGACAACGACCGCGAGGCATACGAGAAGTTCTTTGAGAACTTTGGTCGCGGTCTGAAGTACGGCATCTACTCGAGCTACGGCATGAAGGCCGACGAGCTCGCCGACCTGCTGCTGTTCTGGTCTGCCAAGGAGCAGAAGATGATCACCCTGGCCGAGTATGCCAAGGGCATGCCCGAGGATCAGAAGGCCATCTACTACGCCGCCGGCGACTCGCGTGAGCGCTTGGCCAAGATGCCCGTGGTAAAGGGCGTGCTCGAGCGCGGCTATGACGTGCTGTTGCTGACGCAGGATGTGGATGAGTTCACGTTCCAGGCTATGCGTGAGTACGTGGCCGCCGATATGCCCAAGATCTACGAGGACGACGCCGCCCGCGAGGCTGCCGAAAAGGCCGTTGCCGACGGTGCCGAGCCCGAGGTCGAGGATCGTCACCTGGAGCTCAAGAACGTTGCGACTGGCGATCTTGATCTGGCGACCGAGGACGAGAAGAAGGAGGCCGAGGACGCCACCAAGGAAAACGAGGACCTCTTTAGCGCTATGAAGGAGGCGCTCGGTGACAAGGTCGAGAAAGTTGCCGTCTCCGCGCGCCTGACCGATGCCCCCGCTTGCATCACCACCGAGGGTCCGCTTTCGCTCGAGATGGAGAAGGTGCTCCAGAAGGGGCCCGAGGGCGCGCCCGACGGCATGCCCAAGAGCCAGCGCGTGCTCGAGCTCAACGCCAAGCACCCGGTCTTTGACAAGCTTGTCGCTGCCCAGAAGGCAGGCGACGCCGATAAGATCAAGCAGTACTCCGGCTTGCTCTACGATCAGGCCCTGCTGGTCGAGGGCATCCTCCCCGAGGACCCCGTTGCCTTCGCAGCAGCTGTCTGCGAGCTTATGTAATTGGGTAGTTACGCGGTTCTACGAACCGCGTAACTACTCGACGCTGCCCTTCGTTCCGCCGTTCTAACGAACCTATTGGTTCCGCCGTTCTAACGAACGACGGACCGGTCGACGCTGCAAACGCCCCTAAGCGGCAATCTGACGTTCAATCGTCGGTCGCGTACCAAAGTACGCTTCCCTCCTCTTTCACGTCACCTTGCTCGCTCAGGGGCGTTTTCGCTGACTTATGCTCAACCTGCGACGCTTTCGTGGCCCTAAGTAGTCATCGGGGACGTTCTTGTTTGACTAGTCATTTAAGAACGTTCCCAATGACTATTCGGATTGCTAATTTGTGCGGGTTGTGGTTTTGCGACCTGCTGAAATTTGAGATACTGTACAACTGTACGTTAACTAATCTTCGTAGTATATTGCTACCCGCAAAACTCAATACCATTGTGCTTCGAGACGCTAAAGCGCCTACGTACAATGGTTGTTGATAGTACGATTTGATTCAACGACAGGATGGATGGTCCAAGCGTGAGTCTCGGCAGCAAACTATCCAACGCAAAGGTCTCCTTTGCGATATTTAAGCGCGACATTAAGCGACTGCTTATGAACCCCGTCGCCCTGGTGGTTACCTTGGGCGTGTGCGTCATTCCCTCGCTGTATGCCTGGTACAACATCGTTGCCAACTGGGATCCGTACGGAAATACCCAGGGCATTAAAATCGCCATCGCCAACAACGATCAGGGCACCCAGAACGACCTAGTGGGCGAGCTCAATGCGGGCGATAAGGTGGTCGACCAGCTCAAGGAAAACGATCGGCTGGGCTGGACCTTCGTCGACTCGGCTGCCGATGCCAAAGAGGGCGTCGAGAGCGGGGAATACTACGCGGCGATTGTAATCCCCAAGAACTTCTCCGACAATCTCGTCTCGATGCTCGATGGCAATTACCATCAGCCTAAGCTGACCTATTACGTCAACGAGAAAAAGAGCGCCATTGCGCCCAAGGTTACCGATACCGGTGCCAACACCATCGAGGAGCAGATCAACTCGGAGTTTGTCTCCACGGTGGGCGAGACCGTAGCGGGCATCGCCAAGGATGCCGGCATCGATTTAAAGGACAAGGCAACCCAGACTCAGGACTCGCTGACAAGTTCGGTGTCCGAGGCATCCGACACCTTGGGTGAGGTGCGCGATTCGATTGGCGATATGAATGCCGCCATCGATAAGACGAGTGGCGCTATCGCCTCGGCTGATGCGGCGCTTGCCGGCTTGCAAGGTCAGGCACCGTCGCTGACGCAGGCAATCTCCCAGGGCAACGACCTGCTGGGCGAGGCTCGCGCCACGGCGGGCAACTCTATCACCTCGCTCTCCAAGGCACTCTCGGAAGGTAGCCTTGCACTCACCAAGACGTCAGCCTCCGCGAACGCTGCGATTGGCAAGCTAACGGGTACGGTCACATCTACGACCACCCGCATCGACAACTCGCTCGAGTCTCTCCAGGCGACGATCGATCACAATAAGGCCGTTATCGGGCACTTGGAGATTCTCGTTAATGACACGTCGACAGGTTCCGAGGAAATTGACGCGCGCATTGTATCGACCATCGATTCGCTTCGCGAGCAAAACCAGAAGCTGCAGAGCATCAAGGATGGCCTTTCTGCACAGTCGAGCGCCATGGCAAACGACGCTACGGCAATCTCGAACGCGAGCAACGCACTCAACGCGGCAATTCAGACCGGTACGGCTAGCCTCGGTCAGGCTCAGACCGATCTGGGTCAGAACGCACTTCCGAAGGCTTCGAGCGCGCTTGACTCCTTTGCCGCCGTTTCGGGCGATTTGACCGGCATTGTGTCGGGTATGACCCCCACGATAGCGAGCGCGCGCGGCACGCTGGCGCAGCTCGACGCCACGCTCAAGCAGGCAAAGACCACGCTGTCCCAAACCGACGCCTCCCTTGCCAAGGTTCAGGACAAGCTCGCGACCGCCGCCAATGACATTGCGGCGCTGCAGACCTCTGAGTCTATGGGCGAGTTAGCCGACCTCATGGACGTCGACGTCAATGACGTGGCAGATTTCATGGCATCTCCGGTTGAGCTGACGTCCAAGTCAATCTATCCGGTCAAGAGCTTTGGCTCGGGCATCGCGCCCTTCTACACCAATCTGGCGCTGTGGGTAGGCGGCTATGTGCTCATCGCTATCTACAAGCTCGAGGTCGACCGCGAGGGCATCGGTAGCTTTACGGCGCGTCAGGGCTACTTTGGCCGCTGGCTGCTGATGGTGATCCTGGGTGCGTTCCAGGCCATCATCGTTACGGTGGGCGACCTGGTCATTGGCGTGCAGTGCGTCAACCCGCTGCTGTTCGTGCTGGGCGGCATCGCTATCTCGTTCACCTACGTCAACATCATCTATGCGTTGTCCACCACGTTTAAGCATATCGGTAAGGCAATTGGCGTCATCCTCGTCATTGTGCAGATTCCCGGCTCGTCGGGCATGTATCCCATCGAGATGATGCCCGGCTTCTTCCAATGGCTGCATCCGCTGCTGCCCTTCACCTATGGCATCAACCTGCTGCGCGAGACCGTCGGTGGCATGTACTCGTTCAACTACCTGTTTAACCTGTGCATCCTGGGCGTGTTCCTTATCATCGCGCTCTTTATCGGTCTGCAGCTGCGCCCGTTGCTGCTCAACCTCAACCTGCTCTTTGATAAGCAGCTTTCCACGACGGGCCTCATGATCTGCGAGTCCAACGACCTGCCGCGCCAGCGCTATTCGCTGCGCACGGCCATGCGCGTCGTGCTCGATTCCGATTCGTACCGTCGCGAGGTGCTCGACCATGCCGTGGCGTTTGAGCATCGCTACCCCTACTACATCAAGGACGGTTTTGCCGCTGTGGTAGGCGTGCAGGTCCTGCTCTTTGTGCTTTCGACGGTGCTCGATATCGACAATAACGGCAAGATCATCCTGCTGGTCATCTGGATTGTCTCGGTCATTGCCATCTGCGGCTGGCTTATCAATATCGAATATATCCGCGCGAGCCTCAATACCCAGATGCGCATCTCGGCGCTTTCGGACGAGGACCTTCGCCGCGAGATGCGCGAGCACACGGCTGCCATCCCTGCCGCCCGTCGCATGTTTGGTCTCAACGCCAGCGAGCGGGGCACCAAGGACAGCGAACAGCCCACGAGCCGTCTGCCGCATATCGGTGCGCATCGTAAGGTTCAAGATGCCGACGGCGTTGACAACGTAAACGGAAACGACGGGGACACCGCCCCGCTCGGCAAGCACTCCAAAGGAGGTGAGGCATAAATGAAAAACATCCTGCACCTGTTTAAGCGCGATGTCCAAAACGTGTCTCGCTCCGTGATCGGCATGGTCGTCGTGATGGGCCTCATTATCGTGCCGTGCCTGTACGCGTGGTTTAACATCGCCGGTAGCTGGGATCCCTACGGCAATACCGGCAACCTTAAGATCGCCGTGGTCAACACCGACGAGGGCTACGAGAGTGATCTGATTCCCGTCGAGGTCAACGTGGGCGAAAACGTAACCGCCACTCTGCGCGGCAACGAGAACTTCGACTGGGTCGTTCTCAACGACCGCGATAAGGCGATTGAGGGCGTTAAGTCGGGCGCGTACTACGCTGCCGTCGTTATCCCTAAAACGTTTAGCGCCGACATGATGACGCTTTTCTCGACCGAGGTGAAGCACGCCGATATCGAGTTCTATGAGAACCAGAAGGCCAACGCCATCGCACAGATTGTGACCGAGAAGGGTTCGAGCGCCGTCCAGAGTCAGGTCAACGAGACCTTTACCGAAACCATTACGAGCATCGGACTTAAAACCGTGTCCAGCCTGCTCGACTATATGAGCACCGACCAGGTGAGCAACTTTATCGCCAATCTGTCCTCTACGCTGGGCGATTCGGTCCAGGACCTGCAGGACATTCAGACCAGCGCAACGTCGCTGGCGGGCGTTTTGAGCTCCACGTCCGATTCGCTGACGTCGGCGGGCGGTATGCTCAAGCAGACGGGCACCGTCGATGAGTCGACGAAGCAGCTGATGGAGCACGCCAAGAGCGGCATCAATGATTCCAAGGAAGCGCTCAGGGCCGCCAACGATGCCGTTGACGCGGCGATTGACGGAAGCGCGGGCTCGTTCGACAACGTGTCCGCCGAGCTTGCGAAGGCATTCGATGCTGCGAATCAGCATGTTGACCTTACGGTGTCTCAGCTCAACGAAGCCGCAGCGGCGCTCAATACGCGTGCTGACGATATCGATGCGATGGCCGATCGGCTCCGCAACCTTGCCGACCAGATGAGCGATGACAAGCTCAAAGACGGCCTCAAGTCCGCTGCGACGTCGCTGGGCAGAATTGCCGTGGAGTACCGCAACAATGCGAAGGACCTGACGGCGACCGCAAAGTCCCTTTCGGACGGCATGGCGGAGGTCAACAACTCGCGTGCCGAGGTCGACCAGGCCATCGCTGATGCCAAGGCAGGTATCTCGGGTGCCAAGTCCGACTACGATTCTACGTTCTCGGTTAAGGCCAAGGAGCTCAAGAAGACCATTTCGGGCGTTCTGGATTCCCTGAACGGTATCTCGGGTGACTTGGATAGCGCCGTGAGCGGTCTGACCGACGCCTCTGGTTCGCTCGCGAAGGGTCTCTCCAAGGCTGCAAAGCTGGTCAACAAGGCTTCCGATCAGCTGGGCGAGGCGTCGAACAAGATCAGTGCCTTTAAGGACGAGCTTGATAGCGCTCTGATCTCGGGTGACCTGGCCACAATCAAGACGATGATCGGCAACGACCCCGAGGGTCTGGCCGTGTCGCTTTCCGGTCCCGTCGCGCTCGACCGCAAGCCGGTCTATCCGATCCGCAACTACGGCTCGGCCATGGCGCCGTTCTATACGATTTTGTCGCTGTGGGTGGGCTCGATTGTTCTGGCGGCCATGATGAAGGTCTCGGTTGACGATGAGCTTATCAACGAGCTCATTCCCGTGCGCCTGCACGAGATCTACTTGGGTCGCTACCTGTTCTTTGGCGGTCTGGCCTTGCTGCAGGCGACGCTCGTGTGCGCGGGCGACATTCTGTTCTTTGGCATCCAGTGCGACAACCCGTTGCAGTTTGTGCTGGCGGGCTGGGTTGCGAGTCTCGTGTTCTCCAATATCGTCTACACGCTTACGGTTTCGTTTGGCGATATCGGCAAAGCGCTCGCTGTCGTGCTGTTGGTCATGCAGGTCGGCGGTTCGGGCGGCACGTTCCCCATCGAGATGACCGGTCCCGTGTTCCAGGCGATCTACCCGTTCCTGCCGTTTACCCACGGCATCAACGCCATGCACGCCGCTATGGCCGGTGCCTACCATATGGAGTACTGGGTTGAGCTGGGTATTCTGGCGAGCTACCTGATTCCGTCGCTGGCCCTGGGCGTCGTCTTCCGCCGCCCGGTCATCAAAGCCAACGACTGGATCATCGAAAAGCTGGAGAGTACTAAATTGATTTAATACAGCAACGTAAACGCCGTCGGAACATCGAGGTCTTCCAACCCGATGCTTTAGCGTAGTGAATTGCACGGGCTGCTTGGTTATTGCTACAGTAGCGGGGCGTGCCGGGGGTCCGGTGCGTCCCGTTTTTATTTGACCATGAGGCGGCACGCAGCCATACGCGTGCGGACACCACGCCCAGATTGAGTGCGAGGATGTTCCATGGCCCAATACGCTACCAACGAAATCGAAAACTTGCCCGATAGCCCAGTAGCCCGTGAGGATTTGGGCGCGGGCGGTATTCCCCGGGGCGCCGGCGCACGCTCTCCGCTGTTCTGGAAGGTTCTGCTCCTTTCGGTGGCGGTCATCTGGGGCTACTCCTTTACCACTATGAAGGACGCACTCGGCACCATTCCGGTGTTCGCGCTGCTCTATGTACGTTTTCTGCCCGCAGCGTTGGTCATGTTTGCCGTCTTCCACAAGCGCATCATCGCGCACCTCAACGCTCGCAACTTGATCGTTGGCCTGAGTATGGGCGTGCTCATGTGGGCGGCCTATGCGTTGCAGACGGTCGGTCTGGCACATACTACGGCGGGCAAGAATGCTTTTTTGACGGGCACGTATTGCATCCTTGTACCGTTCGCGAGCTATTTTCTGAGCGGCGAAAAACTCACCCGTTATAACCTGGGCGCGGCGCTGCTGTGCTTGGCGGGCATTGGTTTGGTGGCGCTCGATAGCGTTGAATTCAACATCGGTGACGTCATTACGCTGGCGGGTGCGGCCTTTTTCGCCATCCAGATGGCGGTGACTGCCAAGTACGGTCGCAAAATGGACGTTAACGTCATCACGTTTTGGATGTTTGTGGGCAACGGCGTGCTGAGCCTGGCAACGTCGCTGCTATTCGAGACCCAAGCGCCTCTGTCCGTTTGGACGCCGAGCTTTATCAGTGCGATGGCGTTTCTCTCGGTGGGCTGCACATGCGCGGCTCTGCTCATCCAAAACGTCGGCCTGGCGCATGTCCCGGCCTCGACGGGCTCGCTGCTCCTTTCGATGGAGTCGCCTTCGGGTGTGCTGTTCTCGGTGCTGCTGATGGGGGAGGCGCTCACCTCGCGCCTGCTCGCCGGCTTCGCGCTCATCTTCCTGTCGATTATCTTGAGCGAGACTCACTTCGATTTTTTGCGTCGAAAGCCGCGCCCGCAATTGTAAACAACTTGTTGCGCCGCCCTCCTGGGGCGGCATTTTTTATGCCTCGCCCTTAAAGTAGTACCTTGCACTTTACGCTATCAAAGTGCTTGCTGCAAAAACGATACTGGAGGGCATCTATGGCACCAGCTTTGTCCGATCTTCAACCGCAATCAGCGCCCAAGGCCACCGCAGCGGCGCAGACCGCTATCGGTGACGGCCTTGTTGCAGAAGCTCAGGCTTTTGCAGACGAGCTCGCTGCGTGGCGACACGATCTGCACCAGACGCCCGAGTTGGGTAATAGCCTCCCACAGACCTCTGCGTATATCCAAGCGCGCCTGACCGAGATGGACATCCCATTTGCCACGCTCGTTGATGGTTCCTGCGTTGTGGGCCTTGTCGGCGCCGGTGCCGCCGCGGCCCAAGGCAATGGCGTCTGCACGGACGAACAGGCCGGTACGGTCATCATGCTCCGTGGCGATATGGATGCCCTGCCCGTTGCCGAGGAATCCGGCGAGCCCTTTGCATCCACCAACGGCTGCATGCACGCTTGCGGTCACGATATGCACGCGACGGCGCTGCTTGGTGCGGCTCGTATGCTCAAAGCGCGCGAGGCAGAGCTTGTTGATGCCAACGCTACGGTTAAGTTGCTGTTCCAGCCGGGCGAGGAAACCTTTGAGGGTGCCCGCGCCGCCATCGCCGACGGTCTGCTGCAGAACCCGCGTCCTCAGGTCGCCTTTGCCATGCATGTCAATAGCCAGTCGCCGCTTGGCCTGGTGCTTTACGGCAGTCCGGCGCTCTCGGGCGTGTACGGTTTTCGCATCACACTTCAGGGCAAGGGCGGTCATGGCTCCACGCCCCACAACTGCAACGACCCCCATTCCGCGTGCGATAC
>URRT01000074.1 GCA_900550355.1 uncultured Collinsella sp.
CGGGCGAATAATACGGTGTGCGCAGAAGAGCTCTTCCATGCGGTGTGCCGACCAGCCTGCCATGCGGGCCACGGCGAACATCGGCGTAAAGAGCGTCTCGGGTACGCCGAGCATCTTGTAGATAAAGCCCGTGTACAGGTCAATATTGGCGCAGATAGGCTTGGTCATGCCGTGGTCCCGCATCACCTGCGGCGCTAGGCGCTCAATACGCTCGATGAGCGCGAATTCCTCGCCCAGGTCCTTCTTGGCGGCCAGCGTGCGCGCGTAGTGGCGGCAGACCTCGGCGCGCGGGTCGCTGAGCGTGTAGACGGCATGTCCCATACCGTAGATGAGCCCCGTGCCGTCGAAGGCCTGCTTGTCCAAGATCTTGCCCAGATAGGAAGCGACCTCGTCGTCGTCTTCCCAGTTGGAAACGTGCGCGCGAATGTCCTCGTGCATCGACACGACCTTGGCGTTGGCGCCGCCGTGGCGTGGGCCCTTGAGCGAGCCGATGGCCGCGGCGTAGGCCGAATACGGGTCGGTGGCCGACGACGACAGTACGCGGCAGGCGAACGTGGAATTGTTGCCGCCGCCGTGCTCGGCATGGAGCATAAGCATCACGTCGAGCAGCATCGCCTCGTCGCGGGTAAACGCCATGCCGCCGCGCAGCACCTGCAAAATGGTCTCGGCCGTGGACAGGCCGGGCGTGGGGTGCGGCACATGCACCTCGGAGCCGCGACGCTTGGCGACCGAAGCCATGTGCGCGAAGGCGGCAATACGGGGCAGACGGGCGAGCATGGAGATGGCAACATCGATCTCGTGCTCGGGGGTGATCACGTCGGGCTCGGCGTCGAAGGCATAGAGCAGCAGCACGGCGCGCTGAAGCACGTTCATGATGCTCGACGACACCGTGGTCATCGGGAATTCCTTAACGTACTCGTCGCTCAGGTGCCTAAACGCGCCCAGACGCCCGCAAAAGCCGTCGAGCTCATCCTTGTTGGGCAGCGAGCCCGTAATGAGCAGGTAGGCGACCTCTTCGTAGCCATAGCGGTCCTCGGCCTGGGCATTGTTGACCAGATCTTCGATGCTGTAGCCACGAAGCGTGAGCTTGCCCTGATCGGGCACAACCTTTCCGTCGACCTTGTTGTAGCCATGCACATCCGAGATGCGAGTGAGGCCTGCAACCACGCCCGAGCCATCTGCATTGCGCAGGCCGCGCTTGACATCGTGCTCGACAAACAGGTCCTCGTCATAAGGGTCGGTCGGCAGGCCGTAGTATAGATTTTCGCTTTCGGGCGAAATCTGGCGGCTTGCTTCGTAGTCCAAGACCAGGCGGCTCAGGTGGTCGTCGAAGCGGTAATAGATTTTCTTGGCGTCGTAGGCCATGCGCGCTCCTCTCCGGGCTATGTGGCGACGTTGCGCCTGGGCGCACGTTGGGCCGTCGTCACGCAGCCTGTTCGCTACAGGCGGTACATAAAGTTAAAGACGTCCTCGCGCTGGATGGACACGTTGACGCCCGAAAGCTCGCCGGCCTCGGCCAGGGCCTTCTGCAGCTCGGCGAAGTCGAGCTTGGACTCGGCGGTGTCGGCCAGCATGGTCATGGTGAAGATGTCCTCGATAATGGACTGCGTAATGTCGCGGATGTCGACATTGGCTTCGCCCAGGACGCGGGTGACGCCGGCGACAATGCCGGGGCGGTTCTTGCCAAGGACGGTGATGACGATACGGGAGGACGAGATCTCGGCCATGGGAAACCCTTTCGCGTGTTGGCGGCGCGCGGCGGCGCTCCGCTACGGTACAGTGTTCATCATTGTACCTGTCCTGTGCAAAAAGGGGCGCCTTTGCTGCGGCGTTACACGTCTGCAACATGGAGCGCTTGTCTCGCAGGGTGTTTTTTGGCACCCTGGACAGCTCGGGCGGCTCTGTTGGCGCCGCGATCGGGCAGATTCGCCTGTGCACTCCGGCGTAAAGACCGTGAACCTTTTGTGGGACGCTCGACGCCGTGGTAACATAGCCGAGTTTGTTGTCTTGGTCGGAAACCAAGACGCCTTATGCGCTGATCGGTAACCAGCGCCTGACCAATAAGGAGTCCTACCATGAAGCAGGGTATCCATCCCCAGTATGTCGAGTGCACGGTGACGTGCTCCTGCGGCAACACCTTCAAGACGCACGCTACCGTGTCCGAGATGAGGGTCGAGCTTTGCAACGAGTGCCACCCGTTCTACACCGGCCAGCAGAAGTTCGTCGACACCGGTGGACGCGTCCAGCGCTTCGCCGACAAGTTCGGTGGCGCCGCTGCCGCCCAGCTCAAGAAGGCCGAGGAGGCCAAGGCTGCCAAGGCCGCCAAGGCTGCTGAGGCCGAGGCCGCTCGCAAGGCTGCTGCTGAGGCTAAGGCTGCCGAGAAGGCCAAGCGTGCCGCTAAGTTTGCCGAGGAGGCTGCCAAGCAGGCCGCCGAGGCTCCCGCAGAGGCTCCCGTCGAGGAGGCCGCTGTCGAGGCCGAGACCACCGAGGCTGCTGAGTAAATAGCTCGCCGCGGAAACACTCGCATTCATGGCATAAGGGCCGCGCATCCATTTGGGTGCGCGGCCCTTATCTTTTTATTGGTGCAAGCTAGCCCGTCCCCATTGCACCAGGTTGGTGCGAAGAGGACGGGTTAGCTTGCACCAAATGGCAGAGAGGCAGCGTTTTCCCAGATAAAAGCTGCCAAAATAAACCAGTCCCTTTTTGGCAGGCTGTCGTAGTTATTACGTGGTCGAGCGTGTCGACCGCATAGGCGGCGCCTTGTTTGGCTAAAGTACAAATATCTGTGTTTAACTCGTCCAAGGTTTCATGCCACGGGCGATGGCCAAAAAGGAAAACCACATGGGATTCATGTCAAAGCTGCTGTCCTTTGGATCCGATAAGGACCTGAAGCGCTACTACAAGATCGTCGACAAGATCAACGGTCTTGAGCCCCAGTTTGAGAAGATGACCGAGGAGGAGCTCCGCGCCCAGACCGATAAGTTCCGTGAGCGCTACGCCAACGGCGAGTCGCTCGACGACATGCTTCCCGAGGCCTTTGCCACCGTGCGTGAGGCTTCCAAGCGCACCATGGGTATGCGCCACTTTGACGTGCAGCTCATTGGCGCTATGGCACTGCACGAGGGCCACATTGCCGAGATGAAGACTGGCGAAGGTAAGACCCTCGTCTCCACGTTGGCCGGCTATCTCAACGCTATTGCCGGCAAAGGCGTGCACGTCGTTACTGTCAATGATTACCTTGCCAAGCGCGACTCCGAGTGGATGGGCCGCATCTATAAGTACCTGGGCATGACCGTCGGTCTGCTCCAGAACAACATGCCGCTCGAGCTCAAGCGCCCGGCCTACCAGGCCGACGTCACCTACGGTACCAACTCCGAGTTCGGCTTTGATTACCTGCGCGACAACATGGTTACCCGTCCCGAGCAGCGCGTGCAGCGCGGCCACAACTACGCCATCGTCGACGAGGTTGACTCCATCCTGATCGATGAGGCCCGCACCCCGCTGATCATCTCGGGCGCTGGCACCAAGTCCGCCAGTACCTACAAGGACTTCGCGCGTGCCGTGCGTGGCCTTGAGCGCGGCGAGGACGTGTCGCATGACATGCTCACTGCCACCGAGGATGTGGAGCCCACGGGCGACTACGTCATGGACGAGGCCAAGCACACCATTGCCGCCACCGAGCGCGGCCTTAAGAAAATCGAGCGCCGCCTGGGTATCGATGACATCTATGCCGATCTCTCCGGCCAGCTGGTCAACCACCTGCAGCAAGCGCTGAAGGCCCAGTACATGTTCCACCGCGATAAGCAGTACGTGGTCACCAACGGTGAGGTCAAGATCGTCGACGAGTTCACCGGCCGCATCATGGAGGGCCGCCGCTATTCCGAGGGCCTGCACCAGGCTATCGAGGCCAAAGAGGGCGTGCTCGTACGCGAGGAGAACCAGACCCTGGCCACCATCACCCTGCAGAACTACTTCCGTCTGTATGACAAGCTTTCCGGCATGACCGGCACGGCACTTACCGAGGATGCCGAGTTCCGCGAGATCTACAAGCTGCCCGTCGAGGTCATCCCCTCCAACAAGCCCGTGCAGCGCGTGGACCACGAGGACCTGGTGTACCGCACCATTCAGGCCAAGTACAACGCCGTCGCCGACGATGTGGAGCGTCGCCACGCCAAGGGCCAGCCGGTCCTGGTGGGCACCGTCTCCATCGAGAGCTCCGAGAAGCTGTCCGCCGCCCTTACCAAGCGCGGCATCGCACACGAGGTCCTCAACGCCAAGCACCATGAACGCGAGGCCCACATCGTGGCCCAGGCAGGACGCTACGGCGCCGTGACCATTGCCACCAACATGGCCGGTCGTGGTACCGACATCCTGCTGGGCGGCAACCCCGACGAGCTGGTGCGCGAGCGCCTGGAGTACGAGGGTCTGACCATGGAGGACGTGACGCCCGAGCAGCTCGAGCAGTTTAACGCCGAGGCCAAGGAGACTTGCAAGGCCGAGCGCGAGCGCGTGCTTGCCGCCGGTGGCCTGACCGTTATCGGCACCGAGCGCCACGAGTCCCGCCGTATCGACAACCAGCTGCGCGGCCGCTCCGGCCGTCAGGGCGATCCGGGCGAGACCCAGTTCTACCTGTCGCTCGAGGACGACCTCATGCGCCTGTTCGGTGGCGACAAGATGGACCGCGTCTCCAAGATGATGGTCACGGCCGACATGGGCGACGACATGCCCATCCAGCACAAGATCATCTCCAAGGCCGTCGAGAGCGCTCAGCACAAGGTCGAGAGCATCAACTTCTCCATGCGTAAGAGCGTCCTTGAGTACGACGACGTCATGAACAAGCAGCGCCAGGTCATCTACGCCGAGCGCAATAAGATTCTTGACGGCAAGGACCTGACCGACCACATCACCGAGGTCATGCACGATACCGTGTACCGCTGCGTGCAGGAGTTCTGCACCAAGGACAGCCACGATGGCGAGCGCGACCTGGAGGGTCTGCGCAAGTGGGTTGTGGAGCTCACCGGCCACATCGATACGCCGAAGTTCCCCGACGAGGATTATGAGGCTCTGGCTGCCGATGTACTGGCTTACGTAGAGAAGTGCTACAACATGAAGGCCGAGCGCTTGGGCGAGGACCTGATGCGCGAGCTCAACACCCAGGTCATGCTGCGCGTCATCGATACCCGCTGGATGAACTACCTGCAGGAGATGGACTACCTCAAGACCGGCATCGGCCTGCGCGGCTTTGGCCAGCGCGACCCGCTAGTTGAGTACAAGACCGAGGCCTACGGCGCGTTCCAGATACTCGTCGATACCATGTACGAGGATTATCTGCGTACGGTTCTGCGCATCGAGATCAAGGCTGCCCCGCGTGCCGTGGAGCACAAGGAGGAGCCCGCGCTCGAGGGTGCGCACTTCTCCGGTCCTGCCGAGGTCGATGGTGACAACGGCGGCTCGGTGCTGCGCAAGCAGGCGCAGGTGCAGGCCCGCACGGCTGTCCAGGGTGGTCCGGCTGCCGTCAACAACGGTGGCAAGGTGACCACCTATCGCAAGTCCGAGAGCGACGATCCGTACGTCAACGTGGGCCGCAACGACCCGTGCCCCTGCGGTAGCGGCAAGAAGTTTAAGTACTGCCACGGCAGGAATCGTTAATGGCTGAGGCTTTAGAGGTAACGCCCGCCGAGCTGGACGCGTTTGCGGACCGGCTCGGTGAGGTCGAGTCGTATCTCCACCTGGACGAGAAGCGTACCCGCGTGTCCGAGCTCGAGGCCAAAAGTGTTGCCCCTGGCTTTTGGGATGACGCCGACGCCGCCCGTGCCACCATGGAGGAGATTGCGCGCAACAAGGAGGATATCGCTGCCGTGGACACCGCGCGCGGCGAGCTATCTGACGCCCGCGCGGCGCTGGAGCTTGCCGAGGAGATGGGGGATGACCCCGACGCCGCCGCCCTTCGCGAGGAGGCTGCAGCCACGGCTGAGCGCCTGGCCCGTGCCATCGATGAGCTTGAGCTTTCGAGCTGGTTTACCGGTGAGTTCGATCACGGCGATGCCATTGTGACTATCAAGCCCGGACAGGGTGGCCTGGAGGCCCAGGACTGGACCTTCATGCTCTTTAAGATGTACATGAAGTATTGTCAGCGTCGCGGCTGGAAGGTCACCATCAACGACTGTCCTGCGGCCGAGGTCATCGGCATTGACCGCGCGACCTTTACCGTCGAGGGCAAGGACGCATTTGGCATGCTGCGCGCCGAGGCCGGCGTCCACCGCTTGGTGCGCATCAGCCCCACCGACGACAAGAAGCGCCGCCAGACCACGTTTGCCGGCGTCGAGGTCATCCCCGTGCTACCCGATGATATCGACATCGAGATCAGTCCCGACGACATCCGCGTGGACGTGTACCACGCGAGCGGCCCGGGCGGTCAGGGCGTCAACACCACTGACTCCGCCGTGCGCGTGACGCATTTTCCCAGCGGCATTGTGGTCACCTGCCAAAACGAGCGCAGCCAGATCCAGAACAAGGCCGCGTGCATGCAGATCCTCAAGGCTCGCCTGTACGAGATTGAGCTCGAGAAGCGCGCCGAGGCCCTGGATGAGATTCGCGGACCCAAGACCACGATTGGTTTTGGCAACCAGATTCGCAGCTACGTGCTCTACCCGTATCAGATGGTTAAGGACCTACGCACGGGCGTGGAGACCAGCAATGTCGAGGCCGTTCTTGACGATGGCGACCTGGACCCGTTTGTTATTGGCTATCACCGTTGGGCTACCGGCAACGCTGACGCGGAGACCCCGTCTGCATAAACCGCCCGGTTCATGTGGAAATGGATTAAAACCCTCCCAGCAGGGTGGTTTTGTATCCAGAGCAAACCCTGCGCAGGGGTGGTTTTTGTCCGGCGAATCGGTAGAATCGAATACAGCAAGAAGTTCGAAGCGCATCCGTTTGGGTGCGCTTTTTTGAGGGAGGCAGCATGGCATATCGTCTGGACATCAAGCGCATTCTTTCGATGAACTTCTTTCACGACCTGCCCCAGATTATGTTGGGGTGCGCTCTGGCCGCTATTGCGACCGACCTGTTTTTGATTCCCAACGGCCTTGCTGCCGGTGGCGTTACGGGCCTTGCCACCATTATCCAGGCGGTCGGTGCATCGCGCGGCCTATCGCTTCCCGTTGGCATTCAGACGATCGTGATGAACACCTTGCTGTTGTTGGTCGTTATGCGCGAGGGTGGCATGTTCTACGTGGTGCAGACCGCGACGGGCTTTGTGCTGCTGGGCTTCTTTACCGATCTGTTCGCCCCGTTTGTAGCACCTCTGGCGGATGCGGACCTGATGCTCCCTGCCATGTGGGGCGGCATTATTACGGGCATCGGTTACGGCATGGTGTTGCGCGCCGGCGCCAACACCGGCGGCTCGGACACGATTGGCCAAATCATCTCGCGTAACACCTCGCTGCCGGTGGGCTCGACCGTCATGGCGATCGATGTTGCCGTATGCGCGCTATCGGCTCCGGTCTTTTCGATCGAAAACGCACTGTATGCAGGCCTTTCGATGGTCATTAGCGGCTACGTGATCGATGCCGTGGTCGATGGCGGCAACAAACGCCGTATGGTACTCATCATCTCGGACAAGTTCCCTGATATCGCTGCCGATATCATGTATGGACTGGGTCGTGGTTGTACCAAGTTTAAGGCGACTGGCATGTATTCGGGTGCCGAGAAGCCGGTGGTTATGGTCATCGTGAGCCGTCGAGAGCTCAATACCCTCAAGACGATCGTGCGTGAGCGCGATCCTCACGCCATTGTGACGGTCGCTGACGTTACGGAAGCCTTCGGCGAGGGATTCAAGGACATTAGCGCGTAGGGTCGACCGCGTTCCATCCAAAAGACGTTCACATTGATAAACCGTTTCATCAGCGGTTCTGCCTGCTAAATTGTTCAAATAATGATAAAAACTCTGGTAAAGCCATCAGTTTCCAGCATAATGAATGACGTACGTGCATTGCGGCTGTGTTGGGATTACCTTCGGTGCCGTGCGCATTTTGTCTAATGAGGATGAAAGGAAGGCACAATGAGCGACGAAGAGCTCAAAAAGGTTGCCAACGAGGTAAGGAAGGGCATCGTCACCGGCGTGCACGCTGCCAAGTCCGGCCATCCGGGCGGTTCGCTCGGCGCTGCCGACATCATGACCTATCTGTACTTTGAGGAAATGAACGTCGACCCGGCCGATCCCCGCAAGGCCGACCGCGATCGCTTTGTGCTTTCCAAGGGTCACTGCGCGCCTGGTCTGTACGCCGTGCTCGCCGAGCGCGGATTCTTCCCCAAGGAGGATCTCGAGACGCTGCGCCACATCGGCAGCCACCTGCAGGGCCATCCCAACATGAACGACACCCCGGGCGTCGACATGTCCACCGGCTCGCTCGGCCAGGGCATCTCCGCCGCCGTGGGCATGGCCGTTGCCGCCAAGCACTGGGGCGACGACTATCGCACCTACGCCCTGCTGGGCGACGGCGAGAGCGAGGAGGGCCAGGTCTGGGAGGCCGCCATGTTTGCCGGCAACCAACAGCTCGACAACCTCTGCGTGATCGTCGACCATAACGGCCTGCAGATCGACGGCCCCGTCGAGGAGGTCAACGACCCCATGCCGCTCGCCGACAAGTTCCGCGCCTTCAAGTTCCATGTGGTGGAGCTCGCCGACGGCAACGACTTCGACCAGATCCGCGCCGCCTTTGCCGAGGCCCGCGCCACCAAGGGTCAGCCGACCGCCATTATCGCCGAGACCACGAAGGGCAAGGGCGTCTCCTTTATGGAGAACCAGGTGGGTTGGCACGGTAAGGCCCCCAACGATGAACAGTTTGAGCAGGCCATGGCAGAGCTCACGGCCGCCGGAGAGGAGCTCTAGGATGGCAGACGTCAAGAAAATCGCCACGCGCGTAAGCTACGGCGAGGCCCTCGTCGAGCTCGCCAACGAGCACGATGACTTTGTGGTCCTCGACGCCGACCTGGCCGCCGCCACGCAGACCGGCAAGTTTAAGGCCGCCTGCCCCGACCGCTTCTTCGATGTGGGCATCGCCGAGAGCAACCTGATGGGTGTTGCCGCCGGTATCGCAACCACCGGCCGCGTCGCCTTCGCGAGCAGCTTTGCCATGTTTGCCGCAGGCCGTGCCTT
>URRT01000075.1 GCA_900550355.1 uncultured Collinsella sp.
CCCCCCCCTGCCCCGATTGCGGTGGCAGCGGTCGTACTCGCGTAACCTCCGAGCAGACGATTGAGTTTCCTGCCGGCACTCACGATGGCGACGAGGTCCGCATCAGCGGCATGGGTCATGCTGGCACCAACGGTGCCGCGGGCGGCGACCTGGTCGGCCGCGCCCATGTTGAGGCCGAGCGCTTGGAAGGCAAAGCTCGTACCGGTTTTTACCTGATGGGCATCGTGGCGCCGTTTTTGGTACTCTCGGCCATCTCGGGCGTGTTCTCTGCCTTTGCCGTGATGTGCTTTATTCCGTTTACCATGGGCCTGTTCATGGTGCTTTCGGACGGTGTGCTTCATCGCAGTCTGCTGTGGTGGAAGCGCGGTGCGATGCAGTTTGCCAACGGTTTTGCCAACGGCTTTATGTTCGCGCTCGTGTCGGTTTGGTTCGCGAGCTGCTCGCAACGGGCCATGCTTTCGCCGTACCAAATGCAATAACATCAAACCCTCTGTTTGCGGTCGGCCCAGCTTGGGTATAGGACGCACTGTGACAATATTGAAAGTCGGAAGGATTCGGTCGTGTCGGAAAATAGGGATTACTACGAGGTGCTTGGCGTCGACAGGGATGCCGACGCGCGGACGATCAAGCGTGCGTTTCTAAAGAAGGCCCGTACCGTACATCCGGACGTTTCGGACGACCCCGAGGCCGAGGCCAAGTTTAAGGAGCTCAACGAGGCCTATTCCGTTCTTTCCGATGAGCAGAAGCGTGCTAACTACGACCGTTACGGCACTGCCGACGGCCCTGGTGGTTCGGGCTACGTCGATATCAACGATATCTTTGGTGGCATGGGCATGGACGACTTGTTCTCGTCGTTCTTTGGCGGCGGTGCCGGCGGTGGCGCCCGCAGCCGTCGTGAGCGTCGTCGCGGACGTGACATGGCCATCTCGCTTTCGGTGACGCTCGAGGAGGCGGCGCTCGGCTGCAAAAAGACGATCAGCTATGACCGCCTTGCTCCTTGCGAGGACTGCAACGGCACCGGTAGGGCAGAGGGCGCACAGGAAAAGCAGTGCGGCCGCTGCCACGGTACGGGCTACGTCACGACGGTTCAGCGTTCGTTCCTGGGCCAGGTTCAGTCTTCCTCGCCTTGCCCCGACTGCCATGGCGAGGGCACGGTCATCGACCATCCCTGCGAGACCTGCGACGGTCAGGGCCGCACGCCTTCGCATGAAAAGATCGACATCGATATTCCCGCCGGCGTTTCGACCGGTCGCCAGCTGCGTGTGAGCGGCTTTGGCGAGGCCGGCCTTCGCGGCGAGCCTTCGGGCGACCTGATTGTCAACGTGCGCGTTGCCGACCATGAGCGCTTTAAGCGCAACGGTGACGACCTGTACCTGGTGAGCGATATCTCGATTGCGCAGGCTGCGCTCGGCTGCGAGATCGAGGTCGAGGGCATTATGCCCGACGAGGTCGTTAAGGTGACGGTTCCCGCCGGCGCCCAGTACGGTGATACCGTGAGCGTCAATAATTACGGCATGCCGCGCATTGGCGGTGGCGGTTCGCGTGGCCGCCTGATCGTGCAACTGCGCGTGGTCGTTCCCACCAATCTTTCCAATAAGCAGCGCGAGCTGCTCCGTGCTTTTGCCGATGAGATGGGCGATGACGTCGCTTCCGGTAAGAAGTCGGTGACCGACCGTATCAAGAGTGCCCTCGACGATATCCTCGATTAAGGAGCCCGCGTGCTCGCACCCCATATTTCCGTCGTCAACCTCGGCTGCCGTGTCAACCGGGTTGAGTCTGACCGTATCACTGCCGATCTTATGCGCCTGGGCTTTGCTATTGTGGAGCCCCAGGATGCCGATCTGATCGTCATTAACACCTGTGCCGTTACGGGCGAGGCTGAGGCCAAGACCCGTAAGGCCGTTCGTCATGCGCTGGCCCATCCAAACGAGCCCTATGTGATCGTGACCGGATGCGTGGTTAATTTGCATCCCGAGGAGCTGCTGGAGCTTTCGGATCGCGTGATCGCCGAGCCGTCCAAGATCGATGTCGCCGAACGTGTCTGCGAGGTGCTGGGCGTTGAGTCCGATAGCGTTCCCGCCTGCAGCGATGGCGAGGTGGTCGATGCGCTCGGTCGCTCTCGCCTGGGCGTGAAGATACAGGACGGCTGCAACCATCGCTGCACCTATTGCATTGTGTGGAAGGCGCGCGGCCCCGAGCGTTCCGTGCCCGTCGAGTCCGTGCTCGAGCAAGTTCGCGAGGCCCAGGAGGCCGGCGTACCCGAGGTGGTGCTGACCGGTGTGAACCTGGGTGCCTACGATGGCAAGAGCGCGACCGACGAGCATGTCGAAATCGATGAGCTGCTCGAGGCCATCATGGAGCGCACGTCTATTCCGCATGTGCGCATTTCCTCGGTCGAGCCCATGGATATCTCCGAGCGCCTGCTTAAGGTTATGGCGCGCTACCCGCAGCGTATCGCCCCGTTTTTGCACCTGCCCGTGCAGTCCGGCTGCACGGCGACCCTGCATCGCATGGGCCGTCCCTATAGCGCCGAGGCCTTTGAGGACACGGTGCGTATGATTCGCGCCAACTTGCCCCAGGCGTCTCTTTCGTGCGATGTCATCGTCGGTTTTCCTGGTGAGACGGACGAGGAGTTCGAGGAGTCGCTGGCGCTGTGCCGTCGTGTGGGTTTCTCGCGTATGCACGTGTTCCGCTATAGCAAGCGTCCCGGTACCCTTGCTGCCGATATGCCCGACCAGGTGCCGCCCGAGGTTATGGCCGAGCGCAGCCGTCGTATGCGAGCCGCGGCGCAGGAACTCGCCATTGCCGACGCTCGTCGTCGCGTGGGCACCGTCGAGCGTGCCGTCCTCGAGTACGGCGACAACCTGACGCTCGGTTCGTTCCATCATGCCCGTCTTGACGATACCTGTGGACTTACAGCCCCGTGCCTGCTCGATGTTGCTATCATCGGAGTCGATGATTCCGGCTTGGTCCATGCGCGCAGGGAGGTTCATGGAAGCCTCGAAGATTAGACTTACCGTTCCCGAGGGAATTGATCCCTCGTGCGTTTTGGGCGCCGGCGACGGCGTCCTTCGTGCGCTCGAGAGCTTGGTTCGCGCCCATGTGGTCGCCCGTGGCGATAGCATCGCCGTGAGCGGTGACCCGGATGAGGTCGAACTCGTGGCGCGTTTTTTCGAACATGCTTTTCGCGAGGCGGCTGCCGGGCGCACGCTGTCTGCCGACGATGTCTCGCGCTGTCTGGCCGTTCTGCGCGACGGTGAGCACGAGGATACGTCGCTTCGCGATGACGTGCTGCTTTCGTATCGCGGTCGTGCCATTCGCCCCAAAACGCTCGGCCAAAAGCGCTATGTGGATGCCATTCGCTCGCATACCATCACGTTTGGCCTGGGTCCTGCCGGTACCGGTAAGACCTATCTGGCCATGGCGCTCGCCGTTGCCGCGCTCAAGCGTCACGAGGTGGGCCGTCTGATCTTGACGCGTCCGGTTGTCGAGGCGGGGGAGAATCTGGGCTTTTTGCCCGGTACCCTTGAGGAAAAGATCGACCCCTACATGCGTCCGCTCTACGACGCCCTTTTTGACATGATGGATCGCGAGCGCACCGATGAGCTTATGGAGCGTGGCGTGATCGAGATCGCCCCGCTTGCCTACATGCGCGGCCGCACACTGAGTGATGCCTTCGTGGTGCTCGACGAGGCGCAAAATACCACGCCCGAGCAGATGAAGATGTTCCTGACACGCCTTGGGTTCAACTCCAAGTTCGTGATTACCGGCGACCTGAGCCAGCGCGACCTGGTGGGTCGTCGTGGCGGTCTTGCTGACGTTGAGCAGATTTTGGGCCGTGTCGACGATGTCGCATTTTCTCACCTCGAGCGTGCCGACGTGGTGCGCCATGCCCTGGTGGGTCGTATCGTCGAGGCATATGAAGCTTATGATGACGTGCGCGAGCAGCGCCCGCGCGACCGAAAGGAGTCCCGTTGAGTGTATTGATCAGCAACGATGCCGAGCTCGATACGCTGCTCGACGCGCAGGAGGTGGAGCACATCTGCGAGGTTGTGCTTGCCGCCGAGGGCGTTGAACGTGGAGTCGAGATTTCCCTTTCGTATGTCGACGAGGACGAGATGCACGAGCTCAACCACGAGTGGCGCGGTATCGACCGCACCACCGATGTGCTTTCGTTTGAGTGCGATTCGGCCTTCGACGATGACATTCCCGCCGATGAGACGCTCGAGCTCGGCGATATTATCTTGGCCCCGCAGGTTATTGCCCGTCAGGCCCCCGGTTTTGGCAATAGCCCCGCTGACGAGTGCCGCCTGATGCTCGTACACGGCATGCTGCACCTGCTGGGCTATGACCACATCGAGGACGACGAGGCCGAGGTTATGGAGGCCCGCGAGGACGCCATCCTGCGCGATCTGGCACTCGAGCGCGGCGAGGACCCCAAGCTAGTCCACGTCGGCCCCATCACCAACCACGCCCACGACTAGGAGCCGTCTATGATTCCCGGATCGAACAAGGACCATCCGTCCTTCTTAAAGTCGTTTTCCTACGCCATGGAGGGCTTCGTTACCGCCGTCAAGACCGAGCGCAACATTAAGGTCATGCTCGTGGCGGGCGTGTGTACCGTCATCGCCGGCTGTATCGTGGGGCTCGACATTGCCGAGTGGGCCACGATTATCATCTGTTGTGGCCTGGTGATTCACGGCGAGCTGTGCAACACCGCTATGGAGGCTATCGTCGACCTAGCGACCCAGGAGCTCCATCCGCTGGCCAAGCGTGCGAAGGACATCGCCGCCGCCTCTGTATACGTTCTTTCCATCACCGCCGCGATTGTGGGCTTGCTTGTCTTTGCCCACGCGCTCGGCTTTATTTAGAAAGGGATTCCCATGTCCGACAATATGCAGCCTACCGATGAGATTTTGGATGACGAGGTCCTGGACGAGGCTGAAGGTGCCGATTCGTTTGACGAGGCCGAGGAGTTCGACCCGTTTGAGGGCATGAGCGACGAGGAACTCGACTCCCTGTGCGACGAGGACGACGGTCCTATGGGCTTTGGCGACGTGGAGCCCGGTTTCCGCAGCGGTTTTGTGGCCCTGGTCGGTCGTCCCAACGCCGGCAAGTCCACGCTGCTCAACGCCTGCTATGGCAAAGAGGTCGCCATCACCTCGCCGGTGGCACAGACGACCCGCCGTCGCATGCGCGCCGTCGTCAACCGTCCCGGCTACCAGCTGGTCTTTGTCGATACCCCGGGTATTCATAAGCCCAAGGACGGCCTGGGGTCCGAGCTCAACAAGAGCGCACTGTTCGAGTTGAACGATGTCGACGTCGTCGCGTTTTTGATTGATGCCACCAAGCCGATCGGCAGGGGAGACGCCTGGGTTGCCGAGCGCGTCAGATGCGCTCGTTCCAAGAAGGTCCTGGTGCTCACCAAGGCCGATGAGGCCGACCCCGCACAGGTCATGGAGCAGCTTAAGGCTGCCCACGAGCTCATGGAATATGACGACGAGATCGTGACGTCATCGGTCAAGAACTTCAACGTCGATGCCTTTATCGAGACCGTTGCGCACTTTTTGCCCGAAGGTCCGCGTTGGTTCCCCGAGGACATGGGTACCGACGCTTCCGATGAGACGCTCGTTGCCGAGTTTGTGCGCGAAAAGGTTTTGCGCCGCACTCGTGATGAGATCCCGCACTCCGTTGGCGTGATCTGCGATGCGCTCGAGCAGACCAAGAAGGTGCTGCGCGTGCACGCCACCATTTACGTCGAACGAGAGGGCCAGAAGGGCATCATCATCGGCAAGGGCGGCGAGATGATCAAGCATATCGGTATCGACGCCCGTCGCGATCTTGAGCGCATTTTTGGCACGCAGGTCTTTTTGGAGCTGGACGTGAAGGTCAAGGCCGGCTGGCGTGACGACGAGGCCCAGATTCGCCGCTTTGGCTACAACGCCGAGGACTAAGGACGCGCGGCGCGCATGGCAGGCTCCCGGACATATCGCACCAAGGTGCTCGTCCTCGACAAGACGAAGCTTAAAGAGACGGACCTGATCCTGACGATGCTTGACGAGCGGGGTCGGCAGGTTCGTGCCGTGGCAAAGGGCGCCCGCAAACCCGGTGGGCGCCTGGCTGCGCGCTGCGAGCTGTTCTGTACCGTCGATATGCTGCTCGCGCATGGACGGTCGCTCGACGTGGTTTCCCAGGCCGAGCTTATGGAGGCGCCGCTCAGCGCTACGCCCGATTACGAGACGACCTGCGCCGCAAGCGCGATCGCCGAGGTCGCGCGCGTATGCTCGTTCGAGGACGCTGAGGACCCGTTCACCTTTGCCATCACGCAGCGAGCGCTTGCCCTGGCGGGCAGCGGGCTCGACACAGCGCACATGGATCTACTTGTGGCGGCATATGTCTTTAAGCTGCTGTCGCACGTTGGCTATCGACCCGATTTTTCGGCCTGCGTGCTGTGCGGAGACCCCATGCTGTCGTATTTTTCAGCCCAGGCGGGCGGTCTCATGTGCGGGTCGTGCGCGTCGAGCGTTCCAGGTGCCGAACTGGTGTCGACCGGTGAGACCGCATGGCTGCGCGCCCTCATGTCCATGACCTTCGATGCGCTCATGGCCGAGCGAATCGACCCGCATACGGCGGCATTCCTGCTCGGGCTTTCGCATGTTTGGGCTGCGACGCACACCGATCAGCGCCTCCGCGCGATGGAATTCATGTTGGGTCGGTGATGATGCGCAGGCGCGGGCTGCTTGTGGTAACATACCGACCTGTTGGTACCTCGACCTTGGTTGTTCGCTCCACCGGCGGCTTCCCAGTCCGAGGCGAATCGAGTCGCCCGTGGGCGACGCAAAACGAAAGGTGAAACAATGACTGTTTCCAAAGAGCGCAAGGCGGAGCTGACTGCCCAGTTCGGTAACACCCCGGTCGACACCGGCAACCCCAAGGTTCAGGTCGCCATCCTGTCCGAGCGCATCAAGGAGCTGACCGAGCACATGAAGTCCCACCAGAAGGACTTCCACACCCGTCGTGGCCTGCTCATGCTCGTCGGCCGTCGTCGTCGTCTTCTCTCCTACATCAAGAAGAACGACATCGTCGAGTACCGTGAGCTCATCAAGGCTCTGGGCATCCGCGACAACATCCAGTAGGATTTGTACATGCTAAGAGCGTCCTGCGCAGCGGGGCGCTCTTTTTGTGTAAGGGCGCGAACAATCACGCTCTGAAGCGTGGCGGGGGCAGGGGGCCCGCGTCACATGAGAAGCCCGCAGACAAGGGGTCTGCGGGGTTAAGGAGAACAATGACACTCGTATCCAAGACCTTTGAGCTGTACGGCAAGACCTACACCTTTGAGTCGGGCGAGCTTGCCAAGCAGGCCACCGGCGCCTGCCTGGTCAAGCAGGGCGACACCACGATGCTCGACACCGTGGTCGTCTCCAAGGAGCGTAAGAACTACGACTTCTTCCCGCTGACCGTCGACTTCAACGAGAAGATGTACGCCGCCGGCCGCATCCCGGGTGGCTACCTCAAGCGTGAGGGCCGTCCCAGCGAGAAGGCCACGCTCACCGCGCGCATGATCGACCGTCCGATTCGCCCGAGCTTCCCGGACGGCTTCCGCAACGAGGTGCACATCGTCGCTACCTCGCTCGTCGCCGACCAGGTCAATCCCTTCGATGTCATCAACGTCATGGGTGCTTCCCTGGCCATGACGCTCGGCGGCGTGCCCTTCGAGGGTCCGCTTGCCTGCGTGCGCATCGGCCGCAACGTGGAGACCGGCGAGTTTATCGTCAACCCCACCTACGAGGAGCGCGAGAACTCCGATCTGGACCTGGAGCTGGGCGGCTCTGCCGACTTCATCTCGATGGTCGAGGCCGGCGCCGAGGAGATCTCCGAGGACGACATGCTCGCCGCCATGAAGTTTGGCCAGGAGGCCCTTGCTGCCTTCTGCCAGGCTCAGGACGAGTTCGTTGCCGAGTGGGAGCAGGTCAACGGTGCCATCGTCAAGAAGGAGTACCCGCTCGATCAGCCCGTCGAGGAGGTCCAGGAGCGCATCTTCGCCCACTACGACGAGATGGCAGCCGCCCTTCGCGATGCCGACAAGCTTTCCCGTATCGGTAAGGTCGAGGCTCTGAAGGAGTCCATCCGCGCCGAGTTCACCGAGGAGGAGCAGGCCGCTTGGGAGCGCGAGATCCCCGTGGCGCTCAAGAAGCTTGAGAAGAAGGCCATGCGCACCATGGTCGTCGAGACCGGCGAGCGCGTCGACGGCCGTGCCGCCGACGAGATTCGCCCCATCATGGTGAAGGATAACTACCTGCCTCTCGTTCACGGCTCCGGCCTGTTCCAGCGCGGCCAGACCCAGGTCATGTCCGTGTGCACCTTGGGAATGCTCAACGAGTGGCAGCGCCTCGACACCATCTGGCCCGAAGAGGGCAAGCGCTACATGCACCAGTACAACTTCCCGCCCTACTGCACCGGCGAGACCGGCCGCATGGGCGCGCCGAAGCGCCGCGAGGTGGGCCACGGCGCCCTGGCCGAGCGCGCGCTTGTGCCCGTGCTGCCCGACACCGACACCTTCCCCTACGCCATCCGCGTGGTCTCCGAGGTGCTGGAGTCCAACGGCTCCTCCTCCATGGCCTCCACGTGCGGAAGCTGCCTGGCGCTGATGGACGCCGGCGTGCCGATCTCCGCGCCCGTCTCCGGCGTGGCCATGGGCCTTATCAAGGAGGGCGACGACGTGGTCATCCTCTCCGACATCCAGGGCATCGAAGACTTCCTGGGCGACATGGACTTTAAGGTCTGCGGCACGCCCAACGGCATCACCGCCCTGCAGATGGACAACAAGGCGAAGGGCCTGTCCGTCGAGATCCTTGCCCGCGCCCTGAAGCAGGCCCACGAGGGCCGCGCCTTCATCCTGGCCGCCATGCTGGACACCATCGACGGCCCGCGCGCCGAGATGAAGGAGACCGCGCCGCGCATCGAGACCATCAAGATCCCCGTGGACAAGATCCGCGACGTCATCGG
>URRT01000076.1 GCA_900550355.1 uncultured Collinsella sp.
ACCTATGACGTTCTGATTCGTAGTCAGACCCTCTATCCAGCTGAGGTAACGCCGCAGCGCAAAACATATAAAACCACTTTAGCTTATTGGAGTCAAGCGCAATCTCAAACTTTTTTGTGGAACGCAGTTTTGTCATGCTGCTCCGCATATACCGTCGTTCCCCGTACGATCGATTGGCTTTTCGATCACGTCAAACTTAGCATCAAGTTCCCTCAGGAGCGATCTCACCCGCTGGGCACAATCATAATCGGCAAACGAGATACTCAACATGCGAGCAACCTGGTTAGATGTCCGGACCCCATAGAAATGCTCCAGGGCCACAAGCCCCTCGTGCGCCACAAACGTCTCAACCACATGCGGCGACTCCTCGTAGCACCATTGGGTCAACGGACCCTCGCTCGTCTGTCGAACCACCAGGCCACCCATGCCAGACGGCTCACACGTCACAAGCAGGTACTCCCCGCCCTCGTCGCTCTCAAACAAAACCACCCGATCATCAAACAGCTCCATCGCGTCCCCTTTCTCTCGCTCTTATTTAGCAAAAGCATAACAGGTAGATGGCTGTATACAGAACAGTTGTTCGTGTGTTTTCTATTGAGCTGTCCGCACAGCATGGTATGGCCGCACACAAAAAGGGCACCCCAAAAAGGAGTGCCCTAGCAAATCGCTTATGCAGCCAATCTACGCGACCGGCTCGATCTTCTCGAGGCCGCCCATGTAGGGGCGCAGAACCTCGGGGATCGTGATGGTGCCGTCAGCGTTCTGGTAGTTCTCCAGAATGGCTGCCATGGTACGGCCAGCCGGCAGACCGGAACCGTTGAGGGTGTGCAGATAGCGCGAACCCTTGAAGTTCTCGGGGTCGCGATACTTGATGTTGGCGCGACGGGCCTGGAAGTCACCGCAGTTGGAGCAGGAGCTGATCTCCTTGTAGGCGTTGTAGCTCGGCAGCCAGACCTCGACGTCGTAGGTCTGACGGGCAGAGAAGCCCAGGTCGCCGGTGCACAGGCTAATCACGCGATACGGAAGACCCAGCTGCTGCAGCAGGAACTCGGCCTCGGCGGTCATGCTCTCGAGCTCCTCGTCGGACTCCTCCGGCTTGGCAAACTTGACCATCTCGACCTTGTCGAACTCGTGCTGGCGAATGATGCCGCGGGTATCGCGACCAGCGGAGCCGGCCTCCTCGCGGAAGCAGGGGGTGAAGGCGGTGTAGCGGCGCGGCAGGGTATCGGCGTCGAGGACCTCACCGGCGTGCAGGTTGGTGAGCACGACCTCGGCGGTGGGGATCAGGAAGTTGTCGCCCGAGACGTGATAGGCGTCGTCCTCGAACTTGGGCAGCTGGCCCGTGCCGAACATGGTCTGACGCTTGACGACGATGGGCGGCCACCACTCCTTAAAACCACGGCTGGTGTGCGTATCGAGGAAGAAGTTGATGAGGGCGCGCTCAAGACGGGCGCCGGCGCCACCGAGAACGGTGAAGCGGCTGCCGGAGAGCTTGTTGCCGCGCTCGAAGTCAAGGATGTCGAGGTCGGTGCCCAGATCCCAGTGCGGCTTAAAGTCGAAGTCGAACTCGCGCGGGGTGCCCCAACGACGGCGCTCGATGTTCTCGTCCTCGTCCTTGCCGTACGGCGTGGCCTCGCAAGGAATGTTGGGCAGGTGAGCCATGAAGTCGTACTGCTCCTGCTCGAGGGCGGTGCGGCGCTCGGCCAGACCGTCAATCTTCTCGTTGACGGCGCGCACGGCCTCTTTGGCGGCCTCGGCCTCGTCCTTCTTGCCCTCCTTCATCAGGGCGCCGATCTTCTTGGACTCGGCATTGCGCGTGGCTTGAAGTTCCTCGACCTCGGTGATGACGGCACGACGCTCGTCGTCGAGCTCAAAGAACTTCTCGCGATCCCAAGACGTCTGGCGGTTAGCCATGGCGACATCGATGGCATCGGGGTTCTCGCGAACAAACTTGATATCAAGCATTAGATCCTCCGGCGATATACATTCCATTTAGGTTGCAACCTTGTACATGTATGGGCAAGTATATACTTATGAGCGTTTACGACCCAACTCAACTACGCAAGAAGGCACCCAATGGACCCAGTTTTTTCCTTTTTGTTTGGCACCCGCACCGGTTTTGCCATCCTTTTCGCCGGCGGCATCCTGCTGTTTGCGATTATTGCCTTTGTAATGGAGAAGCGCACCCATAAGATGTATGTCGACCGCGGCCCCAAGTCCGAGGACAAAGAAGACAGCTTCTGGGACTAACCTGCCAAAAAGGGACAGGTTTATTTTGGTCGGTTTTATCTGGGCAAACGCAAGTGCCCCGCAACTGGAATTGAGCCAGTTGCGGGGCACTTTTCGCTAAAAGGACAAAACCGCAGGAAAAACCTGCCAACATAAACCTGTCCCTTTTTTGGTCGGTTTTACTGGAGGGTTGCGTCGATTGCCTTGACCAGGGCGCTGCGCATGCCGGCGTCCTCGAGCGCAACGACGCCCTTGATGGTGGCACCACCGGGCGAGCATACGGCATCCTTCATCGCCGCAGGATGCTGGCCAGTTGCAAGCTGCAGCTTTGCCGTACCCAGCACCATCTGGCTCACAATGCGATAAGCATCCGCACGCGGGATACCGTGCTTGACCGCCGCATCGCCCAGGGCCTCGATTGCCATGGCGACAAACGCCGGAGCGCAACCACCCACCGTGCCGCCCACAAACAGCAGGCTTGTGTCGAGCTCGACGACAGCGCCAAGCTTACCGAGCAGGTCGAGCACCACAGCACGCTGCTCGTCGTTAAGCGTCGAAGCCTTCTCGCAGGCGATGACGCCCTCGCCCACCGAAACCGGCGTGTTGGGCACCGTCGAGATATGCGCGACGCCCGGCAGGACCTGCTCCCACTTGGCACTGTCCCAGGTCCAGGCAACCGACAGAACGACCTTTTTGGCAAGAGCGTCCTTGAGCGGGGCGAATACCTTCTCGATCATGTACGGTTTGACCGCAGCGACCACGATATCGGATGCGGCGACAACCTCGGCGGCATCGTGGCAGGCGACCATGCCGCGCGCCTCGCAGCGCTCAACCAGTGCGTCGTAGCGACCCGCGCAGGCGCACATGTCGCTCGCAGCTACACCGGCAGCGATCCAGCCATCGGCCATAGCGCTCGCCATATTGCCAAAACCGACAAATCCAATCTTCATATCTCATAGTCCTTTCAGACACATTCCTCAAAACGAAAGGTATTGTCCCACGCCATTGTTTCGTATTGCCGACCTATTTGTGATACGGCTCGCCACGACTGATCTTGCAGGCACGGTAAATCTGCTCTAGCAGCACCACACGCGCCAGGTTATGCGGCAAGGTAATGCGTCCAAAGCTGAGCATCTCGTCGGCGCGGGCGCGCACCTCATCACTCACGCCGTCCGAACCGCCGATTACAAAGGCAATGTCGCTGCTGCCTCGCAGCATAAGATCGTCGAGCCTCGCCGAAAACTCCTCGCTCGAGCGCTCCTTGCCCTCGATAGCCAGCAGGATCAAATGCGCTCGAGATGGCAAGGCGGCAAGAATCGCCGCCCCCTCCTTGTCGCGCGCGGCATCCACGCCGCCCGCCTTAGCCGGGTCGATATCGGCCACCTCGCGGATATCCACCTTGGCATAGGCACCTAGGCGCTTGGTGTACTCAGCGCACGCGTCCTTCCAAAAGCGCTCTTTGAGCTTACCGACGCAAACGACGGTGTATTTCACGCGCGTCTACTCCTTCGAATCGTTTTGAACTTTGCCGGCGGCCAGCATCTGCTCGAACATCGAGGCCGACTGCGAAAAGTCGCTCGGCAGCACGACCGTCGAGGTTTTACCCGTGCGAGCGAACTCCGTCATCATCTCGGACCACTGCGTAAACATGAACAGTTGGTTGGCCTCGTCATTGCCGACACCCGTCTCCTGGATGATCTCGAGCGAATCTTTGATACCCAGCGCGATGGCCTTGCGCTGGTTGGCGATGCCCTCGCCCGCCTTTTCCATAGCCTCGGCCTCGGCGGTCGCCTCGGTGACGCGCTTGATGCGATCGGCCTCGGCGAGCTCCTGTGCCGCAGCGCGCTTGCGCTGGGCGGCGTTGATGTCGTTCATGGAGTTCTCAACCTCGGTCGGCAGTGCGATTTTGGTGATGAGCGTCGACACGAGGGTGAAGCCGTAGGCGGCCATCTGCTCGGAAACGGTAGCGTTGACATCCTTGGCGATGTCATCCTTCTTGGCAAAGACCTCATCGAGTGTGTAGACGGGGATGGAGGAGCGCAGGGCGTCGGTGATGAAGTCGCGCATCTGGTCGACGGGCTCCTGCAGCATATAGTAGCTCTTGTAGATGCCCGAATCTGCCGGGCCGGCGCCCATGTCATAGCTCACGTGGTACTGAGCGGAGACCTCAAGGCCAATGGTCACGTTGTCCTGGGTCTTAACGTCGATGCCAAAACCATTTTTCATGGTGCGCAGACTCACCGTGGCGGCCTTGCGGTCGATCACGGGCACCTTCACGTGGAAGCCCGCGTTGACGATACGATTGAACTTACCCAAGCGCTCGATGATCACAGCGTGCTGCTGCTCAACGACGTAGCAGGCGTTGGGGAGCAGCAACAACAGGATGATGATGGGAATCAAAAGGCTGGTAAGGGCGGCGATGATACCGGAAAACAGCATGGTCTCTCCTCTGATAGGCACACGTTGGCATTAGGATACCCGTCCAAGGAGATCGTGCATAACAAAAAAGCTCCCATTGCTGGGAGCTCTTTCAATCCATGGTGCGGGCGAAAGGACGTCCGCGTATCCGCTTCGCGGATCCGCACCGGCCTCGGCCGCCTGCCGGCGTCCTCGCCAGCTCGCTAAAAACGCTCCGCGTTTTCTTTACGCTCGCTCCTTCACAGGTTCAAGTCCCTGCGATGAGCACATAACAAAAAAGCTCCCATTGCTGGGAGCTCTTTCATTTAATGGTGCGGGCGAAAGGACTTGAACCTTCATGGGGTTGCCCCCATACGGACCTGAACCGTACGCGTCTGCCAATTCCGCCACGCCCGCGTGCAGGAATTAGAATAACGGAGCGTCACCGCGAACGCAAGAACTATTTTTGAAAAAGTTTGCAGGCATTTTCCCAAGCGGCATGCGCGATTGTTTCGGCGTCCTCACCAGTGCGATCGACACGGTCGTTAACCAGCGCGTTTGCCGTAATGGAGATCATTGCGGGCTCGCATTCAAGACCGCGGATGGGCTCCGGAGCCATATACGGGCAATCCGTCTCGAACAAAATTCGATCGAGTGGGGTTGCCGCAAATGCCTCGCGCACGTCTTCGTTGCGCTTAAAGGTGGCCGCACCACCATAGGCGATATAGCAGCCCAGCTCCACAAAGCGCTCCATCGTGGCGCGGTCCTCGCCAAAGCAGTGCAGCACACAACCGACCTGGGGCACGCCCACCTCACGAAGCACGTTGTACGCATCCATATGCGAGGTGCGCTCCCCATCCGAGTCCTCGTGCCGCAGGTGCAACTCCACCGGCACATTGCAGCGCATGGCGACTTCGAGCTGACGTGCCATGCAATCAATCTGCACGCTGTGGGGCGCCGGCGCGATATCGTCGTCATAGTCCATGTGGTAGTCCAGACCGATTTCGCCAATACCGGCGCACAAAGGGTCATCAAGCGCAGCAACAACCTGTGCGTGAACGTCGTCGGTATAGTCCGGCGCGCCATACGGATGCACGCCGGCAAGATACTTGATCTGCGGGATATCCTGCATCGGCAGAATCTCGCGCACGAGCCAGTCGCTATAGTCCGTCACGCTGCGCTTATCGGCAATGGGATCGAAGACCGTCACCAACAGGTCGATGCCTGCCGCCTTGGCACGCACGAGTGTCTCGGGCACATCCTTGCCCCAGAACGAAAGCAGATGCGCATGTGTGTCGGCAAGCGGTGCCAAGGGCACGGGACAAGCAACCGTCTTCTTTTTTTTGGTAAACGTCACGCGTTCGGCATTAAGCGTCATGGGAAAGCTCCCGGGCCAGACGGACAAAGTCGGCAACATCGAGCGTCTCGGCGCGCGTGGTGGGTGCGATACCGCAAGCCTCAAAGGCGGCATCGAGCACGTCCTTGGCAAAGCCGTTGGCGCTCATGGAATTGCGGATGGTCTTGCGACGCTGAGCAAATGCAGCATCAATCACGCGGGCCACAAATTCGCGATCGAGTCCTTCGGGCACCACACCGTCAACACGGTCGATACGCACGACGGCCGAGTCCACGTGTGGCGCCGGCATAAAGCAACGCGGCGGCACCTCAAAGCGACCCGTTACCTGCGCATACAGGCCAAGCTTTGCCGTATAGCCGCCATAGGTCTTGTTGCCCGGCACTGCGGCAATGCGATCGGCAACCTCCTTTTGCACCATGACGACGGCGCGCTTGAGCGCCGGCATCGTCTGGAAAAATTGCAAAATGATCGTCGCCGCCACGTTATAGGGCAAGTTCGCGACAAATACCGTCGGCTCACCGCCCGCAGCCTGCTCAATCTGCTCCGGGCCCACCTTAAGCGCGTCGCCCATGATAAAGCGGAAGTTGGCATAGTCGGCGGCGTGGGCGTCGAGCACCGGTTCGAGCTCAGGATCGGCCTCAATGGACGTAACGCACGCCGCTTCCTGCAGCAACGCAAGTGTCAACGTACCGCAACCCGGACCCACCTCGAGCACGCGCTCATCGCCTGCAAGCTCGGCAAGCTCGCAAATGCGCTCAATTACATGGTTGTCGATCAGGAAATTCTGGCCCAGGCGATGCTTGGTCGCAAGGCCAAACTCCTCCAGCAGCTCCCTGGTGGCCGTGGGGTTTGCCAAAGGCGAAGTTGTCATGGTTGCCTCCTCAGCATGATGGCGGCGTCTTGAAACAAAAGGGCATGGACCGTGGCGGCCATGCCCTTACAGCTAAACAGCAAATTGCCGATATGGCGCGCTGCATCTTAGCCCAGACGCGGGAACAGCGGCTCGCCCTTCTCGACAGGCTGACCGCCGGCAAGCAGGCCCCAAGCGCAAATGCCCTTGAGGTCGTCGGTCGCGGCCTCGTCCTCGCAGGACAGGCGGCGCAGGGCCTCGGCAGAGGTCTGAGGCATGAGCGGCATCAGCAGGTGGGCGGCAATGCGGATGGCCTCGAGCAGGTTGTAGATCACAAACGCCAGCTCGTCAGCCTTGGCCTCGTCCTTGGCAAGTGCCCAAGGCTCGGAGTCCTCGATGTAGTGGTTGGCGGCATGGATGAGCTCCATGACCTCGTCCTTGGCTCCGCCGTAATCGAGCACGTCCATCTTGGCCATGTAGCGCTCGACCAGACCATCGGCGATCTTTGCCAGCGGGTTGTCGAACGCATCGAACGATGCGGGCGTGGCGGGCGCGCAACCATCAAAGTACTTGCCGCTCATGTTGAGCGAACGCGAGATAAGGTTGCCCCAGCTGTTGGCCAGGTCGGCGTTGTAGACCTGCTCCATGCGATCGAAGCTGATGGCACCGTCGGTACCGGGGACGACGTCGGTCATGAAGTAGTAGCGATAGCCCTCGACGCCCAACATGTCGATAACGTCCTGCGGAGCGATGGCGTTGCCGCGGCTCTTGGACATCTTCTCGGCCTTGCCGGTCTCGGCATTGCGCACGGTCAGGAAGCCGTGGGCAAAGACGTGCTCGGGCAGGGCCTCGCCGATGGCCATGAGCATGGCGGGCCAAATGACGCAGTGGAAGCGGATGATGTCCTTGCCCACGATGTGGAACTGCGCGGGCCAGCGATAGGCCAGCTCGGCACGCGCCTCGTCGGTGTCGACACCGTAGCCGACGGCCGTCATATAGTTGAGCAGCGCATCGAACCACACGTAGGTCACGTGACCCTCGTCAAACGGGACCTGAATGCCCCAGTCAAAGCTCGTGCGGCTCACGGAAAGGTCGTTGAGGCCGCCCTCGACAAAGCTACGCACCTCGTTCATGCGGAACGCAGGCTCGACAAAGTCGGGGTGCTCGTCGTAAAGCTTGAGCAGCTTGTCCTGGAAAGCGGAAAGCTTAAAGAAGTAGGACTCCTCCTGCACGCGCTCAAGCGGACGGTGGCAGTCGGGGCACAGGTGCTGGCCGACGCTGCCGTACTCCTCGTCGCCCTTCTGGACCTGCGTATCGGTGAAGTAGGTCTCGTCAGGCACGCAATACCAACCGTCGTAGCTGCCCTTATACAGGTAGCCGGACTCCTTCATGCGCTCCCACAGGTACTGCACGGCATGATGCTGGCGCGGCTCGGTGGTGCGGATGAAGTCGTCGTTGGAGATCTCGAGCTTGCTCCAAAGCTCCTTGAAGTGCGGAGCCTGGCTGTCGGTCCACTCCTGCGGCGTCATGCCATGCTTGGCTGCGGCCTCGGCGACCTTCTCGCCGTGCTCGTCCATACCGGTCAGGAACTTGACGTTATAGCCGGCGGAGCGGCGATAGCGAGCCTGGACGTCGGCGATGATGGTGGAATAAGCCGTGCCCAGATGCGGATCGGCATTGACGTAGTAGATGGGCGTCGTGATAAAGAACGAAGGCTTGCTTTGATCCATGGGGTTTGTCCTCCAGAAAAACGTTGCATACAGGGGATGATTCTAACGCAAGGGCTGGATATCCTCCATCTATTGCATATTGAGCACCATGGCATAGACATCGCGTTTGCGGCGTGAATACTTCTGAGACAGACGCTTGGCCACCGCAGAGGCGGGCTCCCCCTCCTCAGCCTGCTTCACGGCGCGGATATCCTCGCGCAGGGCCTCGTCGGGATCCGCTGCCGCTGCGCCAACCGGCACAATGCCGGCCTCCTCGTCTTCACTCGGTGGCGCGATGACCAGCGCAATCTCGCCCTTTACTTCGCCGCGAGCACGCAGCCCCTCGGCAAGCTGGGCGGCGGGCCCGCGCAAGACCTCCTCGTGCAGCTTGGTGAGTTCGCGGCAGACGGCAACCTCACGCTGGGGAAAGACCTC
>URRT01000077.1 GCA_900550355.1 uncultured Collinsella sp.
GGCATCGACCTGCGCCGATGCCCCCAACATGGACACACATTTTGTCCTATAAGCCGAAGGTCTATGCCTTGCCTTTTGAATGACAACTTGTCGCTCTGGACGACGCGCAGCATCGACCGAGCGGCGGAACCTCTAGAGCAAGGTAACGCTAAAACTGCGCTTGTCCGTCTCGCCCGGGGCCAGGGTGATGGTGTTGACCTTGTGCTCAAAGACATCGTCCTCGGTGTCCATGGTGGTATGACCGGTCCAGGGCTCGAGCGCCACAAACGGAGCGTCGTTGGCGGCAGACCACACGCCAATGTACTTAAAGCCCTCAAAGTCGATCTTGACGCCGTGGCCCGACTTGCGGCCGCGCAGCGTGAGCGTGGAGCCCGGAGTATCGGTGAACATGATGGCATCGTTATCGAAACTGCGGTGCGTGATGGGCAGCACGTCCGAGTTGTCGGGAGCCTTATAGCTGCCCTCAAACGTCATAAGACCGTCGGGCGTGATGATGGGAGCCTCGTTCGTCCAAGCCTCGGTAAACGCCAGCTCGTAATCCTCGAACGCCTCGTCCTCGGCACCGGGGGCGGGCACGTTAAATGCGGGGTGGCCGCCCACCGAGAACGGCAGGTCCACATCGCCGGTATTGGTGACGGCAAAGGTCTGCGTGAGGGTGGCGTCGCCGGTCAGGGCATAGGTCATGTTGAGCTTAAAGTGGAACGGAAAGGCCTTGAGCGACTCGGGCGTATCGGTGATCTCGTAAGTTACCGAGGAGCCGTCCTCCGAAACCTCGACCAGCTCGTGCTCGACGATGCGCGCGAGTCCGTGGCGCGGCATCTCGCAGGTGCCGGCCGCAGACGCTGCCGTGTTGTTGCGCAGCGAACCCACAATGGGGAACAGGATGGGCGCATGCTTGCCCCAAAAGGCGGGGTCGCCCTGCCACAGATACTCGTTGCCGTTGAGGGCAAGGCTCGTGAGCTGAGCGCCCATGGAATCGATGGCCGCGGTGAGGCTGCCGCGCTTGATGGTAGTGACGGTAGACATGCTACTTCCTCCAAAAGTAAACAATAGTGTCGAGGGCTATTGTCCCACTCTTGGCGGCGGGACGGGACGGCAGGCGATTATTGAGTAGCCATAGCGGAATGAGCGGCGAGCGCCTACTGGGTATCCACGTAAAGGTCGAACCCGCCCTGCGGTGTAGTGTCGACCGTGTCGGGCGCCTGTGAGTTAAAGTTCACGGGGACCATGCGCTTTGAGGCGCGGAAGCGCGTGCCGTCGGTGGCGACGGGCGGTTCATCGACGGTGAGCTCGTAGTCTCCGGGCTTGAGCTCGATGCCGTCACCAGCGGAATTGACGTATTGATACTCGTCAATTGTCTGCCCTTTGAGCGTGCGCCCCACGATATGGATGAGCATTTGGCTGTCGCCGCGCGCGGTGTCCCACGTCGCGCCGTCCTTGACCTCGACCGACACATGTACCGAGCGCGTGCGGCTGAGCGATTGCTCGACAGACATCTCGACCTTGGCGGCGTCTTTTCGCTGTTGTTCGACATGGCTCCAGACGTTTCCAATTACCGAGCATGCGATAACGCCGGCCATAAAGGCGATAAGGATGGGGCCGAGCGGCGAGCAACGTCCTGCATCTTCCTCGCGAGACAGATTGGGGCGACGTGTGGGTGCGGGCGCCTGGGCACCCTGCGAGGGCACGTCGAGAATGCTGAAGGATGCCGTGCTGTCGGGGTCGATAGTGTGACGCGGCTGCGGGGTCTTTGCCGGCGAGATCGACATGTCGGCTGGCTCGCCGAGCGTGGCCGTAGCGTCGGCCTTGGCCTCGTCTGCCTCGGCCTGGGCCCAAGCTTGTTCGAAGGTCAGGGGCTCGACGGGGTCGAGGGCGGCGTCCGAGTCGGCGGCGACGTCGTTGCCGGTCTCGTCCTCGTCGCTCGACACGCCACGCGGCGTAGGCTCGTCCCACTCCTCATCCGGAGCTTCGCCCTCGCTATACCACCATTCAAAGTTATCGATATCCATACGGGGCGCCCCTTAGGCCTCGCAAATAAACACTCGCTAGTTTTATACCCCCAGACGACACCGAAGCTCACCCGCGCCGGACACAAAAACCGTCACAACATTCGACGCTTTTCCTCGATTTCGAGATTTTCGCCAAATGTTGTGACGGTTTGGGCGACTGGCCGGCAGCGCAATGCGACAAAGGGACTGTCTCTTTGTCACATTCTGTTAGAGTTGCAGGGATTGAATCCCGCTTATTCATGCGACATTGGAGTGACAACCTTGACCGCCGCAACCACGCCTAAAAGTAAGTCAACCGCCGCCGCGCTCTCCCCTGCGCGCACCAAGCTCTGCCTGGCGCTGCTCGTGCTGTTGGGATTCTCGCTCGGCTGCTCCGAGTTCGTGGTCATCGGCATCGAAAGCGACCTGGCGACGGAACTCGGCGTATCGCTTGCCACCGCAGGCCAACTTATTAGCGTGTTCGCACTGATCTACGCTATCGCGACGCCGGTGCTCGCGCTCAGCACGGGACGTTTTCGCCGCTACCAGCTGCTCGTGTGCTATAGCATCGTCTTTGTGCTCGGCAACCTGGTCATGGCGTTGGCGCCCAACTTCCAGGTGCTCTTTATCTCGCGCATTGTCCTGGGCTCCGTCTCGGGCGCACTGCTCGCCGTGGGCGTGACGTACATCCCTGAGCTTCTGTCCCCGCAGCAAACTTCGCTTGCCATCTCGGTGGTGTACGGCGCGTTTTCCGTGGCGATGGTCTTTGTCACTTCGATCGGTAAGTTTGTGGCCGACACGCTCGATTGGCACGTGGCCATGTACGGCACGCTAACCTTTGCCGTTTTGATCTGTGGAGCGCTCGTGGCGTCTATGCCGCGCGCCGGACAAACCGACGAGCCCGCCACCTTTCGCGAGCAGGCGGGTCTGCTACGCGAGCCGAGCATCATCACCGGCATGCTCATCTTTTTGTTTGGCGTGGGCTCGGTCTATGTGTTCTACGGCTACGTGACGCCTTATCTTGAGCAGGTGCTGGGCATGGGCACGGTCGAAGCCAGTACCACGCTTATGGCCTACGGCGTGTTCTGCCTGATCTCGAACATCCTGGGCGGATGGATCGATGCGCGCTTTGGCATGAAGGCGCTGCTTGTGACGTTTGTGCTGCAGGCTGCGGCGTTACTCGGGCTGTTTGCTTTGGGCGGCACCATGCCGCTCGCGCTGGTCTTTGTCTTTAGCTTGGCGCTGCTCATGTACCTGTTCTCGGTGTCGTGCATCACACACTTTATGGATGTGGCACGCAGCCGCCACCCCAAGTCGATGGTACTCGCAAGTTCGGTTGAGCCCATGGCGTTTAACGTCGGCATCTCGTTTGGCACCGCAGTGGGCGGCGCCGTGGTAAGCGGAGTTGGCATTGCCTACGTTGGCGCGGTCGGTGCCGTGTTCTCGCTTGTGGCCTGGGCGCTCACGCTGGTGACGATTAAGTTGGCTCGCTGGGAGCGCAAGCGGGCGAGGGCGCAGGCGTAGATGCGATACTCGAGCTCGATGATGGCGATCGAAAGGAAACCGCATATGCAACGTGTACTGTTTATCTGCCATGGGAATATCTGCCGCTCGACGATGGCTGAGTCGGTGTTTGCCGAGCTCGTGCGCCGCGCTGGGCGCGAGGGCGAGTTTGTCATTGATTCCGCGGCGACCTCGACCGAGGAGATTGGCAACCCGCCGCACCATGGCACGCTCGCCAAGCTGCGCGAGGTCGGGATTCCCGTCGTCGCACATCGCGCGCGCCAGGTGCGACGCGCGGAGTATGGCGACTGGGACCACATTGTCTATATGGACGACGAAAACGCCCGCGGCCTGTACCGCATCTTTGGCGACGACCCCGACGGCAAGATCTCGCGCCTGCTCGATTGGACCGATCGCCCCGGCGACGTGGCCGATCCCTGGTACACCGGCAACTTCGATGCCACCTACCGCGATGTGCTCGCCGGCTGCACGGCCATGCTCGAGCAGTTATAGGCAAGCGAGCACGCGGACGCACGTGCCACGCCATCGGCATAAAACGAGCGTGGATTTTCTCCCACTTTGAGCGCTCGAGTGCGCTCTAAACGGGAGAAAATCCACGCTCATGAATGTGACAAAGGGACTGCCCCTTTGCCACATCCGGGACTGGCCCTAGACCGGCTTGACCTCCAGCTTTATCCCCTCGGCGCAGGAGTCGCCCAAAACATCCGAAAGGGCCCAGGTCGCATATAGCGGCAAATAGAGAACCGCTCCGTTGCGCTCAACGTTGCCTCTCGAGAAAACAATCCCGAGCCTTACGCCATATTCAGCCGTATCAAGCACATGACCGAGCGCAGCGTGCGCGTGGTAATAGGAGCCCGATTTAACCTCGATCGGAACAGCCGTCCCATCCGGTCCATCGACCACAAAGTCCACTTCGCCGCGCTTTTTTGTCTGATAGTAGTAAAGCTGGCGATTTTGGGCAGCTAGCTGCTGGGCCACCACGTTTTCGTAAATGCCGCCCAGATTGGGCTCTTTGCTATCAAGATACGCCGCTTGGGCGACTCCAACGGGGTAGCGCGCCATCAACATGCCCGTATCCGATTGATATAGCTTGAACTGCGATGGCCGTGCCGTCTTGAGCAGGGGCGATTTTGGCTCGGTTACGATATCGGCTTTGAGAGCAACGCCGGCATCGACAAGCCATACAAAATCTCGCTGATACTTCTCGTAGTGAGCCTTGGGGTCAATGGAATTGAGCACGAAGCGCTTGTTTTTGCCCTCGAGCATAATAGGGAGCTGATCGTAGATGCTCTGCACCTGCAGGGCTCGCCCGCTTGCATACTTGGAGATATCCCGCCGGTACTGTTCGTTGAGCTCTGACTGCAGCTGACGAACAGAGGCAAGGTCGCCCTGCGTGTCAAGGAAACGCTGCACGACCTCCGGCATTCCGCCGACAACGGTATAGGTCCTGAAGTTTGCCATCATCGCGTCATGAATGTAATCAGGAATGGGCCTCTCGCTGATACACGCGTCACGTATCGTTTGGCGAGCCCCCTCGCTCACCCCGGTTGCCCAGCAAAACTCCTCAAAATCGAGCGGGAACATCCTAAGCTCGTGGACATACCCCACGGGATAGGACCTGACGCCCTTGAACTGGGTCCCGAGCATTGACCCCGAAAACGCCCAGCGGCACCTCCCGTCCTCTACAAGGAACTTTGCCATCGTCATGATGTCGGGGGCCTCTTGGACCTCATCGATAAACACGAGCGTTTTGCCTGGTGCAATCGACTTTCCCGAAAGAAGCGTCACCCTGCTGATGAAATCATCGGCATTCCGCGCCTCGAGAAGAGCATCTTTTGCCTGGCGATTTTCCATGAGATTGAGCTCGATGTAGGTTGCATGGCTGGCTTTGCCAAATGCGCGAATCGAATAGCTTTTGCCGATCTGGCGAGAACCCGTGATGAATAAGGCCTTTTGCTCGGCAGACTTCAGCCAACGCTCCAGCTCTGCCGCTATTTTCCTGCGCAGCATAGGCTCTCCCCTCAGTGTCATCAAATGAAATGCAAAGTTTTATGCGCTTAATTATCGATGAAATGTAGGATTTTTAGAACCTAAAATCGGATGAAATGCAGAGATTTAGGATTATAAGCAAAAAGAAGGGGCAGCCCCGGCGAATGTGACAAAGGGACTGTCCCTTTGTCACATTGCGCTCGACTACTCGTCGACGATCTCGGCAAGCCAGACGTTCAGCGTATCGACCTCGGGGCAGCAGAACTTTGCCGTACCGGGCTCGTTGCCAGGCACGGTTCCGCCATAGCGCAGGATATCGATATAGGGAAAGCCCACATGGCAGGCCATGGCACACATCTTGCCGCGGTCTCGGTCGAAGTCAAAAACGTCGCCCGGCTTGTGACCATGGTGGCAGCGGCACGCACCCAGCTGGTCCACGCAGCTCACGCGGATGCGCGGACGCTTGCCCCGCGGCGCGCCGAGCGGCTTGTTCTCGCCCGCAGGCTTGGCGCCGCCCTCGCCAGCATTACTCATGGTCAATCACATCCAGGCAGGCCTCGATGGGAAGGCCAGCCGACTTGTCCTCTTGGTCGGCATTGCGCTCGATAAGCTCAGCCACCACGCGCATGGCATCGGACGTCGCGCGCTGCAGGCTCCAACCGGCCATAACGCGGCCGACGAGCACCGCCGAGAACGTGTCGCCCGTGCCCGGGAAATAGACCGGAATGAGCTCAAAGGGAATCGTGAAGTACTCCCCCGCCACATGGTCGTAACCGATAACCGCGTTCGTGCCATTGACCACGGCGCTCGTAATGACCACCGACTTGGCACCCAGCTCGCGCACGGCGTCCACAAGGGCGCGGGCCTCGTCGGGCGTGAGTTGCTCGGCGATAGGCGTATCGGTGAGCAGGCATGCCTCGGTATAGTTGGGCACCGCGTAGTCTGCGCACTCCAGCAGATGCCGCATAAGGCCAATCGTGGACTCGGGCACGCCCGCATAGAGCTTGCCGTTGTCGCCCATGATGGGATCGACGAACACCTTGGTGCCCTTTTGCGCGCGGCGGTGGCAAAAGTCCGAGATGATACGCGTCTCTTCCTCGGTCACGATAAAGCCGGTCGAGATGGCGTCGAACTCAAAGCCGAGCTCATCCCAGATAGCGAGGCTTTGACGCACGTACTCGGTGGTGTCGTGGATGTAGAACTTGGGGTAGTTGAGCGTATCGGAAACGAGCGCCGTCGGCAGGTTATGGATACGGTAGCCCATGTGCGACAGCACCGGCAGCATGGCGGAAAGCGCGACCTTGCCGTAGCCGCACATATCGTTGATCAGCAGCAGCTGAGTGTTCTTCATGAGAGTCCCCCCTTAGTTCGGGCGCGGCACAGCAGCGCCACAGTGCGACTAAGTGTAGCGCAGGGGACGTTGTGAGCGGAGTCGAGCAGCGCGAAGGGTAAATTGTTGCGGAAAGGTTACGGAAAATGATCCCTTTTCCTCCGTCCCCAAGGGATCACATGCACCAAAGCGGACCGTGGCGGAATCACAGATTGCCGCTTAGGAACGCTTGCAGCGTCGAGCCGTTACGCGGTTTGGTAAAACCGCGTAACCACTAGTTTGGTACCTTGACATTCATTTCTCATGCTCCTAGATTGGTTAGGCATAAAACAATTCCACTACCTAACTAAAGAAAGGAGCAACACTAATTCATGTGCGATGAACTTCTTAACCTTTGTTCGCACGAGCCCGGCGGCGACCCGTCACAGTCGGCGGATGTACCCGAAGCGGTTAGCTCGGAAGACAAGCTTGCCAAGCGCATCCTGAGCGGCCTGGGTTTTTGCGGCCATTACATGCATTTTCATGGCGGAGGCGTGTCCGGCAAGGCGCCCATCATTTGCCTGCTGGCCAAGCAGCCCGGCGGCGAGATGTCGCAGCAGGAACTCGGCATGCACTTTGACCTCAAGCCGGGGTCGCTTTCCGAGATCCTGTCCAAGCTCGAGGTCAACGGCCTCATTGAGCGCAGCCGTAACCCCAAAGATCGACGGCAACTCACCATTCGCCTGACCGAAACCGGCCGAGAAAACGCCCGCATCGACCAGGCGGCCCGCATCCGCTTTAGAGAGCGGGCCTTTAGTGCCCTCACCCACGACGAGCGCGAAGACCTCGCCGAAATGCTCGATAAAATCCGTGTAACCTGGGAGGAACTGGATGATTAAAACCCTCATGGGCAGCATCCGCGACTATATGAAAGTCACCGTTGCCACGCCGCTGCTCGTGCTTGGCGAGGTGCTCTGCGAAATGCTGATTCCATTTATCACCGCCAACCTGATCGACGCCATCAAAGACGGCGCCACCGTAGCCGAGATGCTTCCCACCGCAGGCTTTTTGGTGCTCATCGCGCTGACGTCGCTTGCTTTTGGCGCCGCTGCCGGCGTCACCTGCAGCCATGCGAGTTGCGGCTTTGCCAAGAACCTGCGTCACGACCTGTTCTACAAGATCCAGACGTTCAGCTTTGCCAACATCGATGAGTTCTCGAGCTCCTCGCTCGTCACGCGTCTGACCACTGACATCAACAACGTTCAACAGGCCTTTATGATGATCATCCGTATCGCCGTGCGCGCGCCGCTGGTCTTGATCTTCGCCTTTACCATGGCATTTATCATGGGCGGCAGCGTCGCCATGGTCTACCTGGTCATCATTCCGCTGCTGGGCTTTGGACTGTTCTTTATCATCTTTAAGGTACGCCCCATCTTCTCGCGCGTGTTCCACAAGTACGACGCCCTTAACGAGTCCGTCGAGGAAAACGTCACCGGCATGCGCGTGGTCAAGAGCTACGTGCGCGAAGACTTTGAGAAGGAGAAGTTCGCCACCGCCGCGCACGACGTCCAGATGGACTTCACCCGCGCCGAGAAGCTGCTCGCCTTTAACAACCCCATGATGAACATCTGCGTCAACGGCGCATTTGTCATCATCATCTACCTGGGATCCAAGCTCATCATCACGAGCCAGGGCACGCTGTTCGACGTGGGCCAGCTCTCCTCGATCTTTACCTATGGCTTCGCGATCCTCATGAGCCTGATGCAGCTGTCGATGATCTTTGTCATGGTGACCATGGCCGACGAATCGGCGCACCGCATTACCGAGGTGCTGGCCGCCGAGCCCACGATCGCCGATCCCGCCGAGCCCGTGCTCGAGGTTGCCGACGGTTCCATCGACTTTGACCACGTGAGCTTTAAGTATTCCGCGCATGCGAAGCGCCAGGCGCTCGACGATATCGACCTGCACATTAAGAGCGGCGAGACCATCGGTATCATCGGCGGAACCGGAAGTGCCCAATCGCCCGCTGTCGCTCGATCCA
>URRT01000078.1 GCA_900550355.1 uncultured Collinsella sp.
CAGCCATTCTCGCTATCGCCACGGGCCTCGAGCCCAACGCGGCAGTCGGCCTCGCCATTCCGTTCGCTCTGCTTGGCCAGCTTGGCGTTACCCTGGTCTTCACGCTTATGTCCCCGCTTATGTCCACGGCCGATAACATGGCTCACAACGCGGACACCAAGGGCATCGAGCGCCTGAACTACTTCGCCATGGCTCTGCTCGGCCTGATCTTCGCTGTCGTCGTCACCCTGTTCTTCATCGCTGGCGCTACCATTGGTCAGACCATCGCTTCCGCCATCCCGACTTGGCTGCAGACCGGTCTGTCCGCTGCAGGCGGCATGATGCGCTTCGTCGGCTTCGCCGTCCTGCTCAAGGTTATGATGAACCGCGATATGTGGGGCTTCTTCCTCATGGGCTTTGGCCTCGCGCTCATCACCGTTGCCAACGATTCGCTGGCAACCCCTGCTCTGCTCATCCTCGCTCTCATCGGCTTCGGCATCGCTTTCTGGGACTTCCAGCAGCAGACCGAGCTGAAGGGTGCAGCTGTTTCTGACGGAGGTGACTTCGAAGATGGCATCTAATGAGTATGTGATCCCGGAGCACTACGAGGATCTCACTCCTGCTCCGCAGCTCGACCAGAAGACCCTCAACAAGATGGCTTGGCGCTCCTGCTTCCTGCAGGCATCGTTCAACTACGAGCGCATGCAGGCCGCTGGCTGGCTCTACTCCATCATCCCCGGTCTGGAGAAGATCCACACCAACAAGAACGACCTCGCGGCTTCCATGAGCCACAACCTGGAGTTCTTCAACACCCACCCGTTCCTTGTCACCTTTGTTATGGGCATCGTGCTTTCGCTCGAGCAGAACAAGGTTGACATCCCCACGATCCGCGCCGTCCGCGTCGCCGCAATGGGCCCGCTCGGTGGTATCGGTGACGCCCTGTTCTGGCTGACGCTCGTGCCTATCACGGCCGGCATCACCTCCAACATGGCCATCAACGGCAACGCCGCTGCACCGATCATCTTCCTGGTGATCTTCAACGTCGTCCAGTTCGCTCTGCGCTTCTGGCTCATGAACTGGTCCTACAAGCTTGGCACCAGCGCTATTGACGCTCTGACCGCCAACATGCAGGCCTTCACGCGTGCCGCTTCCATCATGGGCGTCTTCGTCGTCGGTTGCCTGGTCGTCACCATGGGTGGCACCCAGATCAACCTCCAGATCCCCAACGGCACCACCCGTGGTCTCTCCGCTACTACCGTGATCGTCTCCGAGAAGGAGGCCGAGAACTTCACCGGTATGGAGGGCATCGATACCGAGACCGCTGAGGCCGGTACCATCGCCATGACCGATAAGGACGGCAACGCCCTTACCGCTTCCGATGCCGACGGCAACGCTGTCGAGTGCGGCGTCACCGATCTGGGTAACGGCATGGAGTCCGTGACCTACGGCACCGTTACCGAGGATCCGGTCAACTTCTCTGTTGCCGACACCCTCAACACCATCGTCCCGAAGCTCGTCCCGCTTATGCTTACGCTGCTGCTTTACTACATGTTCGCTAAGCACAGCTGGACCCCGACCAAGGGCATTCTCCTGCTCTTCGTCCTTGGCATCCTGGGCGCTGGCCCGCTTGGTCTCTGGCCGAGCATCTGGTAAGGCTCTAGCTTGAGGGGTGTGTCCCTACGCGGCTCACACCCCGACCCCTTAAGCCATGTGTATGTTAAAAGCCGCGTGCTCGAAAGAGCGCGCGGCTTTTGTTTTCTTAATGATTCGGGTGTGGCAGACAGATAATGCATAACACCCTAGGTAGTTAGCCGAATTCGAGCAAAAGGGAGGATAGGATGGCGATCGGAGCGCGTAAGCAACCGCTGTACGATCAGCTGGTCGATATTCTGACCGAAAAGATTGACCATGAATATCGCGCCGGTGACATGATTCCTTCCGAGCGCGAACTTTCGGAGCGCTATGGTCTCTCGCGCACTACGGTACGCCTGGCTCTGCAGGAACTGGAGCGTTTAGGACTGGTGGTTCGGCAGCACGGTCGCGGTACCTTTGTGACCGACCGTTCGGCAAAAGCAACCAATCTTATGCAGTCCTACAGCTTTACCGAGCAGATGCGCGCGATGGGTCGAGAACCCGAGACCACGATTCTCGAGTTTTGCGAGATGGAGGCCGATAAGAATCTGGCCGAGCATATGGGATTGCGCATCGGTGATCGCATTTTTAAGCTCAAGCGCCTTCGTTCTGCCGACAACATGCCCATGATGGTCGAACGCAGCTATCTTCCGGTTCGTCAATTTCTGTCCCTAAAGCGACCGCTGCTGGAGCGTAAGCCGCTTTACGATGTGATTGAGCAGGACTTTCAGCAAAAGATTCGCGTGGCCGAAGAGGAGTTCTATGCGAGCATAGCCCGTCCCACCGATGCCCACCTTTTGGGAATTGTCGAGGGCTCGCCTGTGCTCGATTTGATCAGGACTACGTATAACGAGTCAAACGAGGTAGTGGAGTACACACTCTCGGTTGCTCGTGCCGATCAGTTTAAATACAAGGTTTACCACCAGCGCAGTAACTAGTGCTCGCATCGTTTCCATATGGTGATTCTTTGCATTTTACTGGTTACTACCAGATAACCAACCGAAGTGTATAATTGCACGTCAGAGGATTACTTCTAGAGAGAGGTATTAGAAATGTTCGAGAAGAGTGTCGAGGAGCTCACCGAGCTCGGCGCCCAGATCACCACGGCGGAGATTGCTCAGCAGCCCGAGCTTTGGCGTGATACGCTCAACATCTATCGCGAGAACAAGGAGGCCATCGAGGCCTTCCTGGCCGAGGCTCGCGCTATGGGCGAGGGCCGTCTGTCCGTTGTCTTCACCGGTGCCGGTACGTCCGACTACGTTGGCGATACCTGCGCCCCGTACCTGCGTCACGCTGGCAACACTGATCTCTACGACTTTAAGCCCATCGCCACGACCGACATCGTGAGCGCTCCGCGCGATTTCCTGCGCGCCGAGGATCCCACGCTCGTGGTTTCCTTTGCCCGCTCTGGCAACAGCCCCGAGAGCCTTGCCGCCGTTGCCGTTGCCAAGGAGCTCGTCCACAACGTCAAGTTCCTCAACATCACCTGCGCTCCCGAGGGCAAGCTTGCCGTCGAGTCTGCCGATGATCCCAATGCGTTGACGCTGCTCATTCCGCGCGCCAACGACAAGGGCTTCGCCATGACCGGTTCTTATTCCTGCATGACCCTGCTCTCCACCCTTATTTTCGACACTGCCTCTGACGAGCAGAAGGCCGAGTGGGTCGAGACGATTGCCAAGATGGGCGAGGAGGTCATCTCCCGTGAGCCTGAGATCGCCGATTACCTGGCTGGCGACTTCAACCGCGTGACCTACTTGGGTTCTGGCTCCTTCGGTGGCCTTGCCCAGGAGAGCCAGCTCAAGATCCTCGAGCTCGCTCACGGTCTGGTTGCTACTTCCTACGACACCTCCATGGGCTATCGTCACGGACCTAAGTCCTTCGTCGACGATAAGACGCTCGTCTTCGTGTTCGTCAACAACGACGCCTACACCCGTCAGTACGACATCGACATCCTCAACGAGATCGGTGGCGACAAGATCGCTCAGCACACCGTTGCCGTTCAGCAGGATGGCGCTACCGTCTACGAGGGCGAGTCCTTCACCTTTAAGGGCTACGAGGCGCTTCCCGAGGGCTACCTTGCCCTGCCGTTCGTGATGTTTGCCCAGGCTATCAGCCTGCTCAACTCCGTGCGCGTGGGCAACACGCCCGATACGCCGAGCCCCACCGGCACGGTCAACCGCGTGGTTAAGGGCGTGACGATTCACCCCTTCACCGCTTAATCGCGTCCCCCTGTAAGGGCGCCCGTCCGCTCATAACGGCGGGCGGGCGCTTTTTGTTTTTACATGGACCGGGTATAAGCATTACCACAGTCAACTGCTTTAGAAGCAAGGAGTGCATATGAGCACGTACGCAATTAAGGCTGACAAGTTCTTCTTGCCGGCAGGCCCGCAACTGGGCGGCTATCTTATGGTCGAGGATGGCGTTTTTGGCGCCTGGCAGGCCGACGAGCCCTCTTGCGAGATCAAGGACTACACGGGATCGTGGATCGCACCGGGTATGGTCGATACTCACATCCATGGCTTCTATAACCACTCGACTACCGATAACGATCCCGAGGGCATTGATATCAGCTCGACCGAGCTCGCCCGTCGCGGTACCACCAGCTGGCTGCCCACGACGTTCACCGATGGCGTCGAGCAGATCAAGGATGCCTGCGCCGCCATCGCCCAGGCGGACGAGGGTCGCGGCCCCGACTTCTGCGGTGCTCGCATTCAGGGCATCTATCTGGAGGGCCCCTTCTTTACCATGAAGCACGTGGGCGCGCAGAACCCCGCTTATCTTATCGATCCCTCCGAGGAGGTCTTCGATCAGTGGCAGGAGGCTGCGGGCGGTCGCATCGTTAAGAGCGCCATGGCGGCCGAGCGCGACGGTGCCGCTGCTTATGCGGCTGCTCTGAACGCCAAGGGTGTGGTGACCAGCATCGGTCACTCCGACGCCACCTACGATGAGTGCATCGCCGCCATCAACGCCGGTGCCAGCTGCTTTACGCATACCTATAACGGTCAGCGCGGGCTGCATCACCGTGAGCCCGGTGTCGTGGGCGCTGCCATGTCCACGCCCGAGACCTACGCCGAGATCATCTGTGACGGCAAGCACGTTAACCCTGCCGCCATCAAGGCGCTGCTGCAGGCAAAGGGCTGGCAACACACGGTGCTCATCACTGACTGCCTGGGCTGCGGCGGCATGCCCGAGGGCAGCTACACCAGTGGTGGCATGGACGTCATCATGAAGGACAACCTGTGCTGGCTCGCCGACGGCAAGAGCATTGCCGGCTCGGTGCTCACGCTTGCCCAGGGCGTCAAGAACATCGTTGACTGGGGCATCGCCAGCGCCGATATCGCCATTCGTATGGCAACCGAGGTGCCGGCACGCTCCGCGCACATCGAGGATAAGTGCGGCAGCATCATGCCGGGTCGCGACGCCGACTTTGTCGTGTTCGACCATGAGCTTACCCTCGTCGAGACGTATGTTGGCGGCCAGAGCGTCGGCAACGCCTTTACCGAGTAACGATAGAAAAAGACGGCGGGCCCGAATCTGCTCTTGCCGTCAAGGAGGGCGGCCCCGATTCTGCTCGGCCCCGCCGTATGGGTTGAACGCTCAAAAGCACCTTCACAGTTACAGCTTGTTAGCGATTTTCTTTGCCGTGCGCTTGACGCCGGCCACCAGGCCTCCTGCAGGATGCTCCTTCTCGTATGCTAGACGCTTCTCGCGCTTGGCGTACTCTTCGACGATGATATCGCCATATTCGTCTTCGATCTTGTCGAAGAAGTCGACGGCGCCCTTAATTTCCTCAGCGGTCGGGTGTCCCTTTTGGACACCGCCGGCGAGTTTGAACGGCCCCCACGTATCAAAGCCGGGGCAGCCGTAGACACCCATAAAGATGGCCTGCCTCATGCGGCAGATGCCATCGATATCCTTGCCGTACCACTTGTTTTTGCCACCGTAGGTCATAAGGCCAAACACCTTGTCCTGCGGCTGCAGCACGTTCGTGAGCACTCGTGCCATGTCCTTGTCGATCTCGGAGTAATAGATGCCCGTGGCGACACCGATCAGATGATATTCGTGCAGGTTGGGATACTCGTTTTTACCGAGTGCCTTGACGTCGAGGGTATCGATCTCGGGGTGTGCCTCGACGATGGCGTCCACGAGCTTTTTCGTATTGCCGTGATGGCGCGAGGCGTAGAGGATGATGGTTCGCATAAGAAGGCCTTTCAGCTGTAATTGCATCAATGTCTGTATGGTACCCCGTTACATGGCTGGGATACCGGACGCATCGATGAACGTGCGGGTTTGTCCTTTGGTTAGGGCCGAGACGGGTACTTGCGAGCAAAAAGCAGTTGTTCGAAAGGATGGGCAATGGAATACGCTCTCTCCAACGATTCGATTTCTATTAAGGTGTCCACGGCTGGTGGTTCGTTTACCTCGATCAAGGCCGGAGGTTGCGAGTATCTGTGGCAGGGCGATCCCGCCGTGTGGTCCGGCCAGGCACCGATTTGCTTCCCGATTTGCGGAGGCTTGCGCGATAACAACGCCATGACGTTTGCCGGGCATCATGTAAAGCTCGCTCGCCATGGGTTTGCGCGCAAACAGGAGTGGAAGCTGCTGAGCCAGAGCGAGAACGAGCTGGCGATGTGCCTGGCTTCGGAGGATAACGCCGCGCTGCTGAGCGATTATCCGTATCCGTTTAAGCTTGTCGCTCGTTATACGCTTGAGGGGGATGCCGTTCGCGTCTCCTATGAGGTGACCAACGAGGGAACCGAGGACATGCCGTTCTTTATCGGCGGTCATCCCGGCTTTAGGTGTCCGCTCGATGAGGGCGAGGCCTATACGGACTACGAGTTGCGCTTTGAGAAAGACGAGGCTGCGGAGCTCTGCACCGCCGTTCCCTCGACTGGCTTGATTGACGTGACCAATCGCTCCAAGAACCCCATGGTGGGAAAGACGCTGCCTCTGTCACATGAGCTCTTCGATTTTGCGGAGACCATCTTTGACGTGCTCGAGAGCTGTCAGGTCACGCTTTCCAAAAAGGGCGAGGACAAGGGCGTCCGCCTGAGCTTTGAGGGCTTCCCATATCTCATTGTGTGGAGCAAGCCCGAGGGCGATTTTGTGGCGGTTGAGCCCTGGGGCGGCCTTTCGACCTGCTCCGATGAGGACGACGTGCTTGAGCATAAGCGCGGCTGCCTTGTCGCAAAGCCCAAGGAGACCGTCGTTCGCTCGTTCACGATTGAGATTCTGTAATTCCGTTTTGTCGACTCGTATCGCGAGGCACAAGGAGCCTGCGAGATAAGGAGCTAAAAATGATCCTCACCGTTACGATGAACCCGTCTGTCGATACGCGCTATCAGCTCGATGAGCTCGTTATCGACGACGTCAACCGTGTGACGCCCGAAAAGACCGCTGGCGGCAAGGGCCTCAACGTGGCCCGTGTGCTGGGTCAGCTGGGCGACGACGTTGTGGCAACAGGTCTGCTCGGCGGCCACATGGGCGCCTACATGGCTGAGCTCATGGACGCCAACGGTATTAAAAACGACTTTGTGCCCATCAAGGGCGAGACTCGCATTTGCCTCAACATCCTCCACGCCGGCAACCAGACTGAGCTGCTCGAGAGTGGCCCGACAATTGCCCCCGAGGAGCTCGATGCCTTTACTGCAAAGTTCGCCGAGCTTGCAGGCAAGGCCGATGTCGTCACCATCTCGGGTTCGCTGCCCCGCGGCGTCGAGGCGGACTACTATGCCAAGATCACGGGCATTGCCGAGAACGCCGGCGCCAAGGTGCTGCTCGATACCTCGGGTGCTTCGCTCGAGGCCGCCCTTAAGTCCGAAATTAAGCCCGAGCTGGTCAAGCCTAATCTGACCGAGATTAACGGCCTTCTGGGCACGAGCTTTACCACCGACGATGTGGACGAGCTCCGCGCCGCACTTGCCTCTGACGCCCGCTTCTCCGATATCCCCTGGGTCGTCGTGTCCATGGGTGCCGCCGGTTCCGTGGGCTTCCACAATGGCCGTGCGTTCCGCGCCAAGACTCCCGATATCCCCGCCGTTAACGCTACGGGCTCTGGCGACTCCACTATCGCAGGCTTCGCGCATGCCATCGCTGCTGGCGCAGACGACGAGACGGTACTGCGTACCGCCAACACCTGCGGCAAGCTCAATGCCATGGATCCCATGACCGGCCATCTGGTCATGGACCGTTGGGACGAGGTCTACAACGGCGTTGTCGTGACCGAGCTGTAAGAGCTTGGGTGACGGCCCCGGCATCGCTTGCTAGCTCATGTCGACGACAAGTGCGGTAGCATTATGTCGGGGCGCGACGCCGAGTTTGTCGTGTTCAATCCCGACCTTACCCTGGTCGAGGCGTATGTGGGTGGCAACAGCGTCGGTAACGCGTTTGCCGAGTAGCCGCCAAAGAAGCGATCCGAGAGGGGATTTAGATGATTTACGGTGCATTGGGCGATATCGAGGAGTATCGCGGAATGCTCAAGGGCCTCGACGTGTTGATCGACTGGCTCGAGGAGAACGACCCGGCGGAGCTCGAGGTCGGCAGCCATCCGATTCTGGGCGACAAGGTCTATGCGAACGTCATGGCTCCCACGACGCGTCCCGAGGCCGAGGCTCACTATGAGACGCATCAGCGCTATCACGACCTGCAGATCGATGTCGAGGGTCGCGAGGCCTTTAAGGTTGCCACGGGCAGCCTGACGTTGGTTCAGGAGTTTGACGAGAAGGACGACTACGATCTGGTCGATTCCGATGCTTCGATCGCCGGCGATCTTGCCGACGACAAGTTCGCGCTGTTTGTTGCCGGCGAGCCTCACATGCCCACGCTCGAGTTCCCGGGCGATGGCGCACAGCCGGTCAAGAAGATCTGCTTTAAGCTGCTTGCAGATGCTTACTGGGAGGAGTAACGCGCTGCTCGGCTGAGCTGTTCGTGTTGCGAGCGTTATCCCTTGGAGGAGTGCGCTTGAGCCCCGTTAATCGCGGTTCCCTTGGGGATTGCGGTTGGCGGGGCTTTATTGTTGAATAGGGGAGTTGCCGGTGGCGTTGTGTTTGGATTGGCGGATGTGCGCCTCATTTATTTGCGAAGAACATCGGCTAGCCGCAGGATTGAAATCATCGACCG
>URRT01000079.1 GCA_900550355.1 uncultured Collinsella sp.
GATTAATGGATGGAAACGGGTGTTCTATCGGGACACACATTTTGTCCTATAAGCCCCTTTTTCATGCCACTTGTTCGCTCTGGACGTCGCTCGCCGGCATTGCCAAAACATCGGCGTCCCCAATGATTACCGTGTGTCTATTAATTTTTCGAGCTTGTGCTGCGCTGCTGGTCGCTGGCGTATATCCTGTTAAGTCGTCAGCATACGATTCAACAGGGAAGGCAGATTATGCATTCTCCCCAACAGTGCGATGCGCAGCGCCAGCCGGTATGCAGCCGTCGCATCTTTTTGGGTAGCGCTCTCGCTGCGAGCGCTTCCGTCGTCGCCGGCGCGCTTGCCGGCTGTCAGCGCCCGTCAACGCTCAAGGTGGTTCAGCCCACGACGGGCGGCGGTCGCGACGACCTGTCCGATTCCGTTATCGGCAAGGATAAGATCCGCATTGGCATGGAGGCGGCCTACGCTCCGTACAACTGGCAGGTCTCCGAGGCCAGCGAGTACACCATCCCCATCGACAACGTGCAGGGCGCCTATGCCGACGGCTACGACGTGCAGATCGCCAAGATCGTCTGCAAGGCCCTCGGCGGCGAGCCCGTTGCCGTCAAACAGAGCTTCTCGGGCCTTATCGATTCGCTCAACAACGGCCAGATCGACCTCATCATCGCCGGTATGAGCGCCACGCCCGAGCGCGAGGAGTCCGTCGGCTTTTCCGACCCGTACTTCATCGGCTACTTTGGCCTGTTCGTAAAAGAGGGCTCGCCCTACCAAAACGCCACCAAGCTCAGCGACTTCAGCGGTGCCACGGTTCTCGGGCAAAAGGACACCATGCTCGATACCGTCATCGACGAGATTCCGGGCGTTGTCCACAAGAACCCGGTCGATTCGGTTCCCACGGTGTTTTCGAACCTGCTGCAGGGCACGTGCGACGCCGTGACCTATAACACCGAGAACGAGAAGGGCTATATGGCCCAAAACCCGGGCATCGTCCCCATTCATTTTGCCGAGGGCGAGGGCTTTAAGCAGGAGGTCGCGGCAAACGTCGGCTGCCGCAAGGGCTCGGACAAGCTCCTTGAGCTCATCGACAAGACACTCAAGGGCATTAGCCAAGAGGAGCGCGACCAAATGTGGGACGCGTGCCTCGACCGCCAGCCGGCATAGGGAGGCAGCATGAAAACCATCAATCGTCTGGCCTCCTTTATCAAGGCCGACCACCGTTATGTGTACCTGGGCACGAGCGTTATCGCGGCGCTCGGCCTGGCGTTTAGCCAGCGCAACCCCACACCGCTGAGCTTCTTGGCTCCCACGGGCGTGTTTCAAGATTGCCTTTGGGCAATCCTGTGGGCGTGGCTCGTCGTGTCGGCGGCGGCGCTGGTCACCAAGCTTATGCACTGGAGCGACTATCGCGAAAAGTCGCCGTTCGCATCCGAGCGTTTCCGTCGTGGAGCACGTTTAGGCAGCTACGTCGTGGTCGCCATCGCGGCAGTTTTCTTTATCGACCGCTGCGTCATGTCGTTTATCGACCTGGTGCAGGTGAGCATTGTCTCGGATTCCAACCCCAGCGACTTTTTGTCGAGCCTGGTCTACATGACCTACAAGAGCGGCGACTTCTTCATCCGCGGCATCGAGATCACCATCGCGCTTGCCACCTTCGGCACCGTCATCGCATTCTTCCTGGCGCTGCTCTTTGTGTTCCTGCGTATTCAGACCTTCGACCGCGTGGACAACGACCTGGTGCGCTTCTTTAAGAGTATCGGCCGCGGCTTTGCGACCATCTATTCCACCATCGTGCGCGGTACGCCCATGATGGTCCAGGGCCTACTCATCTATTACGCGGGCTTCACCGTTTTGCGCGGCATGGGCTTCGAGACCGCCCAGGCCAACCAGATCTGGAGTACCTTCACCGCCGGCCTCGTCACCATCTCGCTCAACTCCACCGCCTACATGATGGAGGTCCTGCGCGGCGGCATCGAGTCCATCGATCCCGGCCAAGCCGAGGCGGCGCGATCGCTGGGCCTGTCGCAGTGGCAGGCCATGCGCAAAGTCGTGTTCCCCCAGGGCATTAAAAATGCGATTCCGGCGCTCACCAACGAGCTCATCATCAACATCAAGGATTCGTCGGTGCTCTCGGTCATCGGCGTGTTCGACCTTATGTACGCTACTACCACGGTCGCCGGCGTGTACTACCGCCAGATGGAGGTCTACTGCGTGGCGCTCGTGGTCTACCTGATCCTGACGCTCGTGGCGAGCCGCCTGCTCGAAGCCTTTGGCAAAAAGCTCGGTGCCGAGGCTCCGGCCACGCTGCCCAGCTCTAACTAGGCTTAAGACGAGGAGAATCATCATGGCAGATACCGCCACTACCGGCGTTGCGGCCGCCGCACAGACCAATGAGCCGCTCATCCGCGTCGAGGGCCTGCGCAAGAGCTTCGGCTCGCTCGAGGTACTCAAGGGCATCGACCTGTCCGTTAACCCCGGCGAGGTCGTCACCATTATCGGCGCCTCGGGCTCGGGCAAGTCGACCTTCCTGCGCTGCCTCAATCTGCTCGAGACCCCGGACGCGGGCCACATCTGGTTCCACGGCCAGGACCTTACGGCCGAGCGCTGCAATATCAATAAACTCCGCGAGGACATCGGCATGGTGTTCCAGGGCTTTAACCTGTTCAACAACATGGACGTGCTCGACAACTGCACGCTCGCGCCCGTCATGCTCAAAAAGATGAGCAAGGCCGAGGCTGAAAAAATTGCGATGGAGCATCTGACGAGCGTGGGACTCGAAAAGTTCGCGCACGCCGCCGTGGGTCGCCTGTCCGGTGGTCAAAAACAGCGCGTAGCCATCGCACGCGCCCTGTGCATGAATCCGCAGATCATGCTGTTCGACGAGCCGACCTCCGCACTTGACCCCGAGATCGTGGGAGAGGTGCTCGAGGTCATGCGCAAGCTCGCTGCCGACGGCATGACCATGGTCGTCGTCACGCACGAGATGGCCTTTGCCCGAACCGTGTCCGACCGCGTGGTCTTTATGGACAAGGGCGTGGTGCTCGAGGACGCCGCGCCGGCCGAGCTCTTCGGCAACCCCAAACACCAGCGCACGCGCGAGTTCCTCTCTCGTTATCTGGAGGACAAATAACCGACCGCAAACGCTTATGTGGCAGGGCCGCTCCCGTGGGGCGGCCCTCGTCATCACAATCGAAAGGATGTCATGGCCGAGGTTTGGCGCTTCTTTGCGCATGAGGACGATTTTGCCGATATAGACGAGGCAGGCGCGTGCGAGCGCTTGGGCCGCGTTCTGTCGTTTCCGACCGTCTCGAGCATGGATGCCGAGGCGGTGGACTGGCAACCTTTCGACGACCTGCGCGCCTATATGCAGCAGGCCTGGCCGTACGTATTTGCGGCGGGCGAGGTCGAGCTTATCGACCATTCGCTATTGGTGACGCTTAGCGGTTCCGACCCTGACCTCAAGCCCATTATGCTCATGGGCCACATGGATGTGGTTCCCGTGGTGCCGGGCACCGAGGCTGACTGGACGCATGCCCCCTTTAGCGGGCACGTGGACGACACCTACATCTGGGGCCGTGGAGCGATCGACATGAAGGACCAGGTCGCAGGCATTCTCGAGGCTGTCGAGTATGCGCTGGCGCACGGTTGGCAGCACGAGCGGACGCTGCTCCTGGCCTTTGGCCAGGACGAGGAGACGACGCAGTGCGGCGCAGGCGCCATCGGCCGTGCGCTCGAGGAGCGCGGTGTTGAGCTCGAGTTCCTGATCGACGAGGGCGACTACCGCATCGTTTCGGATGCCGAGTACAGCGCGGGCGAGGGTTGGCTCATGCACGCCGACCTGGCTGAGAAGGGCTATGCCGACATTGTGCTCAAGACAAAGAGCGTGGGCGGGCATTCCTCCAACCCCTACGGCGGCACGTCGCTCGAGGTGCTCAGCCGTGCCATCACCGCAATCTGCGATATCGAGTGGCCGACGCGCGTGACCGATTTGCTTGCCGCCCAGCTCGTCGAGCTGGGGCTCTACACGGCGGATGAAATTGCCGCCAACGGGGGCGCCATTGTCCGCGATTGCCTCGCCAGCAAGAAGCTCTATCCGCTGGTGACGACCACCTGCGCACCCACGCAGATCGAGGGTGGCAGCACCGGCGCCAACGTAATGCCGCAGGATATGTGGGCCAACATCAACTTCCGTATGCTCGAGGGCACGAGCGTGGCCGACGTTGTGGCGCGCTGCCGTGAGGCGGTTGCCGGGGCGGACCTTGCCGGTCGTGTCGAAGTGGAGCTAGGCCCCGGCAGCTCCGAACCCTCGCCGTCCCCGCGCATCGGTGGCCCCGGCCTCGAGGCGGTTCGCTCCATCGCCGCCCGCTATTTCTGTGATCCAAAGGGGACGGAGGATAATGGATCATTCGAGCCAGTGGCAATTGTGCCCTCGACCGTGATCGGTGCGACCGACGCTGCCAACTACCAGCACATTTGCCCTGAGTGCATTCGCTTCTCGGCCTTTGTGGTTGATGACGACGAGTGTGATCGCGGCGTCCACGGCACCAACGAGCGCATCACCCGCCGCGCCTACCTCCAGGGCATCCGCTTCCTCGTCGCTCTACTCCAAACGCTCTAGTCAAAAAGCAAACTCTTGGTGCAACGGGGTCAGGTTTGTTTGCACCAATCCGTGCGGGTTATATGCAGGTTTGCCTGCGCACGCTATCATGTATGGGTTAGACCGCAACTATGTACCCCATACGCGAAGGGATGCGCATGTATCTGAAGATCGACATGTTCTAGCCGGGCTTACCCCCGCAGTGGCGCCGCGCGCCCCATCAACTCTGCCGATTTTCACCTTCACGCATATAAAGGAGTCCCGCCATGCGCGACAAGCTCGAAAAGATCATCAAGGCCTACGAGGAGCTCGAGAAGAAGCTCTCCGACCCGGCCGTCGCCTCCGATATTAAGGAGTTCACGCGTCTCAACAAGGAGTACGCGCACCAGTCCGACCTCATCGCCGCCTCGCGCGAGTACATCGGCGCACTCGATGACATCGAGGCCGCCAAGGAAATGCTGCACGATACCACCGATGCCGATGAGAAGGAGATGCTCCAGATGGACATCTCCGAAAACGAGGCCAAGCTCCCCCAACTCGAGGAAGACATCAAGTACATGCTCATCCCGAGCGACCCCAACGACGACAAGAACACCATCGTCGAGATCCGCTCCGCTGCCGGTGGCGACGAGGCGGCCATCTTCGCCGGCGACCTGTACAAGATGTATCAGCGCTTTTGCGAGTCGCGCGGCTGGAAGACCACCGTGCTCGATTCCAGCCCCAGCGAGGCCGGCGGCTTTAAGTCCATTGAGTTCAAGGTCGAGGGCGACCGCGTCTACTCCGTTATGAAGTACGAGTCCGGCGTGCACCGTGTCCAGCGCGTTCCCAAGACCGAGTCCCAGGGCCGCATCCAGACTTCAACGGCTACCGTCGCCGTGCTTCCCGAGGCCGAGGAAATCGACGTCCAGATCAACCAGTCCGACCTGCGCATCGACACCTACTGCGCCTCCGGCCCTGGCGGTCAGTGCGTTAACACCACCTACTCCGCCGTGCGCATCACCCACCTGCCCACCAACACCGTGGTGCAGTCGCAGGAGCAGCGTTCCCAGATCCAGAACCGCGAGGTCTGCATGCAGATGCTGCGTGCCCGTCTGTACGAGATGGAGCTCGAGAAGCAGCAGGCCGAGCTCGGTGCCGAGCGCCAGAGCCAGATCGGCCATGGCAACCGTTCCGAGAAGATCCGTACCTACAACCAGCCCCAGGACCGCGTGACCGATCACCGCATCGGCTTCAACTCCACCTACAACGGCGTCCTTCTGGGCGATCAGCTCGGCACCGTGATCGAGGCACTCGCCGCCGCCGAGCGAGCCGAGAAGCTGGCGCAGGCTGTGTAGTGGGTTACGGCGTTTTACCAAACGCCGTAACTGCTCGACGCTGCAAACGCCCCTAAGCGGCAATCTGACGTTCAATCGTCGGTCGCGTACCGAAGTACGCTTCCCTCCTCTTTCACGTCACCTTGCTCGCTTAGGGGCGTTTTCGCTGACTTATGCTCAACCTGCGGCGCCTTAGATGTAGCCATTGGGTGTTCCTAGGTAGTCATTGGGGACGTTCTTAAATGACTAGGCTGGGTAAATTACTTTTCGAGTTTATTTAATCTGCTTTGTTAGAAACTAAACTGCCTACCTGCTCAAAGTAATTAATAGCGTGCATCTTCTGCCGAAAATATTGCTCGAAAAATCGTCCGAGAAGTCGCGGAGCGATTTTTGATGGGTCGCGCGTCAAGCGATGTGGCAAGTTCTTGGTTAGATATTGGTCAGTTTTGGGTCAACCTTGCCAAAAGCTTGACGAATGCAAATCTAGACGTCGGCGAATGAACACTTTGAGCGAGCCCGGTGCAAAATTCTGGGCTGATTCTCGATAATTGCCTTCAATCGCCCCTTGCCAAGCGCTAGCCTCGCTTACAATCTGCTCCGACATTCGCGCGCCGCCCGGCGCTTAAGAGGGGAGGGCCCCATGGCAAACGAGATCTGGACCATCAAGCGTTGTCTCGAGTGGACCAAGGAGTACCTGGCCGAGCGCGGCGAGGAGCACCCCCGTCTTTCTGCCGAGTGGCTGCTCTGCGCTGCCACGGGTTTGGCACGCATCGACTTATATATGCGCATGGACGAGACGCTTAACGCGGCTCAGCTCGAGACCATGCACGCGGCCGTTGTTCGTCGCGCTAAAGGTGAACCGCTGCAGTACATCACCGGCAGCACGCAGTTTCGCATGATCGACGTCACGTGCGCCCCCGGCGTGCTCATTCCGCGTCCCGAGACCGAGATGCTCGTCGAGGAAGTCCTCAATTATCTGGATGCCGAGGTGCTGAGCCCCGAGGCTGCTGCCCGTCAGCGTGTTGAGCTGCCTTGGAACGATGAGGTCGAGGAGGCACGCAAGGCTGAGGCCGCGCTGGCAGACGAACGCGGTACTGCAGCGCGCCGCCCCGCCACCCGGCGGGCCGCCGATGAGGCTGCGCTGGGTAGCGACGTGCTCGGCAGCCGTGCCTATGCCGAGGAGCTGGCCGACCGCGAGGCCGAGGAAGCCGCCGCGCAGGCAGCAGAAGCCGAAGTCGCGGAAGCCGCCGAGTCCGAGCTCGACGAATACGGCATCGCCATCGAGGGTGCCGACCAGGAGACGGCTTCAGCTCAGGATGCCGCTTCGCCTGCCCCAGCCGAGCCCCGCATCGCCCGCGTTCTCGAGGTCGGCTGCGGCACGGGCTGCATCTCGCTCTCCCTTGCCTGGGAGCGCCGCGGCCACGTTACCTGCACCGCCACCGATATCGAGCCGCGCGCTATCGATCTGGCCACCAAAAACCGCGACGCGCTCGGTCTCACATCCGATGAGGTCGCCTTTAGCCTCACCAACCTGGTGAGTTCCATTCCCCGCGAAGAGTGGGGCACCTTTGATGTGCTTGTCTCCAATCCGCCCTACATTCCGACCGACGTCATGCGCTCACTGCCGCACGAGGTCAAGGACTTCGAGCCCGACCTGGCGCTTGAGGGCGGCGCCGACGGCCTCGATATCTTCCGCCGCCTGCTCAATGCGGCGCCTTACATGCTGCGCGCCGGCGGCCTGTTTGCCTGCGAGCTCTACGAGGGTGCCCTCGACGCCGCTGCCGAGCTCTGCCGCCAGGCGGGTCTCTCGGACGTGCGCATCGTCCGCGACCTCACCGATCGCCCCCGCATCGTCCGAGCCATCGTCACCGAGCCCAAACAGCGCCAGTAATATTCATTAACTGGTTAGCAAAAATTATAAAGTAGTTTATAATTAGGACGGCTGAAAGAGGTCGGCCCATGCAACCTCCTACCTTTCGGGAAATCATTGCCCTACTCAAGCACGATGGATTCGTGAAGGTCGCGCAAGTCGGTAGTCATGCTAAGTATGTTTCTGGTGACCGTGTTGTCACCGTGAACGGCTCTGGCGGTGATCGACCAAAGAAGGGCACGTGGGCAAGTATTCGTCGCCAAACTGGATGGTAGTTGGAGGCAAAATGAGGCAGCGATTTACCTATGACTGCGTTCTCATAAAAGAAGACGACGGTTACTGCGCCAGCTTCCCGCAGATTCCCGGCGCCTTTGCCGATGGCGATACGCGCGAAGAAGCGATTGCCCATGCCACCGAGGCGCTGATGGCGTTTTTGGCCGACGACCTCAACAACGGTTTGACTCCGGCAGGGTACGAACACTCGGCCGAGGTCGTGGCCCTTTCAGTCGAAATCGACCACGAGGACGCTCGGGAAGCGGCGTGCCGAACATTTAAAGACGCAGCGCTGGACCTCAAAGTCTCCGCTCCGCGGATTACCGCGCTGGTCAAAGCCGGAAAACTCGATGTTGAGCTCGTCGACGGCCGTCGGATGATAACGATAGACAGCATCGAGCGCTACGCCGCCCAAAAACGCCACGCCGGCAGGCCAAAGAAGTTCGTCGCAGTCCAATAACCCCCTCACTTTCACCGACTACTAGAGCCGCTCACCAAACCAACATGCGCTCTGGGCAAATAGGCTGAATGTTTCGTGCGAGAATGCCCCTCAGTAAACAAACTTTCACCAGAGCGTAAGGGGCTAGCATACACATGCAGACGGTCTATCGGGTATACGAGGGAACGCGCGAGCCGCATCGGCTCGCCGCCGCGCGCGGCGCCGCGGGGCGGATATCCACG